>CANIAA010000129.1 GCA_947465255.1 Flavobacteriales bacterium | reverse complement strand
TGATCATCTTCAATCCGCTGCGCAAAGAAGACATTCATCAGATTATCGATATCGAACTGAACAAACTCTTCCACCGTGTTACCAGCTTAGGCTACACCATCAAGTTGACTGACGTTGCTAAGGACTATATCGCGGAAAAAGGATATGATGAAAAATTTGGCGCACGTCCACTGAAAAGAGCCATTCAGAAATATCTGGAAGATCCGATCGCGGAGGAAATCATTACTGCACACTTAAAGTCTGGTGATACTCTTTTAGTCGACTACGATGCAAAAGAAGATCGCATGACCATGAAAGTGGAAAAGGCAAAAGCATCCAAAGAAAGTAAGGCCAAGGGTAATACTGAGGCTCCTTCTGAGTAGAAGGATAATAGGATTGTAGGATTATAGGGGAATCGTTAAGGTTCCCCTTTTTTTTATTTCAGCCCCCTATTATCCTACAATCCTAGTTTCCTGTAATCCTACACATTGAAGCGGAAGTGCATCACATCGCCATCTTGAACGATATACTCCTTCCCTTCTACACCGAGCTTTCCGGCTTCTTTCACGGCAGCTTCGGTTTTGTAGTTAATATAGTCGTTGTACTTGATTACTTCGGCACGAATGAAACCCTTTTCAAAATCGGTGTGGATAACAGCCGCCGCCTTCGGAGCTGTGTCACCTTTATGAATTGTCCAGGCGCGTACTTCTTTTACTCCGGCTGTGAAATAGGTTTGTAGATTAAGCAGCTTGTAGGCCGCACGAATGAGTTTCGCAACACCGGGTTCATCCAACCCTAAGTCTCCCAAAAATATCTGACGTTCTTCGAATGTTTCGAGCTCCGCGATATCAGCTTCGATGGCTGCACCCAACACAATGATTTCTGCATTTTCGTTTTTCACTGCTTCGCGAACGCGCTCCACGTGTGCGTTTCCTTTCACAACGGAAGATTCTTCTACGTTGCACACATACAGCACCGGCTTACTGGTAAGCAATTGCAGATCGTTCAGGAGTTTTTCCTCGTCGTCGTTGGCCGGCGCCACAGTGCGTGCACTCTTGCCTTGTTCGAGGGCCTCTTTAATGCGTGTCATATAATCGAAGTCGCGCTTAGCATCTTTATCACCGCTCTTCGCAGCGCGCATCACCTTAGCAATACGACCTTCAATAGACTCAAGGTCTTTCAACTGCAATTCGATATCAATAATCTCCTTATCGCGAACGGGGTCAACGCTTCCATCCACGTGCACAACGTTGCCATCTTCAAAGCAACGCAGAACGTGAATGATGGCATCGGTTTCTCTGATATTAGCAAGGAACTTATTACCCAAGCCTTCGCCTTTGCTGGCTCCTTTCACCAAACCGGCAATGTCCACGATTTCTATCGTAGTTGGTACGATTCTCTCCGGATTTACGATTTCAGCCAATTGCGTGAGACGATCGTCGGGAACAGTGATGGTTCCAACATTGGGCTCAATGGTACAAAAGGGGAAATTAGCTGCCTGCGCTTTCGCATTCGACAAGCAATTGAACAAGGTTGATTTACCTACGTTGGGTAATCCAACAATTCCGCATTTCAGTGACATAATTATTGTTTTGCGGGCGCGAAAATACGACATACCACTTTTTCACATTCAGTCAACATCACAGAAACACGCATACTTACGAAATACCTTCGCGCCGCTAAACGCTTCCCCATGACAATTTCAGAATTACAAGCCACCGCATCGCAAGTTCGACGCGACATAGTGCGTATGGTTCACGCCGTAAACAGCGGACATCCCGGCGGTTCGCTTGGATGTACCGACTATATGGTCGCTCTTTATTTTAAGATTATGAACCACAAGCCGGGCACCTGGAATATGGACGGTAAAGGCGAAGATTTATTCTTTTTAAGTAATGGTCATATATCGCCAGTTTGGTACAGTGTTCTGGCTCGCAGCGGGTATTTTCCTGCGCAAGAACTTTCGACATTTCGTAAAATCAATACGCGTCTGCAAGGGCACCCTACAACGCACGAAGGATTGCCCGGTGTTCGAGTAGCAAGCGGTTCGTTGGGCCAAGGCTTGTCTGTAGCCATAGGCGCAGCGCAAGCTAAAAAACTCAACAACGACCAATCACTCGTGTACACGCTGCACGGCGACGGCGAGCTGCAGGAAGGTCAGATTTGGGAAGCTGCTATGTATGCTGCGCATCACAAAGTAGACAACCTCATTTCAACCATTGATGTAAACGGACAGCAAATTGACGGGCCAACCGAAAAGGTAATGAGCCTGGGCAACCTGCGCGCAAAGTGGGAAGCATTCGGCTGGCAAGTCATCGACATGGAAGGCAACGATATGCAATCGGTCGTGAGTACACTGGAAAAAGCAAAAACCCTGTGCGGAAAAGGCAAGCCTGTTATGATTCTAATGACCACATCGATGGGCAAAGGTGTTGACTTCATGGAAGGCACACACAAATGGCACGGCGTTGCACCCAACGATGCCGAATTAGCACAAGCCTTAGGGCAATTGGAAGAAACGTTAGGAGACTATTAATCGAAAAAAGCTTAAGCACATGTTAGATTTCAAAGTGGAAGGGTCGAATGATACCCGCAGTGGATTTGGAGAAGGACTATTGGAAGCGGGGAAGAAAAACCCTCACGTGGTAGCTCTTTGCGCCGACCTCATCGGCTCGTTGAAAATGGACGCTTTCTTGAAAGCCTTTCCAGAGCGATTCTTTCAAGTGGGCATCGCAGAGGCCAATATGATGGGAGTTGCAGCCGGTTTAACGATTGGCGGCCATATTCCATTCACGGGCACATTTGCAAACTTCTCTACCGGTCGCGTATACGATCAAATCAGACAGAGTATTGCCTACAGCGATAAGAATGTAAAAATCTGCGCATCACATGCCGGACTTACATTGGGAGAAGATGGAGCCACGCATCAAATATTAGAAGACATCGGGATGATGAGCATGTTACCTAACATGACCGTGATTAACCCTTGCGACTTCCACCAAACGAAAGCCGCGACTATTGCAATAGCCGAACATCATGGTCCGGTTTACTTGCGATTTGGTCGTCCGAAGGTGCCCATGTATACAGGAGCCGATCAGAAATTCGAAATTGGAAAAGCGTGGCATATGCACGCCGGAAATCACGTCAGCATATTCGCTACCGGTCATCTTGTTTGGAAAGCGGTGGAGGCTGCAAAGGCACTGGAGGCAGAAGGAATCACCGTTGACCTCATAAACATACACACTATAAAGCCACTCGATATCGAAGCGGTAGTCAACTCTGCTCGTAAAACAGGTGCTGTTGTCACTGCCGAAGAACATCAAATTAATGGCGGTTTGGGAAGTCTAATAGCACAAGCTTTATCTCAGCACTGCCCTACGCCGATTGAATTCGTTGGTGTAAATGACAGCTTCGGAGAAAGCGGTACACCTGACCAACTCATGAAAAAGTATGGTCTTGAATCAGAAAACATAATAGCCGCTGTAAAGAAAGTACTAGTGCGCAAAAGCGCATAAGACTAAAAAATAAAAGAAAGCATGATCTTATCGATCATGCTTTCTAGGCATATATACCGGCGCTTCCTTCAAAATGAAGGCAGGGTCATTTGGCACCGGTAAAATTTCCTTTAAATGCACATTCAAGGCTGCAGAGATTTTCAGCAACGTTAGAATTTGCGGATTGGATTTACCATTTTCAATCACCGAAAGATTCGGTACTTCCATTCCAATCTTGTACGCAAGATCAGCCTGAGACATTCCTCCTTCCTTTCGCTTCTTTGCAATGTTCTTTCCCAACTCTTCGAGATAATATTTATCTGTCCACTTCATGAGGTCAAAAAACAGGTTGAAATAACAATATATCGCTATGTATTGACATTAAACTTACTCAAACTCAATGATATGTTGAATTTTTATGACAATTTTAGTCAATACCACAAGACGTGCGCGAAGTTAAAAATCAAGGTTTCTTTTGGCGCTTTAAATAACGTTTCAGTAACCTTGATTGTCGCAGGAGCTTCAGCGTTTCATCCGTCGTTGTCGCGGTCCTCCTAATCTCCTTCACTGCGGCATTTACATTTTCGACCAGCGTTGTATCATTTACGAATGTGGCCACGTTTCCTTTCCCATGTATAGCCTTGCCGGAAAGCTCACTAAAATTGCCACTTACAACCGCAAGCGTATCGCTTATCGTCTCGATGTTTACTACCGTTTGATGAATTTTTGAGAATAGTGAAGTGTCGGTTAGAATTGCCCCCAAACTACCTCTTCCGGATCTAACATCGTGGACCATCGCACTGAGATCTCCGGTAATGCGAGCAGCCCTTGCCGATATAACTTCCACATTTACAACCGCGCTGCGCACATGCGGCGAAAGACTTGAATCGGATAGCAGCTGCCAAAGTGAGTTGTCGACGGAAAACCTTCCCGCAATGCTTCTCAGGTCAGCAGAAACAGCCAGCAGATTGTTATTGGTCTCATTCAACGTTCGCATCGCCAAATCCATGTCCGGCTGCCGTCTTACTTTCAGAGTATCTCCATTACGAATAGCCCGGCAAAATGGCTGCCCGGGTTCAATCTCGAGAATTTTATTACCCAATAACCCATCAGTACCCAAACTTGCCTCTGCATAAATTGAAATATACTTGAGCCAATCTTCTTCAATGGAAAAGACTACCTCCACCAGAGAATCATTATAGGGTGATATGTCCACTACACTACCCAAACTATAACCATTAAATCTCACATTGTTGCCTGGCATCAAGCCGTCTATATCATGGAAATGCGCATAAAGAATGGCGTTCGCACTAAAGATATTTCGTTGCTGACCTACCAAATACAATCCTGCAATAAGTATGACCGTTGCTACAAGCACCAATGCACCCAATCGAATATGCTGAATTGTTTTCATTGTGGTAAATCAAAAAAAGCTTTCACATTTTCATCATTCGATTCAGAAAGCCCTGCGGTGCTCCCTTCACAATAGGACTTACCATCGATAAGCAAGACAACACGATTAGCCGTTGCGCGCACGCAATTCATATCATGAGAAATTATGATGGAAGATGTATTGTAGCGTTTTTGGATTCGAACAATCAATGCACTGATCTCACGAGCAGTAATGGGGTCAAGCCCTGTCGTCGGCTCATCATACAGTATGATGCGAGGTTTCAGCATCAGTGCGCGAGCGAGCGCAATTCGCTTCTTCATTCCTCCTGAAAGTTCTTCCGGCAAATAATCAATTGTATGCGGCAAAGCCACATCATTCAGCGCTTGGATCACGAGAGCTTCTCTTTCTGCTTTAGACAATTGACGTCGATGCCGGCGCAAGGGAAACTCCAGGTTTTCTCGAACAGTCATTGAATCATACAAGGCATTACTCTGAAACAAAAAACCAATACTCGATCGGAGCTTGTCGAGCTCGCGCGATGTTATTGCACTAACCTCGTTACCCATCACACGCACACTCCCGGAATCAGCCTCCAGCAAGCCTATGATGCACTTGATAAGCACCGATTTTCCAGAGCCGGACTTTCCAAGAACAACAACGTTTTCACCTTCATCAAGAAACATGGAAAACTTTCGGAGTACATGATTACTTCCGAATGAAATCGACAAATCACGTACCTCCAAAATATGTTCTGAAGAGCCGCTCATGTTATACTGAATATATCAGACAATTGTGCTGCTAACAGATCAATAAGAAATACAACGAATGTGGATAGCACAACCGCTGAGTTCGCTGAAACACCTACACCCTGTGTTCCATTGCGTGTAACGAAACCTTTGTAACACCCAACAGCACCAATTGCAAAACCAAAGAAGAAAGACTTTGTGATGGAAGGCAAGACATCATTGAATGTAAGTTTCTGAAAGATCTGATGCGTGTATAAACTAAAACTTACATCTTGCTTCATGTTAACCCCGAGAAAAGCACCATATAGAGCGATAGCATCACTTATGACAACCAGCATCGGAACCATCAGTGTTGTAGCCAAAATACGCGTAACCACAAGATAATTATAGGGGTTCGTTCCACTCACTTCCATGGCATCTATCTGCTCGGTGACTTTCATGGAGCCCAACTCAGCGCCTATCCCTGAACCAATTTTGCCGGCACAAATAAGAGCGGTGATAACCGGAACGATTTCGCGAACCAACGAAACAGAGACAACGGAAGGTAACCATGATTCTGCGCCAAATGCTGCCATGGATGGATAGGACTGAATCGTTATTACCAGGCCCATGATAAACCCTGTAATAGCAACTAAGGGCAACGTGAGATTACCGATACGAAAACTTTGATTCATCCATTCGGCCCACTCCATCTGACTTGGCCGTAACTCGCGAAAAAAACGAGCCGAGAAATAAGCCAAATCACCGGCTTCTGCAATAAAGGCTTGTATGGTAACCGGAAGTTTCAGATTATTCTCGTTTTGTACCGAGGCGAAACTATTTGTGCTCATTGGCAAGACGAATGAGTGAAATCATCGATGACCCTTGAAAAGCATGACGCTTGTTACTTCATGCCAAGCAAAACTTCCGTTAGCATAAACAAGTTTAGGCGATTCTTTTGCAAATTGCCGGAGTTATGAAAGCTCTTCGAACTGCATTCGGCATTATTCAAATCATTCTCATTGTGCTTTGGACCGGAATATGCGGGCTGATAGGGATTGTTCTCATGCTCCTTACTTGGAACGGACAATGGGTTCATTATTTCGAAGGCAGGTATTTGTTTTGTCCGCCTGTGCTCTTCATTGCCCGTGTCAAGCTAAAAGTGACAGGCCTTGAAAACCTCGACACTACCAGGCCATGCATTTATGTTTCCAATCATGTTTCTCATCTCGATGTAGTAGCTATTGCACGCGCAATTCCACTCGGCTTATTCTACATAGGCAAAAAAGAACTGAAAAAAGTCCCCATTCTTGGGCAATACATGCATCTCATCGGTCACATATTCATTGATCGAAAAAATCGTGAGAAAGC
>CANIAA010000128.1 GCA_947465255.1 Flavobacteriales bacterium | reverse complement strand
TGCATTCACGGTTCCGCAACCACCTGTAAGCGGAATAGAATAATTGAACGTACCTGCCGCCGTTGGAGTGCCCGAAATGGTAATTGTATTGCCAGCCCACGATGCACTGACTCCCGCCGGTAAACCATTGGCACCGTTCACCCCGGCATTGCTGATACCCGCTGCTCCTGTAGTTGCAATGGTAATCGGTGTCAGGGCGGTGTTAACGCACAATGTCGGATTGGCGCTAGGTGCTCCGGCTATGTTGGCGGGTGATACTGTTATAGGTGCTGAATTGCTCAGAACTTGACTACAACCACCTGCGATTTGAACAAGCGTTACCGTTACGTTGGTGCTTGAATTGATTGCTGGACTAGCAACAGTGACGGTGCCTGTTGCACCCGTATTTGTAATGAGATTACCGCCACCAACATTGTAGGTAACGGTTGCAGAAGGAGTACCCGTAAAGGTCAGTTGCGAGGTGCTACCAGCACAAATAGGAGATTGCGCAGTAACGGTTACATTAAGAGACGATGTTACGGTGATAACGAAATTGATTGGTGCAGAGCAATTATTAATCGTAACCTGAGAAAACGTGATGACGGTTCCCGCTGGCCAAGAGGTCCAGGAAGTATTGATGCTGGATGGACCAATATTGGCTACACCTGAACCATTGAATACAAAGTTACCCGTCGCACCGGTAGAAGTTGACCAGGTTAGTGTAGCTGAAGCAGTTCCTGTAAAATTAATTGTCGATATGGAGCCTGGGCAAATACTCGTAGACGAAGAAAGTATGGCCGTTGGTGGCGCAACAACGGTAATAGTTCCCGTCGCATTCACTGTCCCACACCCGCCTGTGAGCGGAATGCTGTAATTGAAAGTACCCGCAGCAGTCGGAGTGCCGCTGAGCGTAATAGTTCCGGACGTGGCATTACCGGCAAAGACAGGAGTTATTCCTGCAGGCAATCCCGTCGCAGTGCCAATACCCGTTGCCCCGGTCGTGGTGAACTGGATAGTTGGACTGAGTGCTTGGTTCTGGCAAGCGGTTCGAGGAGTCGAAGCCGTAACGGTGTTGAGGGGGGCTACAACCAGAGCAATTGCCGGCGACATAGGGCCTGTGCAGCCGGCTTGCGCCGTGCTTTGAACACGAATGGTATATGTGCCTGCCACCGATGGAGTAACCGTTACAACTGCCGCATTGGTGGCTGATGGATTGAGGCCCGGAGTAGCCAAGTTGGCTACATAACCTGCCGGAGGGGATGGAGACGCTGTCGACTCCCAATTAAACGATGAAGTCGGGCAGGTTGGACTCGTATAGGTGAGAGTAGCCGTTTGACCAATACAGACCGGATTCGGTGAGACAGTGAAGGTCGAGAGGGGCTTAGGCTTCACCGTGATGCTAATATCTAGAGGCGCCCCATTGCATCCATTCAAGGTTGGAATGACTCGGTATACATAGCTTTGATTGCTGCATGTGCTATTGGTGAAAGCATAATTTGGGTTACCTGTGCCTGTTTGAATAGGAGCACCTGTTGCAGTTGTACCTGTGTAGAGTGCCCAGTTCGCAACAGCCGTTGCAGGCGTCAATGTCAACGTAATGGTCGGGGTTGCAGCTTCTGCAGCGATAGGCCCCGCGCATACGCTATTGAACGTAACCGCATTTGCTGTTACAGTTGGAAGCGCGTTGACTGTCAATGTTCCTGTCGCAGATCCTGAACAGCCACAGCCATTAGTTGCGGTGAGGGTATATGTGGTCGTAGATGTTGGACTTGCGGTGGTATTGAGTGTATTTGTTGAGGACAGACCCGCGGCAGGGGCCCACGTGTAAGAAGGAGGATTCTCAAAAGAAATCGACCAATTCTGAAGGGTGCCTCCGATTACAGCAGAAGCGTCACCCACCCACAAAGTCCATGCGCCGTTGATTGTGGACCCAATAAAGGATGCAAAAGATCCCCCCGTTGAAGGAGCATATGTACCCGTAAAGGGACCGGTATTATTTCCAGCACTTCCAATAGCATTTGTAGCTGTAGAGGAAAGTACAGTTGCAACAAAGTTGTCATCAGACCCTCCGCTGCCTTGAATTAATCGGACATATGTGCCAGATGGGCTCTGCAACCATACAATAACATCACTATCCCACAAATGCTGAATATTAAGCGTTACGCGCATTATCGTGGATGCTGAAATACTATTGATACAATAACCGGCCACGTTAATTACACTTGGATCGTATCTCGTATTAGTTGGTACGTTATTAACATTGATTACAAGACCATCACGTATTGTAACGGCAGTATTATTCGAAAAAGAACTAGAAACAGAGGTAGCGTTAGTTGTCCCGGTCAATGCTACGGGAGTGCCACCTGTACAAAAATTAGCCGACGTAGGAGCAACGGAAACAGACACCGTGGACGGAGTGCAGCAGAATGGGGGTGAATATGTTGTATTCGGCACTATAGGCGCTCCTGTTCCGCTAAACACGGCACTCACCGTGCAAGGCTGAGTACCTGCTGTGATATTGGAAATGGTGTAAGGTATGACTCCATTAGCAGGAAAAGTAGTGATAACAGCAGATCCACCGCATGAAGTAGTGACCGTCAATGAACCTGACACTGGTGGACACGCAACAGTCACATTGCCCGTTACAGAATACGTATTGCCTGTGCAGGCCGAGGGGGTTGCCGTAATCGTTCCACACGAAGGAGCTGTATATGTAGCCGGAGTAGGGGGAGTTGCACCGGTGCTGTAAACGGCTGTAATTTGACATTGCTGACCATTGCCGCACAAGTTGTTAAATGAATAAGCCAGGTTAGTCGAGAATGGTGCGTTGAAGGTCAACGATTGACCATTACATGAATTTGATATCGTTACACTGCCCGAAGAAGGTGGGCTCTGCGAATATAAGAATCCGGACACATTGTATTGCCCATTGGAACAAGCGCTCGGCGTGGCTGTGAGAACGTTGCAATTCGTAACCCCTGCACCTGGAGTCGAGGCGTTACTCTGAAAAATATTGACAGTTCCTGAAGTGTTCGAGAAATTTGTTACGAGCAACATATACCACGAACCCGCTGTCGGATTATCAATATTCACAATTTCTGTTGCCGCGCCGGAATACGAGCAGTCCACAATATTCGCTGCCATCAAGTTACCACAAATGGAAGCTTGATCGGTAAACGGCCCCCATACGACGAAATCGACATCAATGGGATTACCTGCGGTGCTGGTTTGGTTAAGTGTAATTTCAAGGGGGCCTGCTTGCTGCACATTAAATGCATAGAATGCAGGATTCGGCGTGGATAAAAGACACCCATAAATGCCTCCTCCACCTAAAGATCCTGCACCCGTAGTGTTACACACATTTATATTGCTACCCGTACAAAATGGGTCTGCCTGCGCACAACTGGCATTGGCAGAAGCAGAGACACAACAATTGGGCGCTGTATACTGGGTTGGAGCAATTGGTTGTGCTGCCGGATCACTGAACACAGCGGTAACCTGACATAAATTGCCATTACCGGTTAGCCCATTGATGGCATAGTTGATGGGACTCGACGCCGGTAAATTAATAACAGTGGGTGTAGTACCGCAATTTGTGGAAATTGTCAAAGTACCCGAAAGTGTATTGGCATTCGGGGCGATAACTGTTCCTGTTAGGTTATACAAACCACTGGCGCAAGCACTTGTGTTGACAGTTAAACCATTACAATTGGACGTACCTGCTCCAGGCTGACCGGAATTTGTTTGAGTAAAATTGATAAATCCGGGTTGATTGGAGAAGTTGGTTATAAGAACCATATACCATTGACCTGAGACAGTATTAATTGTAGCATTCTCAACAGCATTGATTGAATAGCTGCAGGATAGAATATTAGCTGCACTTAAGCCTGCACAAATGGAAGCCTGATTCGCAAATGGTCCCCATATTACGTAGTCCACGTCCAATGTGTCACCCGCTGCGGTCTGCTGACTAATTTGCAAATTCATAGTTCCACCTGTAGCAGCGCTAAATGCATAGAATGATGGGTTTGGGGTCGACCCTAAACATCCATAGATTCCTCCACTACCCAATGATGGAACACCCGTGGTGTTGCAGTAGTCGGTAGATACACCTGTACAAAAAATATCAAACGATTGGCATGTAGCGTTTGTCGTCTGCTGATTACACGGCACACCTCTTCTCGCGCATAGCGAAAAAGGACCTTTCGGTGTTGAACCTTCTGACCATACCCTCAGGAAAACGGTTGTACCGGGAGTCAATCCGGTTTGAGAAATGGATGGCATATTGGCGTTTGCACTTCCTGCGGCATCGCACGTCACCAAGGTCAGAGCTCCGCAAGTACCTGTGTATAATGCCATGGCTCCATCGGTTACACCTGAAGGCTGCGTTTGCATATCAAAAATCAACCATCCGCTAGCGGGTACAACGGCAGTAAACCAAACATCACCACCATTATAATTACCGCATCCTGGATTAGGAACCCCTGCAGTAGCTGTCGCATTTTGATTGGTGTAGTTGGCGTATACACAACCATTGTTAATCGGCAATACAACGGGTGCAGAACATGGATCGTCAGCTTGCGACCAAACAACAGCGGTAAGCTGCAACATCAAAGCGATGAGCAGCAGAATGCGTGTTATTTGATTAGTGGGACGCAAAAGATTGTGATTGTTTAATTCAATGGTTGCTCTTTAACCTGATTGTGTGAATTCAACACAAATCGTATCGGCAACTGATTACTACCCAACGATTGAATTTTCTTAGCACTTCGCGCGCGCATTTCAGCCGCTGAGGCGAGAATAATTATCGCTTCTCCGTTTTCAATGGAATAGGTTGCCTGCTTTTCTTCTAAGCGGAAAGAATCGATACGGTCAAAACTTAAAAAAGCCTTTTCGTAACGATAGAGGTCAAATTTCTCTGCCTTTGACTGGACAGAAAACCCTGCTTTCGAACATAATTGAGATAAATCGCTATCAGACGAAGCCTGCGCTTTCAACAAGTTGAAAGGCAGCGATGTCAACAGCGCGCAAAAAAGCGCAATGCGTGAAACGTAGTACATGATTTGTTTCGCTAGTTGGTCGCGACTCAATCAAGTCGCAATCAGCTAAGGTTGGTTAATCGTTATTTGTTTTTTCAGGGCTAGTTAAACCCACATCTCATTTACGAGATGAACAAACATAGCTAAAATTTGCCCTTACTCGTTGTATCTCCTGAATTAGTTTTCGACAAAATAGACAAAAAACAAGACGAATGAGTCAAATTAACTGACTTTCAGCGATTCGTGCATCACCACCCCACCACACACCGCCACATTCAGTGAATGCTTGGTGCCGTATTGCGCAATCTCAATAGCACCATTGCATGCATCGATTACGCACTGCTCCACTCCATCGACCTCGTTTCCCAACACAAATGCATAGTGGACTCCGGCTTTGCGTTTAAAATCATGCAGCATAACACTGTTTTCTGCTTGCTCTACGGCATAACAGATAACGCCATCAGCACGCATACGCTGCACCGCTGTCAAGGCCGACTCCTCGTATTCCCACTCCACCGTCTCCGTCGAACCAAGGGCACTTTTCAAGACTTCCCTATTCGGCGGTGTCGGTGTTATTCCACAGCAGATAATCTTCTCCACATTAAAAGCATCGGCACTGCGAAAAATGCTGCCTACGTTCAAGCCGCTACGCACATTATCGAGTACAATGATGATGGGAAACTTTTCGCGTGCACGGAACTCTTCCGCGCTGAGGCGGTTGAGTTCGGTGGTGGTGAGTTTGCGGGGCATGGGGACTGGAGATTGGGGACTGGGGACGAGGGACTGAAGACTGGGGACGAGAGACGGGGTAATCCAGTACCTAGTACTCAGTACTCAGTACCTAGTACTCAGTCCCCGGTACCCAATAATCAAAGGCCTGTGTTCAAAATAAAGGGCAAGCGGGCCTGCACTCCCTGCCAACTAGCTGCTTCTTTGACCTGTTTATAAACGAGATATTGCTCGCCGAGAAGCTCTTTCGCTACAGAGGCTTCCTGGGCGCCTGAGAGTTTCTCCATAAACTTCTCGAATGGATCAATGAGCGAGGGTAGCTCTCTCACGGCATAATCCGTTACACCCGCAGCCTGCGCCGCAGCTTTCACACAATCATCGAGATCGCCAATTTCATCAACCAAGCCAATCTGCTTGGCATCTTCCCCACTCCATACGCGGCCCTGACCAATACTATCGACTTGCGCCTGTGTCATGTTTCTGCCCTTGGCTACCTTGGCGGTAAAGTCATTGTAAATCTCACCAATCATCGTTTGCATGGCCTTCATCTCTGCAGCATCGAGTGGCTTGTATGCTGAAACTAAATCCGCATGCGGATTGGTCTCATAACGGTCGAACGTGATGCCTAGCTTTTCATCAAGAAACTTTTGCATATTGGGGATTACGCCAAAAACACCGATCGAACCAGTAATAGTATTGGCATTGGCATAAATCTTATCGGCACTGCATGCAATATAATAGCCACCGGAAGCGGCATAATCGCCCATCGACACGTACAAGGGCTTTCCACTTTGCTTGATGAGCTCCGTTTCACGCCAAATAACATCGGAAGCAAGAGCACTGCCTCCGGGAGAATTAACCCGCAACACAATGGCCTTCACTTTTTCGTCTTCACGTGCCTGCTTAAGTGCTTTGGCAATGCGCTCACTGCCTATAGTAGCGTCGTCGCCTTCCCCACTTTCAATTGCTCCAACTGCGTAAACTACCGCTACCTTGTCCTTGCCATAGTTCGACTCATCGTCGCCAACTTTATGATACTCGGCAAGTTTCACCATATTCATCTCATCATCATCAGCGTCGGTTGCAACACCAACTTTTGCTTTGAGGGTAGCCATTACTTCATCGCGGTAGCGCAACCCGTTGACCAATCCTGAGGTCTGCACAGCGTCATTGCTGGCGAATGTGAGTGAATCGGCAAACAAATTCAACTGATCTACGCTCACATTGCGCGAGGCGGAAATATCGTCAAGCATAATGCGCCAGATATCATCGATGAAGGTTTTCATCTGAGCGCGATTTTCATCCGACATGTGGTCATACATGTAAGGTTCCACTGCGCTCTTGAACTTATTGTTAGGGCCGCGAATAACCTG
>CANIAA010000127.1 GCA_947465255.1 Flavobacteriales bacterium | reverse complement strand
TCTAAGTAATGATAAGGCCATTCTAACTTCCAATCGTGCCGGGGGAATGGGCGGTGATGATCTGTTTCTGCTCACGCGTGAAGCACGACCGGAAGAGTTGCACGACATGACAGCTGAACTTGAGTGCGCCGGCCAAGCCATTCCCGGCATAGAGCTTACAGTGCGCAACGATGCAGGAGAGATTGTGCAAATAGCTCCAACGGATAATCATGGTAAATTGGATATTCGTGCATTGCGGTTAAATCAAACCTATTCATTTCAATTGAATTCTTCTTCGTCGATAAACCTGTCGGAGTGCTTGTTGGTGGTTAAGGATTCAAAGGGAAACAGGCTCACGGAGGTTCGCTTTAATTTTAAGGGTATGGCAACCCTGGAATTACTGCCGTTCCAATTCAGTGAGGCCAACCCGCTGGTTATTAAGGATGAGAGCTTGCTTAACCTCAGTTTTGAAGGACAGCTGTACGAACAGACACCGGGTGATATTGGTCGGGGAGAGCCCATCACTATCCTCAATTCAAAGGGAGAGCCTGTTGCAATAGCCTACACAAATGATTCAGGTAAATTTCGATTCACCAAGCTGGATCCGCAACTAAAGTATGTTATGCGACTTTCGGAGCAGACGGAGGCCAGGCATGCCATTATCACTGCCAAGGGCGACAAAATAGACATACCGGTTTTGAATGCGGAAGTGAATTACACGCGCATCGCTGCTGAGGAAGCCATAACGTTGGTCAATGAGTATAACGATACCATTCAGGTTTCACCGGAGGATTTGTTTGTGATTAACCGAATTTACTATGCCTATAATAGCGCGTTTCTCACGGCTGAATCGCGCAGGCAGCTGGAACAGTTGACTATCATTATGGAGCGTAATTCGGAGATTAACCTTGAGTTACGATCACACACCGATGCACGCGGTGATGCAGCATATAATCAGCGGTTGTCGCAACAGCGTGCGAAATCTGCCATTCAATATTTGGTTGATAGCGGATTGTCGGGCGTGCGATTTAAGTATGAAGGTCTTGGTGAATCACAACCGCTCAATGAATGCGTGGATGGTGTTTCATGCTCAGAGCCGGAATACGCTATTAATCGACGCACAGAGATTCGCTTGAAACGCTCTTCCGGCATGGCAATTTCAGCTCGTTAGTGAGCAGTTTCAGAACTGATTGTTGTCATGTAATTAAATAATAAGGGTCAGAAAACATATGTCATAGTATATTGTGCTTTGCGGAGGTTATATCACTTCAGCAAAACCGAAAAAACTATGGATTTTCCTCAAGTTGACACTCTCTCCTCTGCAATAAACCCTGAAATTGAGCGAAAGCGCTTGCAGGCATTGTATGCTCTTGATCTACTTGATACGCTGCAGGAGGATTTGTTTGATGAAATAACCCGGATGGCGACTTCACTTACCGGTGCCCATACTGCTTTGATTACACTGGTTGATGAAGAAAGGGTGTGGTTCAAATCACAAGTGGGAGGTAAACAGGAGCAGGTTTCGCGATGCGATTCATTCTGTCAATACACTATCGCTGGCCATGAAATGTTGGAGGTTGAGGACACTTTCCTCGATCCGGTTTTGCGGGATAATCCATTTGTAACGGGTGAACCACATTGGCGTTATTATGCCGGTTTTCCGCTGGAAATAGGTGAGGGTTTGAATATCGGTACCCTGTGTTTGCTCGATACCAAGCCATTTAAGCTGTCTCAGCTGCAAAGGGAAACAATGGAGTTCTTATCCCGAACCGTAGTGCATCTCATTAGGATGCGCAAGAGCTTTAGAGACCTTGAGTCGTCCAAGCAGCTGTTGAAAGTGCTGCAGGAAATAAATGAAGATTTCATTCGCTCCCCGGAAAGCAAACGCGACTTATTCAAAAAGATGCTTGATTACGTGCTAACGGTTACGGGAAGTGAGTACGGCTTCATAGGCGAGGTTTTCATCAATGAGGATAAGCAGGCACTTCGCACACTGGCCATAACGGATATTTCATGGAATGATGAGACGCGGGCGCTTTACAAGAAGTACGAAGAGAAGGGAATGGTTTTCACCAATCATAACACCTTATTTGGATATACCTTGAAAACCGGTGAATCGGTTATCACCAATGAGCCGGGGAGTGACCCTAGAAAGGGAGGAATTCCGCATGGTCATCCACCATTAAATTGTTATATGGGATTAGCCATAAAGGATAGTAAGGATAATCTTATTGGGATGATGGGATTGGCTAACAAGAAGGCTGGTTATGCAGACGAGTGTCAGGAATTTTTGCAGCCCTTTTTATCGACTTGCGGTACTATGATTATTGCTTTGCAAACCCTTCAGCAAAGAGAGTTGGTAGAAGAAGAGAATAAACGGATTTCTAAGAAGCTGTTGAAGGCTCAATCCATTGCCAAAATCGGTAATTGGGAATATGATATGAAGGCCAATACGGTGCAGTGGTCGGATGAGTTGTATCATATTTATGAAATCCCGGTGGAAGGCCCATTTTTGAACTACAAGGATTATCACAGCAGGCTTCACCCGGAGGATGTTGAACGTAACGATGCCATTGCAGGCAAGGCAATATCGGAAGGGAATGACTTTTCTTTCGAGGAACGGTTGTTATTCGATGATGGTAGAACCAAGACAGTCCTAGTCAGTGGTTATCCTACGTTTGATGAGAATGGTGTTGTTGAGGCTATTCATGGGACTACTCAGGATATAACGGATCGTAAAAGAAGAGAGGGAGAGGTACAACGGTTTTTTAACCTGGCTGTCGATTTGTTTTGCATCATTTCCAAAGAGGGATTTCTCTTGAGAAATAGCATGTCCTTTAAGTCAGCTTCGGGTTACAGTGACTTAGAGCTTACAGACAAGCCGTTTATAGACTTTGTGCATCCTACAGACAGAGCTAAAACCCAAGATGAAATTGATTTCATTCTCAGAGGTGGCACATCGCGCAATTTTGAGAATAGATTAATGACGAAGACAGGCGAGTATCTTACACTGAGTTGGACTTCCACTTATGACATGGAGTCGCAACGTATTTATTCTGCAGCAAAGGATATCACAGAGAATAAATTGCTGGAAAGAAACTTGTTGGAAAGTCAAATTGAGCTCGAAAAATCGAAAGCGAAGGATGTTTTTCTGGCGAATATGAGTCATGAGATTCGCACCCCTTTGAATGCGATTATGGGTTTCAATGACATATTGAGCCAAACTGCTTTGACGGAAGATCAGCGCAAGAATGTTAACCTCATTTCGAATGCATCTAAAACCCTGAACGTACTGATCAACGATATACTGGATATCTCCAAGTTGGAAAATGGTAAGCTGGACTTAGAGCATGCGCCTTTTCGAGTGGAATCAGTCGCGAAGCAAGTCGTTCAAATGCACGTTTCGAAAGCCAGAACAAAAGGAATTAAGTTGCTATTGAGCTATGACCATGAGATTCCGGATGTTGTGATTGGCGATGAAACGCGATTGCTGCAGATTCTCTTAAACCTTGTCTCCAATGCCATCAAATTTACCGAGGAGGGAAGTGTTGAAATACGCATAACAGAAACCGAACTAAAGGATAATCATGTAACAATAGACTTTGAAGTGAAGGATACCGGTATCGGTATCAAGAGTGATAAGTTGGCGGTGATTTTTGAACGCTTTACGCAAGCGGAGAGCTACACCACCAGGATGTATGGAGGAACGGGACTTGGGTTGAATATCGTACGTTCATTAGTTGAATTGCATAATGGTAAACTGGATGTGAAGAGCGAGTTTGGTAAAGGCTCAACATTCAGTTTTTCGTTGACATTCCCGGTCGCTTCCCCACAACAAACTCTTTTATTGGATGGCCCTACTATTAAGGCAGAAGTCGATGGACTTTCGGATATGTCTGTTTTGGTGGTCGAGGATAACGAGCACAATCAAATTTTAGCTGATACTTATTTGCAGAAGCATCGTGCTTCAGTGGACATAGCGGTCAATGGAAAGCTGGCAATCGAAATGGTGCTGAAGAAGAAGTATGACGTCATTCTCATGGATATTCAGATGCCTATTATGGATGGTTTCACTACAACCAATATTCTAAGAACTGAGTTGAAAATAGATGTGCCGATTATTGGATGTTCTGCGCATGCGATGGTGAGTGAAAGGAAGAAGTGTATAGAGGTGGGTATGAGCGATTATATTTCCAAGCCTTACACAGAAGATGTTCTAATAGGTGCATTGGCTAAATTCAAGAAAAAACCAAGTGCGAAAATTCTCGAAGGACGCGATGATTTTGCCGCGGTTATTGCTGCCTTGGAGCGAAATATTAGCAAGACGTATGCAGATAAGATTGTCCACATTTTCAAAGAACGATTGCCTAACGAGATTGCATTGCTCGAGCAATCTATCGAAGAGAGGGATTTTAAGCTAATGGAAGAGCGGGCCCACTATCAGGCAGGTTCTATGTCTAGCCTACATTTCAAGCAAGGTTATAAAATTGCGTATGATGCAGAGCGCGCTGCAACAGGGCACGACACAGACCTGGCAAATGCCGCAATCGGGAAATTGATTGTTTACCTGAAGGAATTGCATACTTATTTAGAAAAGGGAGTGAATTAATCGTGAATTGTGGCAATACGCCTATGTTGTTTTGTCTTACTTTCGGGACACATTTTTCAATCATGCGTAATCTAAATTTGGTTTGTCTAGCCGTGTTGGCCACATTCGTTTTTGCAGCCTGTCGTAAAACCCCTGATTATGTTGCAGTGCCCTTTGATTGTGAATGTGGTGTTGTGACCTGGCAGGGGGTGGAGTATCCATTGCTGGGAACAACTTATATTCTGACCGATTCAACCAATGCGAAGTCTCGTCGTTATTATATCACGGCTGATGTTTCCCTGGAGGGGGAGGAAGAGGCCCACGGTTTAAGTGCATGGATTCAGGTGCCTGATATTGGAAATGGTGGCAGCTTTTCCATCGATGCGCAAAGCGGAGAAAGTGATTTTGAGGCCTGGGTAGATGAGTTTAACCCCAATGACCCTACCGATACGCTCCGTCAATATGTGCCGGTAAATGCGGTTGTTCAAATTTCTGCAGCACCCGTTTCAGGAGGCACGGAAACAGTCAATTTTCAGTTGACGCTCAACCAGCTCGAGGACGGAGAACCGGTTCCGGGCGATATTAATTGCTCCGGTAGTTTCACGGTTGCTATTCGGCCATAAGTAACTTTTTTCTGTTTAGGCCGTTCAAAGTTGACTTGCTATGAAATTGCTACATCTTGTTTTATCAATTCTCGGGCTTTTCATTTTGACAGCCTTCCAGGATGTTCCTACCGAACGTCGCGTGATGCGTAAGCACACCAACGGTAAGGAACACGTTGTCCTTTATTTCGATAAAGAGAGTGGTTACCTGGTGAAAGAGGAAGTATTCTACAACGATGGAAAATTGAATTGGACCGGTAATTACAAGCGAAATGTAGAACACGGTTTATGGCAATTTTATCATCCTAATGGAAAGTTGAAAACCAGTGAAACCTATTCAAACGGCAAGGAGAATGGCATTTCAACACACTATGCCGAGTCAGGCAAAAAGGTGAAGGAAGAACACTGGCGAAGTGGTAAGTTGGTCAAGGAGGTGAAGTTCTGATCAGCTAACGTCTACAACGCTGTTTCCAGCAATTACGAAAAGACGATCTCCTTTTTTCGGTTGAATTGTATGATTCCCGGTAAATTCTCCAAAGGCCGGAAGTACTCCTACATCAGGCCCCATCCAAAAGCAAGGTAGACGCAAACTCTGTTGAGCGCTCCCTTGCATTCGCACGGCAGGATGCAGATGCCCGCAAAAAGTGTAAGTATTGGAAGGTGTGCTTGAAGGTGGTTCATGCGTAAATTGAATGCCATCTATTGCAAGACTTTCCATTACAACAAAGCCGAGCCGTTCATACTCCTGTTGTACTTCTATTTCATGATTGCCCTTTACCAATAACTTTTCGGAATGCGGGTATTGAGCAAGACAATCGATTAGCGCTTCCCATTCATCATTAATACCGCTATGAAACAAATCTCCCAGGAAGAGAATCTTCTCGGGCCTATACTGCTCAATGAGCACAACCAGGTTCCACAGATTGGAGTCGTTTACACGCTTGGGAATCGGTATGCCTGAGTTTCTGAAGTGGGCACCCTTTCCAATATGAACATCGGCGCAAATCAACATAGATTGTTTCTTCCACCATATGGCTCTCAGTGGATGCAGCTCGAATGTGTGTTCGCGTATTTGAGTGGTAAGGGATTGCATGGACAAAAAAAAATCGCCGTGAGGCGATTTTTGTGGGAGCAACAGGATTCGAACCTGTGACCCTCTGCTTGTAAGGCAGATGCTCTGAACCAGCTGAGCTATGCTCCCATTCCGTTCAGACGGGGCGCAAATATACACCTACATTTCAAAAGCACAAATATTTTTTTTGATCTCGGAAATAAACCGCTTTGTTTTCCCAAATTCACCTGCTATGACCACGCGTCAGTGCGCTCGAGTTATTCGAAATCCGGATATAGCAGGTAGTTGGATCGCATGGATTTATACTTTTCAAGAGCCGGTTGCCATGAGGCGCGAATCTCTTCTTCATTCTTACCGGCCTCTATCATTTCTCGCAATTGTGCTGTACCGCAGAGTTTATCAAAGAAACCATTCGAATGAAAAAAGGAAGTTTTATCAGGGTAGTTCTTGTACAGGCTTAGCAACCAGTTAAGTTCTATATGCGTGTATCGCCCTGTCTCTGAGGAAACTTCGCCTCGAAGGTCCAAACCTGTGCAAGGTTTGTTTTCAAAGGGTGGATCCATGGCTACGCCTTGTATATCAAGCGGTGTAAACTTAAAACTCCCAACTGTGCAGCCCGGAAATCCGATTATCTGGAAGGGGTAGGCGGTGCCACGCCCAACGCTCACTTCGGTTCCCTCAAACCAGCAGAGGGAAGGGTATAAGGCAATTGCACGGTCATTGGGCAGATTCGGTGACGGCCGAACAGGTATTGAATAGAAATCGCGGTGTGAATAGCCTTCGCAGGTAACTATGGTGAGAGCGGGTTTCTTCGCAATCCATCCTTCCCCTAATATCATCTGGGCGAGCTCACCAACGGTTAGCCCGTGCACAATGGGAATGGGGTGCATGCCGAC
>CANIAA010000126.1 GCA_947465255.1 Flavobacteriales bacterium | reverse complement strand
ATTCGTGTTATTCAAGTCATAGACGACATGCATGTTATGATAGAAGGTACTATCCGCGGGAATGTCCTCACGCAGTCGTGCGCGATACACAGCATATCCTCCCGACCGCGTTGCGTCAACATCCGTAGGGGCAACCCCAAGATCCGAAAACTGCAAATCAATCGTTCCGTCATCGTGCAAGCAACCAACCACTGCCTCTGAGGCGTATACTAGTTCAAACGATGTGATATCAAACTGCTGAGAATTTAGATTCTGAATTACGAGAACGTCTTCAGCCCACTCCGTTGTGTTGTTTTGGAACTGAACTCGGAATGTGATGGTTGATCCTTGCGGAACATAGTGAAAAGCGTCGTCAACGCCAATGGGGTCAGACTGCAAACGCGCGGGTTGCTCCTCACAACGAATGTCCTTCAGTGTATTGAAGCTGTTTGTGTACACCACTGTTTCTAACACATCACGCAATTCCAATTCAAGTAAATATCCCATTGCCAATCCGTCCCATTCACTTCCCGGTCCTGCAACATGAAACGCCAACAACCGCGTTTCCCAAGGTTCCAAACCTTGAATATTCCATTGCGCAAAACCGGGCCCCGATACGTTCGGCGGTGTGCTCATGGATAGCGGCATGGAGGGTGTGAACTGTGGGTCGCATGTGAGCGTGAGTGATCCGTGCAGCGTCTGCCCGCCGGTGTTGCGCACATAAACACCGCTCTCCAATCCGTGCTCGCAATGCATATACGCGTAGTAACCCGGCAGCTCTTCGGCCTCTGCACTCGCCATGCCGGATATATGCTGTAAACCAAAAAACGCTTGCGTATTGCCGGGCACCATCAGTTCAATTTGCGTCGGGGTTGTCGAAATCCATTCGGGTAAATCGTTCACAAGCTGGTAATGCACAACACCTATGGGCAATGGTACGATGATCATGCCCGCATCATCGGTGTAGACAGTTTTCTGAAGCTCCACTATTTGCACCGGCCAATAGTGCATGGGGTTTTCCCCACTATCAAAGATTCCATTAGCATTGGCATCATGAAAAACGGTTATGAACGTCATACCCATGTTGCAACTATAATCGCAAGAACCGTCATTAAAGGCCGCGTTCTGATTGTAATTGCATGCACATGGATCTATGCATCCGGCGCAATCAAGCACACATGATCCGTCGTTTACCATAGCCTCAGGAGCATAATTACATGCATTTGTATTGGTACATCCGGCTACCGGAGGAAGCGTGTTATAGAGGGTGGCCACCTCCTCTGACGTGAGCGTCCGATTCCAGACTCCCACATCATCCAGAGCTCCGTGAAAGAAGAATGGAGCACCCATGTCAGTGCCTCCTATACGCAAATCGGTAGCCCCTTCCGTGGCTCCCGATGGGCCCGCCCAAGCCTGCACTGTGCGAAGGGTGCCATCCATATAAAATCGACCGCTATCGCCGTCTAGCGTGAACGTAAGCATGTGCCATAAATGATCGTAAACGTCACCGTAGTAATTAATACCGGTGCCACACTCAGCGTTCGATACAACCCCATTGCAGTTTGGCGGCGCTTGCAACATATAGCCGGGCGAAATTGTTTGCGTCGGTTCATCGGTACCGCTTACACTCATAACCCAACCACTCCAGGAAGAATTCGTGTAGCGCTGAATGATCATACTTCCATTCTCGTCGGCCTCCAGTTTACACCAGAGCGAAACGGTAAAAGGAAACGCGTTGAATGCATCACTGAAAGGAACTACGATTTCGCTTTCCGAACCATTGAAGAAGTAAGCACCATCGCTATTACCTGATCGGTCAGCTGCCGGAGTTACTGCCACAGCGGTACCGTTGTATGCATTGGCCGAAGCATCTGTCGCGTTGCCATTGAAACCATACCAAGCCACCAAATTATCTGCCGGTACATACGCCGGCAACTGGCCATAGGCGGCGCTTCCCACCAACAAGCATAAGAGCCCCGGAAAGAAAATGAAGAGTCGTTGTGAAAAGTTTATCTGCATTCAGTGACCTAAAAATAGATTGGCCATAGGTTGGAAATACAGCGTTTTCCGAAAGGAATTAAGATAGGAGTGTGGAAATTAACAATTCATGGAAAAGCATAAAGTGAAGTAATCCGCTCTTCCATGTTCGCGTACCGATCATTGATATGAAGGGACAGCGTTCCGTCCATTGGTAATCCTTCATAACCAACATGCGGGGCAACATACAGCCGTGTGTCGCTTTCGAGAGTTTGATCAGTACGCGCAGTGATAACCTATCTTTGCCGCTGCATACCTCAGACGTATAACATGCAATTGTACCGATGACAAAACTACACAACACCATCGACCGACGTGTTCTCAAAGAGCGCATCGTGCAGAGTAGCGAACCTAGAACTACGGTTTCGTTTTACAAATACCACCCTATTGCCAACCCATCGTTCTTTCGTGACTTCCTGTTTTTACAATGGGAGCCGCTGGGCGTGCTAGGGCGCACTTATATTGCCGCAGAAGGAATCAACGCGCAAATCAGCGTGCCGACTGCTCGCTTCGAGGCCTTTCGTGAGAACTTGTTCAACATAACATTTCTCGACGGCGTGCGGCTCAACACCGCGGTAGAAGATGACAGCAAATCATTCTACAAGCTGATCATCAAATTGCGTAGTAAGATTGTTGCCGATGGTATTGAAGACCCGAGCTTCAATCCCTCCAACACCGGTGTACACCTTTCCGCAGAAGCGTTCAATGAACTTACGTCCAAACCTGATACTATCCTCATAGACATGCGCAACCACTACGAAAGCGAGGTGGGTCATTTCAAAGATGCCATTCTACCCGATGCCGATACGTTTCGCGAAGAAATCGAGATGGTGGAAGACATGCTCAAAGGAAAAGAGGAGAAAAACATAGTGATGTATTGCACCGGTGGTATTCGGTGCGAGAAAGCATCGGCCTACCTGAAGTACAAAGGATTTCCCAATGTTCACCAACTCGAGGGCGGCATTATCAAATACGCGCGCGACATCAAAGAACTAGGCCTAGAAAACCGTTTTCTCGGGGTCAACTTTGTATTCGATGAACGGCTCGCCGAGCGCATTTCCGACGACGTAATTGCGCAGTGTCACCAGTGCGGCTCGCCCTTCGATCATCATACCAATTGCGCGAACCTCGCGTGCCACATCCTCTTCATTCAGTGCCCATCGTGCAAAGAGAAAATGAACAACTGTTGCTCCGATGCTTGCAACGAGATTTCTCACCTGCCGGAAGAAGCTCAGAAGGAATTACGCAAGGGTAAAGCTCCGGGGCGCAACATCTTTAAAAAAGGACGCGGCGAACATCTGATATACAAACCGAACCGAACGAAGTAGGTACGAGGCACTCTATCCTCCAATCTCGCTGAGCTTCGGTACACCCTGCATTCGCAAAAACTCAATATGCTCGCGCAATGCCGCTGCAAATGTGGGTTTTTCATAATATGGCACACCATATTCTGCCGCTGTTTTCTTGACAATTTCAGATATCGCGGGATAATGCACGTGACAAATCTTAGTAAACAAATGGTGTTCTATCTGGAAGTTCAATCCACCTACATACCACGACAACCATTTGTTCTTCGTTGAAAAATTCATGGTCGTACGCAACTGGTGCTCGGCCCAGGAATACGGAATAAGACCTTTTTCATCGGGCTGAGGAAAATAGGCATCGGGCACTGCGTGAGCCAATTGAAACACCACCGATAAAATCCAGCCGCTTACTGCGTGCATAATCAAAAACCCAACAATGGCCTGCCACAGCGGCATTCCCAGGTAAACGGGTATGCCAATAAAAGCCGAGAAATAAAAGGTTTTGACAATGATCGTCTTGAGTAACCATAATGCATTCTTTGCATTCGATTGTTTGTTGAGCCCTACTTTCTTGTAATGAAAAAACTGAACCAAGTCCTTTGCTAATCCCCAATAAAGAGTAAGAATCATATACAAGAAAAATGCATAGAACCACTGGTATCGATGCGCCTTCTTGGTCGGTCCGTGCGGCGATAATTTCAATGCCAGCTTCGTGTCAATATCTTCATCGAGCCCGGCAATATTGGTGTAAGTATGATGTAACACGTTGTGCTGCATCTTCCAGTTCATCACCATACCACCCAACAGATTCAAACTGTAACCTACCCAGCGGTTAATGTTTTCGTTCGCTGAATACGCTCCGTGATTCGCGTCATGCATAACGCTCATGCCGATACCCGCGAGAAAAACGCCGGTTAGCGCGAACAACACAAAGCTCAAGGCGGGCGATGGCAAGAAAGCAATCTGCAACGCAATACCAGCCAAATATCCACCGACCAGCACAATTGTCTTTACTACCATTGTAGCATTGGCATATTTGCTCTGACCAGTCGACTCGAAATAGTGATCTACGCGAGAACGTAATTCCTTAAAGAATACTTGCTGTTCTGGGGTTCCAAACACAATTCCCGGTTTCGATTTGTGGTGATTCAACGTGAAATAATTATGAGCACAAGGTACTAAGTGTAGGTTCCACACACGTAGATTCGTGCTTAATTTAATAAACCTTGGCTGTGCGTTACTTCATCTTCTTGCTTGCTATCAGCGTGTTTGTTGCTTGCTCCCACAAAGGATCAAAGCCAACGCCCGGCTACTATGAATTGCTATTTAAGACCGAAAACGGCGTCATTCCTGCGAGACTCGACATTACTCAAAATGGTGTGTGGAACATCCTCAATGCAGAAGAGCTCATACGACTCGATTCCATCCTGTTTACCGGCGATTCGTTTTTCGTTAAGCTTCCCTTGTTCGACTCTTCCCTGCGCGGCACATGGCGAAACGATAGTCTCATGGGTGAATGGATTGATCATTCTCGCAAAGACTACAGCGTTTCTTTTACCGGTGTTATGCAGCATTCGGCAAGCTGTGATAATCCGGTGTTAGAATCCAATTACGAGGTTGTGTTCTCTCCGGGTGACTCCACAGAAACGAACAAAGGCGTAGCTGTTTTGCAAAAGTGTGGACATGTTGTTACCGGCACCATCCTCACCGAAACGGGCGATTATCGCTATCTCCAGGGTGAGTGGAACGACAATCAACTCTGGCTTTCTGCCTTCGATGGCACACATCTGTTTTACCTGAGCGGTGAAGTTCTTGGTGATAGTATTACGAACGGCATATTCCTTAGCGGCAAACACTGGAAGGAATCGTGGGTTGCGGTAAAAAGCAATACCAACACTCTTCGGAACCCCTACAGCATTACAACACTTCGAGTAAAGGAAAATCCGACATTCACGGTGCTCAATAGCGAAGGGTCACCCGTAGTATTCGATTCTTCCACGTGGAAAAACAACGTCAGCATTATTCAAGTCATGGGTTCATGGTGTCCCAATTGCACGGATGAAAGCCGATTTTTGAAAGAGGTTTACACCGCCTCTAACAGCAATCGTCTGCACATTATTCCAATTGCCTTTGAACGAGGTGACGATATAGCGGCAGCCTGCAAACGTGTCACAAATCAGTTCAACCAGATGCAGTTGCCTTATCCTTTTTACTATGGGGGAAAATCAAGCAAAGAAGAAGCTCAAAAAACACTCAACTTCCTTACAGAGGTTCACTCATTTCCTACTACCATTTTCATAGACAAGGAAGGTGTTATTCGCCGGGTATACACCGGCTTCTATGGGCCCGGCACACACGGCGAATACACGAAACACTCCGAAGAAATAAAAACGCTTGTGGCAGATTTACTCAGCGAGTAATTAGAGATTCAAGAAAACCGCAAAACCACCTGATACAGTCATCAGTCTGCTGTCGTTCAAATCTGCATTGGGTCTATCGCTTGACTCATCACGGAGGTAGGCGCCATAACCAAGGAAAACATCAAAGCTCACTGCTTTCAACGCAAAATGATAACCCGGACCAAATCCGGCATTAATTCCGGATGATTGCACGGTATATGATTCGTAATAAGATGACAGGGAGCTATAGTAATCATATCGGTTAAATGTCTGATACTGATATTCCACCCCTGCATGCAAGAACAGTTCACCGACGCTGTATTTCTTTAAGCGCGCATAACCGGTAAGTCCTGCATTGTAGTATTCATCATTGTTGGAGGCCACGGGTATAAAAGACACCTGAATACCGTAAGTCTTCGGCCAATATCTGTAGGCCAATCCTTTACCATTAGTGGAACTGAGTACAGCTCCGATTCCATGTTTCGAATAATTCTTTACAGGTTCAATATCGGTTTCTGTTGTCTTTTGTGCTTGTGTGTGTAGGGCTTGAATGAGAAAACAACTAGAGAACAGTACAGCAATAATTTTTTTCATGGTATTAATTTTTGAAGTCACTAACTACATCTACTTTCAAACGCTCGTCACGATTGGCTACATTCCAGGCGGTATGAAAAACTAATCGTGTTATCGTTTCCATTTTGTTGTATAAAATCTTTTGTGCATCATCACCGGGTTTATGGTAATCTTCATGCACTCCACTAAAATAGAAAATTACCGGAATATTGTGCTTGGCAAAATTATAATGGTCACTGCGATAGTAAAAACGATTGGGGTCATCCGGTCGGTTGTAGGTGTAATCCAAAACCAAATTCGTATAGCTTTGGTTGCATTGCTCCGAGATTTTATGCAAATCCGTGCTGAGTTTATCAGATCCTATCAAATACACATAATTCGAATCCTTGTGCTCCGGGTCGATACGGCCAATCATATCAATATTCAAATCGCACACGGTCGACTGGAGCGGATAAACCGGGTGGTCGGAATACCACTCACTTCCAAGCAAACCCTTTTCTTCTCCGCTCACATGTAAGATCAAAACGCTTCTTCTCGGACCGCTTCCCTCTTTCGCGGCGGTATAAAAAGCCTCTCCGATTTCCATGGCTGCCGATGTGCCGCTGGCGTCATCATCCGCTCCGTTGTGTATTTGTCCATTGATGATGCCCACGTGGTCATAATGTGCTGATATTACCACCACTTCCTCTTTCAATTTCGGGTCGCTACCTTCAATAAATGCCAACACATTCTCAGCCTCGATGCGCTCCACTTTTTGTTCCACATGAAAAAGGATACTTTCCTGTAATACAACCGGTTTGATCATCTTGCCCTTGTTCAATTTTTCCTTCATAGATTCCACAGTCACACCTGAACTTTTCAATAATGCATTCGCAAAAACCGGCGACACATAAATAATGGGTATCTCATTAGTCTCCGTATTCTTCTGATCGCGTTCGAGCATCATACGT
>CANIAA010000125.1 GCA_947465255.1 Flavobacteriales bacterium | reverse complement strand
TAGGCAAGCGAGTGATGAGTATTTCGACCAACAATCAGCTTTCGCTGAAAGTTGATGTGCGCTCATTAGCCGAAGGCGCCTACACTTTGAAGGCCGGTGATGAGGCAGTGAGAGTGGTTGTGGCTAAGTAGACTCAACTTTGCTTCGCTGCCGCCTGATATCGCTCGGATTGAGGCGTACTCCGCGTTGCTGTCGTGGGATTTCTCATGGCTATTGCGGTATTTCTCATGGCCGCTGAGGCATTTCGCTTTTTTATTGCAGCCCCCCGAGTCAGCATCTATTTCACTATTCACTATTCACTATTCACTAATTACTAATTACTATTTACTGTTTCGCTTACTCAACCCAATCCGCTACAAACACATTCGTATCGCGTGTGCGACCGTTGTGTCGGTTGCTGCACCACGAGACCTTCTTGCCGTCGGGAGAAAACATGATGAACGAATCGAATTGCGTGTCGAACGTAATTTGCTCTAACCCGCTTCCGTCCACATTCACCATAAAAATGTTGAACGGGAAACCAATCTTGCTTTTGTGATTGCTGCAGAATAATACGCGCTTGCCATCGGGATGAAAGTAGGGCGACCAATTGGCATTGCCCAGATTAGTTACTTGGCGCACGTTGCTGCCATCGGCATTGGCAACGAAAATTTCCAGGTTGGTGGGTTCGACCAGGTCGCGTTGCAGCAGTTCTCGGTATCTCTTTACATCGTCGGGAGTAGAAGGACGTGATGCGCGCCAAACAATCTGAGTTCCATCTGCTGAAAATGCAGCACCGCCGTCATAGCCCAACGTGCTTGTTATCTGCTTCAATCCGGTACCGTCGATATTCATGATCCATAAATCAAGATCGCCGGAGCGCGTGCTTGTGAAGATGATTTTATCGCCTTTGGGTGAAACGGTAGCTTCAGCGTCGTAGCCTCGTTCGTTGGTGTATTGCTTGATGATTTTACCGGTCATGTCGGCCTGAAAAATGTCGTACTCCGGGTAAATGGGCCAAACGTATTTGCCACTTTCTTTCACGGGAACGGGCGGGCAGCTGTCCATCGCCAGGTGAGTGCTCGCATAGAGCACTGAGTTGTTGTCGGGCATGAAGAACGCGCAAGTAGTGCGACCATTGCCGGTTGAAATAAGCTTGCGCTTTGAACTGTCGGCCTCAACTTTAGTGTCCAGCACAAAAATCTGATCGCATCCCTTTGTCCAGTTCTTGTTGTCGCTTTGGAAGATAAGCCGCTCGCCTTTGAAATCCCAATAGGCTTCTGCGTTGTTCCCTCCGAAGGTCAGCTGACGCACGTTGGCGAAGTGTTTTTCAGTAGGGTAGTGAAGGGGTTCATCGGTGGTGCCTGTTTGAGCATGCAAGATGGACGCAGCATAAAGCCCCAATGCGGTGAAGAAAGTAGATTTCATAGGTTGCGAAAATAAAAACGGAGGTTCAACCTAGTGAATGAGCATTGTCACGATGCTGTCAAACCTGATAATACGCGATAGCAAAGCAAGGTCGAAGCTTACTTTTGGCGCCTCAAAACACACATAATTATGAAGTCAGTATTTACGCTGGTAATGGCATCGGCACTTTCTGTTGGATGCATAGCCCAAACAGTTAAGCTTCCCAAGAATGCTATGGGTCGCCTCGAGTTGAATGTTGCTGCCCTGGCCAATGATTTCATGGAAGGGCGCGGCACCGGAACTGCCGGTGAGCAAATAGCTTCAGAATATATCGCTCGCGATTTTGCTCGCTTTAAACTTGAACCCAAGGGCGATTCTTCTTGGTATCAGCGATTCACCTTCGTGCCACACGGAGCAGCCCAAATTCACCACAAGGGAGATACAGCATCGCTGGGAATGGCCCTGGTGAAGGAAATCTCAGGTCGAAATGTGATTGGCTATATCGATAACAAAGCGGCGACAACCGTAGTTATTGGCGCGCATTATGACCATTTAGGTATGGGCGATGAAAATTCGCTCTGGACAGGTCCGAAGGCAATTCACAATGGAGCCGACGATAATGCCAGTGGGGTTTCTGTGATGCTCGAATTGGCTTATTGGCTATCGAAGCATCCCAAAGAAACGCGTGGTCACAACTATCTATTCATCGGCTTTAGCGGAGAAGAGAAGGGCTTGCTGGGAAGCAATCATTTCACGAAAAACCCAACGATTCCGCTTAAGGATATTGCCTACATGATCAACATGGATATGGTAGGCCGTTTGAACAAGGAGCGCTCGTTGGCTATTAATGGGGTAGGTACAAGCCCGTCATGGATGCCTGTCATCAACGGAATCAGCGTTGATAGCTTGGTAATTGTTACCAGCGAAAGCGGCATGGGAGCTTCTGATCATACCAGCTTTTACTTGAGTGATATACCGGCGATTCATTTCTTTACCGGTCAGCACGAAGACTACCATAAGCCAACGGATGACTTTGAAGGAAAGATTAATGTGAAAGGTATGGCTTCTGTAACCAATTACATTCAGCATCTGATTGTAGCAATGGACGATGAAGCGAAGCCTGCCTTCACCAAGACTAAAGATGCCTCTCCTTCAGCTTCTGACTTTAAGGTAACGCTCGGTGTTATGCCAGATTATCTCTATTCCGGCAAAGGACTGCGCATTGATGGCTGCAAAGACGGAAAGCCGGGAGCCAAGGCAGGATTGATGAAGGGCGATACCATTATCAAGCTAGGTGACTTCGATATCGAAGATATCTATGGTTACATGGAAGCCTTGGGTAAGTTTGAAAAGGGACAAAGCACCACCATGATGGTTGAGCGCGAAGGCAAGCAGATTGAACTGAAAGTGACCTGGGAATAAGAAGCTTCCTCAGGAAACGAAACCGGCCATAGCAAGTCCGACCAATATCGCTGCGAATTTCATCCAGTTGAAACTGTGGCTCTCATCGCTTTCGAAGAGTATAATGGTTGAAACGTGTAGTAATATGCCAATGAGCACTCCTGTTACCATGGGGGTGAATGTTGCCAAATCTGCCACTCCTGTTATCCCGATGAAGTAGTGCGCGAATGCTCCCAGTGGCGCCATAAGGGCAAATAGAACCACCCAGCCAATAATCTTACTCATGCGCATTCCCATGCCTACGAGCAATGCTGTAAAGACCAATGCTTCTGTTATTTTATGCAGCGAAATACCTACAAGGAGTGACATTCGATGGTCGTGCATTTCTGAGCCATGTTCGTGTGAATGCCCCGCATGGTCATGCGCATGCATTTCAACCACACCTCCGAAAGGCATCCCTTCGATGAATGCGTGAATCCAAAGTGAAATCATAACACTCGCGAGAAAGCGCGTTCCCTGGTGTTGGTGCGTGTGTGCGTGCCCGTGCTCAACCCCGTGCGAAAAGAAGTCGAGTATGACTTGTAGCAAGAACCCCGCAACAACATACCAACCAATGTGCGGGACATCTGAATGATAGAGCTCCGGAAAGAGGTGAAGCAGCGTTATGCCGAGCAAATATGCTGCGCTGAACGACAGCATCACTTTCACCCCGCGACTTGCTTGTTTGCGTGTGAGCATAAAGATGCCCCAGCCTGTCATAGAGGCTAGAAACAGAACAGTAGCGTAAAAAATAGGAGTTTCACTCATGATTTGCGTGCAATAATAAGGCAGCGCGGCGATTCTTCCGGTCGATAGTCTTCCAGCCGGTAATTACCGAATACCTTTTCAATAACGAATCCGCACGATTGAAGCATCGCAGTAAAATCAGCGAGAGTAATCAATTGAACGCGTTCCGTGAACACGTGCATCTGCCCGCGATCGATTACTTCAATGTTTTTGACAACGGAGTTTCCTTCGATGTGTTTGGCTGTTCTAAACAGAACTCCATTGATTGTTTGTTCTGCTCGTTGAGTTTGTTGATTGAGCAAGGGAATCGCATTCAGGTAGTCGAGCGCGAGTATGCCATTTGGTTGAAGATGTGCGTTGATTCGACCAAGCACCCGAAGGTTTTCCTCATTGCTGTCGAAGTAGCCGAAGCTTGTAAACAGGTTGAACACCACATCAAACCGTTGCGGGAGTGAGAAATTGCGCATGTCTTGCACTTCGAATTGCTGACCGGGTTCAGCCATCGACCGGGCATGGGCAATAGCAGAAGCAGATAGGTCGATGCCCACAACTTGACAGCCTAGTTTGTGCAAGTTGCGTGAATGACGACCTTGACCGCAACACAAATCAAGCACCAGTGTATTTTCAGGGAGGGCAAGAAAGCGGTGCAAATTGGTTAACGCCTCTCTCGCTTCGGCTTCATCGCGATGCTTGTAAAGCATGGGGTAGTAGGGTGAGTCGAACCACGATGCAAACCATTCTGTATCCTTATTCTCCATTCGTTGTTGGTGCAGGCTTTTACCTGTGGCTAAGATATGCACGCTGCTGTTGTCAAAAACTTGACATGCCTCCATAGAAAGTTGACGCTAATTCGTGCATTTTTGTGGAGTAAACAACTATAACATGGACGACATTTCATTGGTAGCTTCTACCAAGACCCCTTCAGTAAAATTCAGCGTAAACGGACATTTAGAACTTCGTGGTCGTTCCATTCCCGAGAATTCACTTGATTTTTATAAGCCTTTGCTCGAGTGGGTAGACTCTTACATCCACAATGCGCAGCCTGAAACAATCGTTCATGTGCAGCTTGAGTATTTCAACACGAGTAGCAGCAAATGTTTACTTGACTTGTTTCGCCGGTTGGAAAACGTGAACAGCAAGGTAGCTATTCATTGGTATTACGAGCAAGACGATGAAGATATGCTTGAAGCCGGCGAAGACTATGAGGCCATAGTAAATGTGCCATTCAAAATGATTGAAGTAGCGGGGTAGTCTTTTTTATCTTTTTCCTATTCGGGTTAAGAAATCCAGGATTTTCTTTAATCCATCGAAAGCAAGCAGCACAGCCATTGCGGAAGTCATCAGCCAAATGACAAGTACGTTTGCTGAAAGCGTTGAGATACGCTGTCCGAATATTACTTTACTTGGAGCGTAATAGTGAGCGTTGAAAAATCCACCGCTTGGATCAAGAAAAATCGGGTTCTGTTTCTGAATGAGAACACCATCGGCTTCCACAATTTTTTTCAAATCGTTTTTATTGGTCACGAAATCTTCGAGACTTTCATTGTAGCAGTCGTCTTGCAAACGGAGATAGGCTGTTCGCAATTCGGGTGTGGCCGTTAGGTCAGTGACCAGCATCTCTTTCTGATCGTTAACGTCATTGTAGTTGTTCACGTAATAGCGGTCCAGCACAGTGATTACAGAATCAATCGCTTCGAGTGATTGAAAAGTAACGACCTCAGGACGGAGCATTTCCAGCTCGGGGATGGAAAAATCCGGAATACGTTCGCATTCTTTGGTCAGCTCTTGGCGCAAAAGCAGCAAATTCGCTGCAAGTTGAGCCTTGCCCGATTCCTGGCCGATAAACTTTTGCGCGTCGTTACTGCGATTCTTCAATTCTTTGAGCCAATAGTCTTTCTTCCATGCGTAGTATTTGCGGTCTTTGTCGAACGCGAAGAATTGCTTTTCAAACTCGTTATTCTTGAATTGATACACAGCCATTGCTTCATACGCCCAGCGGGCCACCATCGTGTTGCCAATCCAAGGCACTCGAGCTTGATTGGTGATTCCCGGGTACAGGCGGTCGAACCGAACAATGACACCACTAAGTAAAAGTTGTGGTATAATAAGAATTGGAATAATGATGTATATAACCTTAGCACTATTAAAGGATGCCGAAATATTCAGTCCAAGGACATTGGCGAAACAAGAGGTACTGAACATCACAAGCCAGAAGGGGAGTAGCATGCCCTTCACTTCGAGAATGCTGTTGCCAACCCAAACAAAAGTGAGGCTTTGAATGAGTGAAATGAAAAACAGGATGGCCATTTTGCTGGACAGGTAGCTTCCTTTACTTAAGCTCAGGTAGCGTTCTCTTTTCAATATCTTTTGATCCTTGATAATCTCTTCGGCGCTCACCGTTAAGCCCAGGAAGATGGCCACGACAACGGATATAAATAGATATTGAGGGAAGTTGAGATTTTCGCGGAAAGTGTAAGGTTGTAATCCTCCGGTGCTGGTTGGGTAATACTTAATGAATAGGGAGAGCACAGCAGCCAGCAGAGGCGCCTCCAAAAAGTTGATGAGCATGTATTGGCGATTGGCCACCTTGCTCAACACATCGCGCTTCATGAATACCTTGAACTGAGCAACTAGCCCCGGCAACTTGGATGCACTTTGAGGTGTATCGCTCGGAATATTGCGGCTACCGAGGTGATTGCCGATCATGACATTGAAGAAGTTGTTCCATTCTGCCGGAGTCACTTTGCGGTGTTCGGTTTCATTACCATATTCATCGACGACCTTGGCTTCAATGATGTTGAAGATTTGCTCCGGGTTTACATTTCCGCAATACGGGCACTCGCTTTCAGTGAGGTTAACCTGATTTGCCAGGCGTTTGAAGTAGATGATACTTTCAACCGGATTGCCATAATAAATAGGGTAGCCGCCTTGGTCGAGAATAAACAGCTTATCGAGCATTTTGAAGATATCGCTCGAAGGCTGGTGTATGACAGTGAAGATGAGCTTGCCTCTGAGGGTTAGCTCCTTCAAAAGATCCATAATGTTTTCGCTGTCACGGCTCGATAAACCACTGGTGGGTTCATCAATAAAGAGGACTGCTGGCTCGCGAATGAGCTCGAGCGCAATGTTAAGCCGCTTGCGTTGCCCTCCGCTAATTGTTTTGTCGAGCACACTTCCCACACGTAAGTCTTTGCACTCCAATAGGCCTACGGAGTGAAGTGTGCGTTCAACCAATTGCGCAACTTCATCTTTCGTCTTACCCGCGAAGCAAAGACGCGCGTTGTAATATAGATTCTCAAATACAGTGAGTTCTTCTATAAGCAGGTCGTCTTGCGCAACGTACCCAAGAACGCCTTGAATTTTATCTTTCTCGCGATGAATATCAATGCCATTCAGCGTGATTTTTCCGAAGCTAGGCAAGTAGTTCCCGTTTAACACATTCACGCACGTGCTCTTTCCGGCGCCGCTTCCCCCCATAATCCCAACGAGAGTGCCACTGTCTTCCATCAGGTTAAACTGATGCAAGGCTTGGCTGGTGGTGCCGGGGAAATAGTAAGAAACATCTTCTGCACGATATACAATGGACTGCTTGGTGTCGGTTTGCAAATAGCGATGCAGCACATCGCTATAAAAAACCGGGCTGATCTTACTTCCTCGAATGCTCGATCCTTGACCAAACACGTAAGTCCTCAGCGGGGTGATATGCTGGCTATTCAGATTGAGGGCATCCGGACCAAAGTATCGAACAAAAAAG
>CANIAA010000124.1 GCA_947465255.1 Flavobacteriales bacterium | reverse complement strand
TCCAACGCAATCACGCGTTGATTAATTTCCGTGATGACAGCCTCTCCTTTGCGGAAGAAACCGTCTTCCGGAAGGATATCGAACACCGGCGGAACGAACTTCTCGTGGAGGTTCTGTCCGGCTAACTTTCCCGATACAGCGCAGAGATAACCTAATTCTCCTTTCGTATTTTTTACCACCAGTACACCAAACATTTTCCCGATGATCTCGCCATCGTTTCCGGGCTCCATGCCAAAGTCATGTTCCCAGGATGTCTGTGTTTGCAGATAGAGCTGAAGCTCCCGAGATGCAACAAGCGCAATTTCATGCGGATTGTAATGCATAGGGTAAGCAAACTTCTCCGGAAGCGTGATGCCTTGAACGGAGGTTTGAAACAGTTGGAAATAGGAAGATTTGAGTTCAGATGGATTAGACACAGGGCAGGATGCTATTCGGGATTCAAAAATAGAGGACGCAAGCCCTTAATGTAACTCACCTCATCAGGTAAGATCCGGAGGGAGTATTAACCACAAAGTTCGCAAAGCAACACAGAGAAGAATGGAATTTACTTACTCTGCATACTCTGCGAACTCAGCGGTCAGTTTAACTTCTAAGAACGGAATCGCTTAAAAAAAGATCCCCAACTTTTTTGTTTCGGAGTGCTTTCGCCTTGACCGGATGCAGGTGCAGCATTTGCCTGTTCCCCCTTAGGTTTGTTGCCTTGGCGTTCATTGTTCCTTCGATTTTCCCCGCTGCGGCTATTGCTGTTGCGGTTATCGTTGCGACGGCTGTCGTTGTTTCGACTTTCACCGCGTCGGTTGTCGTTACTGCGATTGCTGCTGTTGCTGCGGTTTTCACCGTTACGATTGTCGCTGGTGCGATTGTCTGCGCCGCGCGAATCTGCTCCCCGGTTATTCCCGGTTCTTCTGTCGCCGCCGGATTTAGGGGCGCCCTGACGCTGTCCTCCCTGACGCTGTCCTTGACCCTGACGTTGTCCTCCTTGACGCTGGCCACGACCACTATGTTCCGGTGGTGCAGGAACGCCTCTGGTTATGTCGAAAGAAGGGCCGGGTAATTGACCACGATCTTCTCCGTGCGGAATAATTACGCCTGTGAGTTTCTGAATATCCTTGATGTAAGAGACTTCCTCTGCTTCACAAAACGAAATGGCAATGCCTGATGCACCTGCTCGGCCCGTGCGACCAATGCGGTGCACATACGTTTCCGGAACGTTCGGGATCTCGTAGTTGATTACATGCGTGAGGTCGTCGACATCGATGCCGCGCGCAGCAATATCTGTAGCTACGAGCACGCGTGTTGCCTTGTTCTTAAAATTTTTCAATGCGAGCTGACGTGCATTCTGCGATTTGTTGCCGTGAATAGCTTCAGCCGTGATGCCTTTGCTTTGTAAATCTTTCACGACTTTGTTAGCGCCGTGTTTGGTGCGTGTAAACACCAAAGCGCGTTCAATCGTGTGATCGCTTAGCACATGCAGCAGCATGGTCTTCTTATCGGCTTTGTCGAGATAGAAGATAGACTGATTAATCTTCTCAGCTGTTGTAGCCGGTGGAGTTACTTCCACTTTCAACGGATTGGTGAGAATGGTTGCGCTTAGCCTCTGTATCTCTGGAGGCATGGTTGCGCTGAAGAAAAGGGATTGACGCTTTTGCGGAAGCTTGGCAATCACCTTTTTTACATCGTGAATGAAACCCATATCGAGCATACGGTCGGCTTCATCCAAAATGAAAATTTCCAAGTGACGCAAGTCGATGAATCCTTGATTCATTAGGTCGAGCAAACGACCGGGTGTAGCTATAAGCACATCAACGCCGCGCTTGAGGGCCTGCGTTTGTGGAAATTGTCCTACGCCACCGAAGATGACGAGGTTCTGTAGTTTAGTGAAATTGCCATAGGCCTTGAAGCTTTCTTCAATTTGAATGGCCAATTCACGGGTAGGAGTCAGCACCAGCGCCTGTATGACGCGTTTGCCATTTTGTGGCTGGTTTTTTTGATGCAATAGTTGGATAACAGGAAGTGCAAAGGCTGCGGTTTTGCCGGTGCCGGTTTGCGCACAGCCCAGCAAATCACGTCCGTTGAGTACAATCGGAATAGCTTGCTCCTGTATGGGCGTTGGTTTTTCGTAGCCTTCTTTTTGCAAGGCTTTTAGTATGGGCTCAATGAGACCCAATGATTCAAAATTCATTAGAATAAAATGTATAAATATGTTCGCGAAATGATCCGAACAATCAGGTGACGGAAATGGTCCACCAAGGACACGCCTGATAAGCGTAAATCAAATTCGTAGCGAATATAGGGCTGTTTTGAGCAAATAAATTCACAATAATTGCTCGGTACTAATCTTCGAGAAGTTCGATGCGTTCAATGGTATCACCGATTGATATTTGATCAACAACCCCCATCCCGTGGGCTACATGGGCAAATATGGTGTAACGTCCTTCCAGATGAGGAGTTGGAATATGTGTGATGAACCATTGGCAACTCTCCGTATCGGGACCTGAAGACGCAAGTCCGACGGTTCCCGTGCAGTAGTCATGTAAACGAAACTCGGATCTCAGCGTATAGTCGGTGCCGCCCATGCCGTCGCCTCTTGGGCAACCGCCTTGTATTACAAAGTTTGGCACTACACGGTGAAAGGTTTTTCCGTTGTAGAAGCCTTCCCGACATAACTTCACAAATGAGGCAACGCTGCCGGGGGCATCTTCCACATGCAGCTCGATTTCAATAATGCCTTTGCTTGTGTGGATGGCGGCACGCTGGCGACGTGGGATGGATCTGACCAAATTCCAATCAATTGGATTATTATACTCCACGTTGATTTCCTCGCGTGGAGAAATGCCCCAGATGTTGACTGTTTTAATGATTTCGTTGGCCGTTTCAACCTCCTTGGGTAACTGCAAATTTTCGAGCGCAGTGAGCAGAGATTGATTGAGCGCATTCAAGTCATATTGAGTCGAATCGGCAGCACGCAATTCTACAGCGCATAAAGCGGTGATACCAATATCACCACGCTCCACGAGTTTTATCAGCGCCTGCCAATAATTGATGTCGGAAGGGAAATTGGATTGTCTGTGTGACTCGATAAAGGCCTCTGTATATGCGTTGGCCTGCAGGACATCAGGGTTATTCAGTGCTCGATCAAGGGTTAATTCTGCGCTGGCTCCCGTAGCACCCAGTGCACGAATGCACGCTAAGCGTTCATATGGTTTCATTGCACCATCTAGTTGAGTAAGCCAATCTGATACATTTAGTGTATCACCTTGAAGGTGCAGTATTCTTATTGCCGTTGACCGAAGGGCCATAGGAAGCAATGGCTGAAGAGTTCTTAACTCTTGCAGTTGAGCGGCAGAGAGTTTTTTGTTCTCCAAGCTCAGGCAGGCTTCTTCGGCCACAGCAGGAGTAGGATGTCGAAGTAGTGCTATTAATTCTTGTGCTTCAACATTCTGATTTTTACCTGCAGCTCTTGCGGATGCAATTAACTGTTCATGTCCGGAGGAAGTGCTTTGAAGTATGTCTTTCAGGAAAAGTGCTGCCGCGCGGCTATAGGTTCGCCCGGCCAATGGAATAGCAGCTACGCGGGCAATTGTATCTGACTCGGAGGCGATCTTTAGAATGAAATCATTCGCTTGAAGCGTATCGGTATACCATTCGCCGCGATAACGACCTACCGCGAAGGCAATCATTCTTCGGTTGATTACAGGTTGTGTGGGATACGTTGCCGTCAGTTTATTCATGAACCTGAAATCGCTCCAACCACTATTGTGCATCCAAAAGGCGGCTTTAGCAACCGCGTGAATGCCAATAGAGTCGGTGCGTTCGAGATTAAAGATGGCATTAGCAGCATTTTCTACAAATTCGGGAGCAGAGTTGGTTGCATGCAAGCCGCCGCCAATTTTCCCTATCGCCTCTGTAATCTGGATGATTGCAGCAGGGTTAGTTTCGTAACGAAGTTGAATGGAGAGCGGTTCTATGGAGCTAGGGTGAAGGGTTTGTCCAAGAGCGTAAGCAGCAGCTGTCCTCACCTCGGCAACAGCGTCGATGAGAGCCTTGTGCAAAGCGTCGACTGCTTTCGGATCGCGTATACTCGCTAATGCATAAGCAGCCTCTACGCGGAGTAAGGGTTGACGACTACTCAGGTAATGAACGATTGAATCGGTTTGTCGTTCATCTGTAAACTGAGCCACTTTAACAAGCTCCGGATCGATGTATTTGTTATAGGAATGCGATTTATTGCAATGCGCGAGGAAGAGGGTAAGGCAAGCTAGGATAGCAACTGCATATTTGCCGGCGAGGTGGTATTTCATCAACACAAAAATAGAAGTCGAATCGCCTAAGAGTTAGCGTAAAAAACAGAGGAGTAGGTAAAATGTAGATTAAGCGTTGGCTACTGGCACTGATATTTCCAGTTGGAAAAATCCGAAGTGCTCGTCGATGGATTCAACATCAAAACGAACGTTATTTTCAGCGCGCTTCACGATAGTAACAAGGCCAAGACCGGCTCCGCCCTGAACGCTGTATTCTTCGTTACATAAGATTTCGATGTAGAGTTTACGAAGCGCTGTTGCATCTAATGCAATAAGATCTTGCATACGGCTTCGCATGGGACTAACCATTTCGGACAAGATTAGATTACCCGAATAGAGCATGTATTCATTTCTTGTTTTCGCAACAATAAGAAAAGCATGCATGTGACCTTTACTATCGCGGGCTCCATGAATCGAAATGTTTTGAAGCAATTCGATAAGCATTCCACACACCCTTTTCATGGTTGATCTCTTGTCACCACTTTCTATAACACCGCTTTCGATTAGCTTCAGTGTATTTTCCACTTTGGAAGTGTCAAAATCTCCGAAATGAGAAAACAACAGCGTAGCATCTTCACCTCTAGAAACCACCTTGGAAACTAAATCGTGATAAATCGATTTGAGCGTATCGAGCTTATGACCTGTGATAGACGTCATACCGACTGACGGTTTAGGTTTTATAGGGTTAGCAAATGGGTCGCTCATCGGTAAAGAGTCAATTCTCACCTACAAAGACAGGTTAGGTTTAGACAAATCTAATAAATTCCCCGACAAGTTGAGCGCAAGATATGTCATTCATTGGTCTGACTGACCATTATTAGTTAAACATAAAGTGAGTTTTATAAACATTACAAGGCAACGCGAGATAGGTTTAACAATTTGTGTATGAGAGTATTTGACGGTCATGGGCATATAGTCATCGTTGATATCTTGAGTATTCAAACCATATGTGAATGTATAAAGTGTTCAGGGAAATGTTCCTTTTCAGGCTTTGGGGTTTGATTTCGATAAAAAAGTTAGGTTGTAAATCCATTACAATCTGACATGCATCCTTTGCGCCATCAATCACGTAAAATCGTTTAAACATGAGCGCAATGAACACATTACCGGAAGTAAAAAAGTATGTTGACAGTTTTTCCCGTCCCGAGGGTTTTAACAACTACGCATGGGAGGTAACAAAGAAATTGGCAATCGAGGCTTGGGAAAGTTACTTAGAGAAGCGCCCATTTCGTCGGCAAATCAATTACATGTGCAAAGAGTTTTATGCCATGATTCGTCGCCCGGAAGATGGTGAGTACATTTTACCACGAAACAGTTTTCGGATGCTGGGGAATTGCTGAGAATTCCTGATTTCAGGATGATAGTGGACGATAGACACTGATTCTCATCTTGTTCCGGTTTTTGCAGCTATAATGCTACAACCCTATCTCCTTTTGAAGCCTCAGATAGTTAGCACTTTGCTGTTTTCTTCTTTTTTCCGAATCCGCTTTTTTCGACCGACTTGGTGATGTATGAAATTGCATCGGGCACAGCGCAGGAAGTGCCGCCCATTTCAACTTCCACTTGGCCGATATTCTTGGCTACGTCAAGCGCTTTGGATTGCAATTCCTCGAATTGACTGCCTAACATTATCAGGAAACCATTCATCGCGTATCGCACACGGTTGTGAGCTTTTGCAATTCCGTTTTCAATTTGCTTTAGAAGCGCTTCAAGTTCCTTTTTGTCGAAGTGTTCGTTAGGAGTTATTTGGATGTAGGAGGCATATGTCGACCAGCCGGCTGAGGCTACTAGCTCTTCATCAGATGAAATCCATTCCAAAGCCAACTCTCGAGCGAAATTACTCTCGGCGGTTGTCCAGGCTATGGTGTACTCGCTATGCATGTACCATCGAGCACCCTTCATCCATGACTGCAGCTCTTTCTTGCTCATTTCTTTGGGTGAAGAAATAAGTCCAGCCAAATACATAGCATCCGAGTTACCACTGGCATATAGTTCCAAAGCGAGTTGGTGATTCTGCTTTACTTGCTTCACAATGGTTTTCATGTCACCCACCTTAACTCCGAAAAACGGCTCAACAGCACCATGGTTTTTGTAGACTTTCTTTATGCTTGGGCTGCCCATTTTTTCGAGCTGAGCTAATATCTCTTTGGCTGTCATAACTAGGCTGTAACGGTTGATTCTATTGAGTAATTGACATTGCGATGGGCAAGGTATTCTATCACACGGTCATAGCAACCGATTGCTTGACCGACATACTCGGGAGGATTAATTCCAGGTTTGTTGAAAGTTCCATCGAGAACTAATTCAACGACGGCATTGCAGGTGTAGCCCGTTGTTCGCGCCATGCTGATGGTTTGTGTTTGGCGATTAAAACGGTCGAGTAGGTGATAGGTATAGCGCTTTTGTTCACCTCCCTCCAGTCCGTCAATTATAATGCGCATGATGGTAAAGTCTTCTTCTCCCGGCTTGAGTTTCCATTGCGGAAACAACAACTTCGCTGTTACATCGATTGGGCGCACCTGCGTACCTTGTATGTCAATGGGCTCGTACGAGAAAAATCCTGCTGCGCGTAACACCTTAAGATACTCTATACACCCCGGGTAACGAAGTGTTTTTTCAATCATATCAGGTATATGAGGCATCGTTTTGATGAGCGATCGAAGTCCATCGCTGTTCCAACTTTCAAGAGTTCCCAAGCCGGGGAAATCAACGAGCTCGGCGTCGCTTAGAGCCTCACGCACGACTTCTTGACTGTTTTGCACATAGCGCGCAGGACGGGTGTATTCCTCAATAACATCAATAGGTGAGAAGACAGCCTTATACTCCCAGGGCCACTCACGGACGACCGGCAAGCCGCCCACCAGGCATTCATAGCGTGTTATCTGCATCTGCTTATCGTGATAACCGAGAATAATATTCCCCATTCCCGGTGCCACACCACAGTCGGTGACAATGGTGACACCATGCTTCTTCGCAAGGTCATCCAGCAAAAAAGGATCTTGCGGAAAGAAGGAAATGTCGACCATATTCTTTCCGGCTTTGATA
>CANIAA010000123.1 GCA_947465255.1 Flavobacteriales bacterium | reverse complement strand
GCGAATGCACTCCAGCAATGCTCCTTGTATATGCGGTAATTCAGGATGAGCAGAGGGAGTATAAGCACCAGCAACAACAAAGGAATGTAGGAGGCTAGACTAACCAATGCGTTTGTGGGAGATTGATAGGGTGCCTGGAAATAGAAAACAGCAACGTTGCTGCTCAAAACATACATGTAGTAGAAAAGGACAAGCCCAATGGGGAATAGCATAAGCTTCAGCAGAGCGTAGCTCTTATTCTTCTTCGCACGAAAATACTGAACGAGGAAGAAGACAGAAGAGAACAAAAAGATTGCGGCTGAGCCTAGTATAAAAAGGGCAATCCAATTGTTGTTTTTGGTGGTTTGAAAATAACTGAGTTGCTCAAATTCAGGATTCGGCGGAAATAGCTTTTCGATAGCGATGCTATGATTGCCCTTTTTCAATTCATCCTTCAAATTGAATTGTACGGTTGTATCGTAGTTGTGGTAGAAAAACAAATTCACTGTTCCGTCCCGTAAGTCCCAAACGGAAGAGAGCAGTGTGCCGTCGCCAATTTTCTTGCGGCAAACGCGCATGGCGTCGGATAAGTCTGTGCAGAAAGCGAGCGTTGTGTCGATACCGTTATTCAGAAATTCTACGCCGTTTCGATACCTATCCAGTTTAGTTGCCTTTTCAGCTGAAGTGATGGACGGACAAAAGTTGGAGATGACATACGAAGGATTCTTCCCAATTGTCAGTGTGTAAGGCTCCACGATTAGGTACTTTCCGGATTTGTCAACGTAGATAAAAACATCCTCGATAAAATAACTGTGGTCGAACCGACTGATATACGCCTTCACCTCCTCAACCGAAGCGCATGAGTGCAGAATGTCCTTTAAATAATTTGTCGGATTGGTAATTTTTTCGCGGTTCTCAAACGCGTCTTGTTTGGGGTGGTAGGATGCAAGCCTCTCAAAGGCAAGTCCCTTTTCGTTCATGCCCGATTGTGGTGCGTATCCGTTTTCTCCGTCGAAGCGTGAGCCCGTGAATGCTGCACCATAGCTGCCAACCAATTTCGCTTCTTCAAACCAAATATGAGGCGTCGTTCTCCAGGCGTCCTCGTTGCTACCGAGAAAGGTCTTATCGCCCATGGTAATTTTATAGCCACTGCAGGCGCTTGCGAATTGCACAGCGGATAAAGCCAGGGTGATGAGAACTATGTAGGGGAATGATTTCACTTGCGCTTGATAAAACTCGAGGTGAGTTCGTTTTATTATGCAGTCGCGAAGCTATGAGAGCATTTCAACGTTCTCAGTATGTTTCTTTATTTTTTGGCAATGAAGTAAATGAGTCAAACATGAAATTGTTCATGACACGCAATGAAGGTAGTCATTCGTTTTCTATTTGATCAGTTACACCTTGTTCCGGTGAACTTGTCATTTTAAAAACACTAAAACAGACGACATGAGGAACTTGCTTTATTTCATCGCCGTAATACTCGTAATAGGGTGGGCAATTGGCTTTTTTGTTTATAGTGCCGGTGCACTTATACATCTCTTGCTTGTAATTGCACTCATATCAATCATATTGAACTTCATTCGCGGAGGAAATGCTGGTTAGCATCCGATTCGGATTGTCTCCGAAAGTAGTTTCATACTTGATGTTGGATTCGACGCGGTTGGATGTCGATAGCGTTTTGTAACCTTTTGCAGACAAAGAAGAGTCGTGATTCTTAATCCCAATGTTGGCAAGCCGCCATTCTGCTTGGAAGGCGAAACACCTCCTGTGAATTCACGATTCAAATTGACTTCGCTCCCTTTGCTTGAAAAACATTCATAATTGCATCCGGGTGAATCAATCTTGTCTTGTAATCTCTTGCCTTTTCCCTATCAGAGGTTTTCCATTTAATGCCTGAATGAGGGTGAGTAAGGCCAACGCTCCGTATACAACCGAAAGACCGATTGTCCATTTGGTATTCTTGAATAAGTAGAATGAAAGAAAAGGTAGGACCTGCAAGGCGTGAATCCCTATGAAGTGTGCAACGCGCAAATCACCTACCGTTTTGCTCCAACCTAGTATGAACCAATTCGAATTATCATTCAATGCTCCAACACTGTGATTCATTCGCGACCCCATGGCAAATCCCTCGAAGGAGAAAATGACGAAGACGATGATGCCCAGCCGTATTGCCCAAACATAGTAATGGGGTAATTCAGGAAAGGAATGCTTGAAAAAGAGCACACCCACGTAAGCGGTGTAAATAGTAACCAGCGACGCCGCCAATGCCATCAGCGAATACATCGCAGAGTAAAAGCTTGAGCTCACATTATAATGCGACAGCTGTCCTTTGCTTGCTTGGATCGCTATGTAAATGATTTCAAAGCCTAATAGGACAATAATCGTCCAGTTGAATATTTTGATATTGAAATCCGGTAAATAAGAACAGTACCAAGCCATGGCCCAGGCAAAAGTGAAGGTCGAGAATGCGAATTTGAATGGTTTGTACCATGCATTAACCCCATAGACCTGTGTGGATGTTATCTTGGTAAAAATCAAAAACAATATCGCGACGAAGAGGCAAACCCAACCGAAAATGAATAGGGTTTCATTTCGGGATTTTACTGTTTGGATAAAGTCAATCATGATTGCGTTTTGTGGCTTTTTGTTTCACGTGTTAATAGCAAAGCATTTCTGGCTGTTGGTGTGAAGCGATAACTGGATGGAGGGTAAAAATAGAATGAGAAAACCGCAGATAACCTCCTTGTTTTTTCAGAGGTTCTCTGCGGCTCCGCGGTTGAATGAAAAATTTAGCCTATTCTTCTTTCAAGAAATCTTCTCTCGACTTCACAACTACTGCCGGCTTTCCGGCTTTCACCAACTCCGCTTCAAACTTTTTCAAATCGCCTGCCTTCAACTTTTCAAAGGCTGCTAGCTGCTTAGTGTAGTCTGTTTTCAGCGCTGCGATGTTCTCGAGCTGTGATGATGAGGGTGCACCGAAGTAGGATCCAATCGTGCTGTAGATGTCGCCTAGCTTCTCGCGCAAACGCGGTTCGCCGGTGCCTACGTAGTTGTCGCCTTTGGTTACCACACACACTTCACGGATAGCGTCGAGGCCGGTGTTGAGCGATACCGCATACTTTGCGGGTTTCGATTGTCCTTTGGTGTGTTCTTCCAGAGCCGCATCCCACGTGTCGATTTGATACACCAGGTAGGCGAGGTCTTCCGTGAAGTTGAACAGGTCGAGTGTAACCTGCTGCTGTGTTTCGCGCTCCTTCAAGGTGAACGGCGATTGCGGATCGTACACGGTCGTAATCTTCGTCTCGAACGTTTCATTGCCTTTCGTAAGTCTCACGGTATAGGTTCCGGCTTTTACGCGGGGTGCAAACAAAGCACCACCCGCGAGTGTCTTGCCTTTGGCCGACTTCGGAGCCGGGCTACTGAAACCCCATTCAACCGTGTTGATGCCCTTTTGCTTGCCTGGCTCGAGCTTGGCCATGCGCTTGCCGCTTTCATCGAGCACTTCCATGGTCATCTTTCCAAACGTATGACGCTTCGGAAGTAGATAACTGATGCGTGCATTTTCAGACGGATTGTTTCCTACAAACTGATGCTCTGTGCCTGTGCCGCCAAACGATGACTTCTCGCTCATCACAAATGGTTGGGTAGGGAAGAAGTGCACATTCGCCTCGAGGGCTTTCGGTGTGAGCTCACTCAATAAATCGGTGTGGTCTAGTATAATAATGCCGCGGCCATGAGTGGCAATCACCAGGCTCTTGCTCTTGGCGTCGAGCTCGAGGTAATGCACCGCTACAGCGGGCATGTTGTTCGTGAACTTCGACCAGTGTGCACCGCCGTCGAGGGTGATGTATAATCCGTTTTCAGCGCCTACATACAACAGGTTCTGATTGGAGAAGTCTTCTTGCACGCTGCGGATGAACGTGGTTATCTCACTTGTAGTAATCGATTTCCAGGTGACGCCATAGTCGGTTGTTTTGAAGAGATATGGAGTGAAGTCGCCTGTGGTATGTCCTTCGAAAACAGCATATGCAGTGCCTTCTCCATAGATGCTAGCTTCGATATGGTAGCACCACGTGTTGGCAGGAAGGCCTATAACGTTTACCGTAACATTTGTCCAGGTTGTGCCTCCATCGCGCGTTACCTGTATCTGACCATCGTCGGTGCCTACCCAAATCACTTTTTCGTTTTTGGGCGAATCTGCAATGGTGAAGATGGTACAGTGATTTTCTGCGCCGGAATTGTCGGCCGATAATCCTCCCGATGCTTCTTGCATTTGCTTCGCGGGATTGTTAGTCGTCAAGTCGAGGGAAATCTTCTTCCACGTATCGCCGCGGTCGTTCGAAAGATGCAGGAACTGGCTGCCGATGAACAACCGATTCGCGTTGTGCACGCTGGTGGTAATCGGGGTATTCCAGTTGAAGCGCAGCTTGGGATCGCCCTGGCCTGCATACGGTTTGACGTTTTTCACCTGCTGGCTCTTCGTGTCGTAACGCCACACTTGCTCGGCGCCTTGCATTTCGGAATAGACCACGTGAGGTTCGGTAGGGTGCGGATACACGCGGAAGCCGTCGCCTTGACCAACTACTTCCCAGTCACGGGCTTCAATGCCACCGGGACTATCGCTCGGGCCAAACCATGAGTTGTTGTCTTGCAAACCACCGTAGACAAAATACGGTTCGCGATTGTCGATGCTTACATGATAGAATTGGCTCAGTGGCAGGTCTTCGATGCGCTGAAGTGTGGTGCCGTAGTTCATGCTGCGGTACACGCCGCCGTCGGTAGCAACCAACACACGCTCAGAATGGTTCGGGTCGACCCACATGTCGTGAATGTCAGAGTGCATCGCTCCCATACCTTTGAATGTCTTGCCACCGTCGCGGCTGATGGACCCGAAGAGACCGGCCTTATAAACGATGTCGGCATTTTTCGGGTCAATGGTGATGCGCGAGAAATAGAACGGACGAACCACCAATGCGAAATCGCCGTTGAGGAATTTCCAGTTGGTACCGCCGTCGTCGGAACGATACAAGCCTTTGTCTTTTTCGGCCTCAACTACTGCGTAAAGAATGTTGTTATTGGAAGGAGCAACAGCCACGGCAATACGACCGAGTTTGCCGGCAGGGAAGCCTGTGTGAATCTTATTCCATGTTTTACCGCCATCGGTGGTTTTGTACAGTGCGCTATTCACTCCACCTGAGTTGAACGAATAGGCAGTGCGGCGAAACTCCCAGAAGGCCGCATATAGGATTTCCGGATTAGTGGGATCCATGATGAGCTCGGAGCAGCCTGTTGTTTCATTCACAAACAGAATTTTGTTCCAGGTCTTACCGCCGTCGGTTGTTTTGAATACGCCACGCTCAGCGCTGTTGCTCCACAGAGCCCCCAAAACTCCCGCGTACACCACGTCATTGTTTTTCGGATGAATCTCAATAGCACTGATGCGTTCGCTTTTTTCTAGTCCCATTTTCTTCCAGCTCTTACCCGAGTCGGAAGATTTGTAGATACCGTCGCCGATGGTCACGCTGTTGCGCGTCCAAGTTTCGCCGGTTCCTACCCACAAGGTATTGTCGGGGTCGGAAGGTGAAACGGCAATGGCGCCAATCGACTGGCAATACTCGTCGAAGATGGGGTTGAAGGTCACGCCTGCATCTTGCGATTTCCACACACCACCGCCTGCAGCGCCGATGTAAATGATTTCGGAGTTAGTAGGGTGGCCTTCGATATCGCCCACGCGGCCGCTCATGAGTGCCGGACCGATGTGGCGCGCTTTCATGTCGCCGAAGTAATCACCGGCAATCAATGCCGGAGTTTGTGCCACAGAGAGCAACGACGATACCGCTAGGGCACCGCTAAGGAAGAAGTGTTTCATACGGATGGTGGGTGTTCGGTTATTCGCCCGGGAATTTAAAATTTTCAGCAGCAACGGTTGGGTTGGCTTCAATTTTTTCGAAGGTGATTCCTTGTGATTCACCGTCTTTGATACCCATGGCTTGCGAGAAGGCAATGTAGGCTCCGGCTACTTCCTGGTAATCGCTGTATTTTGTTTGCGCAATTTTTCCTTTCATTTCTCCGCTTGTAATTTCCGCTTCGGTCATGATTACAGCCTTGGAGTCTTTGTCGATGTAGTAATACTCTACGTTCGGAATTTCTTTTCCTTCTGAAAGGGTCGTTTTCTTGTCGAGGCGAATCTTGTAGCAGTTCACGCCATCGATAGTCTGGTCATCTTCTACCGACGCCACGTAACCCAGGTCAGCGCAATGGAACAAGCCCATTGGAAAATCCTTGCACGTGCGCTTGGTGTTTTCGGTCGTTTCGTCGTCGGCCTTTTCCGCTTTCTGTGTCATGAAGTTGGTGCTCCACACCGTTGTGCCATCATACGCGCCTTGCGTTATCTCCATGCCTTGGAAAGAAATCTTGGTGTACATGCGACCGTCGCGCATGGCAACGATTTCGAGCGGAATTTTCATTCCACCTTGCTCTACTGTAGCGATGTATTTCAGTCCTTCGATTTTATCCCATGCAGCTCCGCCCATGGCTTCTTTGCATACGTTGATGATTTCATTGGCTGTTTGGGCTTGGGCGAACACAGTAGCAAGTGCAAGCGCGAGGGTGAAGAGAATTTTTTTCATTGTTTTTTGTTTGCGCAAAAGTCGATAACTCTTGCTGCTTGGTATGTTAATTTAATGGAACAAAGGTGGCCCAATGTAACACCTTTGTTTTGTCCATTCTTGCTTTTTAGAAAGGAATGTTTATGCCGGCCGACCAGGCGTATACCTCGGGGGTTGATTTTGCCCCTACAACCATAATTGCTGTATCGGTTGCAGTAAACTTCATGGTCAAGTCATATTGAGCCCAGATCATCGCGTTGCCAATTCCGACTTGCGCAATGGCACTGAGGCGGTAGGGTTCGAGTGCGTAATCGTTGCGCAGGCGCTCGCGTTGGCGGCGGCCTTCCTCCGACCATTTGTAGGTCATGTTGGAACTGATCCGATAACCTGCAAGGACGCCCACAGCGATGTGAAATGACTTCTCTAGATTGCGCTTCGTGTTGAATTGCAATACAACGGGCAACGTCACGTAATTGGCATTCAACGTGTTTTTGCGGTAATCGCGGATGGTGTCTTCGATGCCTTGCAGGGATGGTTCATCGGTGAGTCGGACGTTTTTGTCAAAGGCATACGACTCGAACTGGAAACCCAGACCCGCCGCCAGGCGCAAGCGGTCCTTAATGATTTCAGCTTCCTTTCCAACTGGTGTGAATCCGAGCATGGAACAGCGGGCGGTATTCAGCGCTAAATCTGGGCGATCAGCAAATGCACGATCGCCGGAATTGGTGAACAAACCGATGGCGCCGATTTGAAAGCCGTCGATGCCGCACCAGGCATAATCTTGCGCGGTTTTGTTTGACTTGTCGAAGTCACCAGTCGTGTCGATAAAAGTC
>CANIAA010000122.1 GCA_947465255.1 Flavobacteriales bacterium | reverse complement strand
GATAGCGATGGTATTTGCGATGCTGAAGACACATGCGACAACACACTTGCGGGAACCACCTGCGATGACTTAGACCCCTGCACCATCAATGATCAGATACAAACAGACTGCAGCTGCAGCGGATTCTTTGCAGATAGCGACAGTGATGGTATCTGTGACACCGCTGAGATTGCAGGCTGCACAGACTCCGACGCCTGCAACTACAATGCGAATGCAACCGATGACGACGGATCGTGCACCTATGTTGAATCACTGAGTATTGAGGGCAATGATAACGCCGTTGCCGGCATCGAAGAGACTTACACCTATGCCGGACCTGCAAGCAGCGTATATCAATGGAGTATTGATCCGGGCACAATTCAATCGGGACAAGGAACACAGACAGTTTCTGTTATTTGGAACGATGCATTGACCGGCACTTTGCAAGTAATCGAAACTACAGCCACCAACTGCGTTGGTGATACAATCACGTTGGAAGTAAATGTTTCGCCGAATGCGATTGATGCGAGGAATACACCGCTATTCACAATTTACCCCAACCCAGTGAGTGACATCCTGCACATTGCCGGCGACATTCCAAGCAACGCTCGTTTGTCGATTTACAATAGCATTGGTCAATGTGTTTTTTCAGGATTACTCGTATCGACCATCGATGTGCACACGCTGGCCGCGGGCGTTTATCACTTACAGCTTGAGCATGTCGGAACCGTGCAGCGCAAGAAGTTTACGATTGTGCGGGGTGAATGACGAGTGGCGAATCCGGCCTTTCAGCAAGCCTCGTAGAGGCGACATCTTATTAGAAGGAAGAACGTCGTCGGACAAGGAGCCCCGGAGGGGCGGCACAAAATGCGAGGGGTGAAAGATGAGGGGTGAGGTACCACACCCTTCACCCCTTAACCGTTGGTTTGCGAGCGCAGCCGAACAATATCACTCGTCGCCTAAACTTCGGTTCAAATACGCAGCCACTGCTCGTAGTTTGCCAAAACTGAACTTACCGTCGAGCGCATCGAACACACCGCGCAGGCCGTCGGTGCCGTACTCCGATATGGCCGCTTCAATTTCTGCGCTCTCGTCGGTTGCAACGTAATCGCTCAGCTCTAATCGTGACGTTGCAATGGCCTTGGCTAAATGCGACTCGATGGTGGAAACAGCGAGGGTGCGCTCTTTAGCGATTTCTTCGGGTGTTTTTCCTAAGCGGAACAGCTCAATGCTATGTTCTACTGTATCCTTTTTACTACTCTTTGAATTACTCGAAGACTTCAGCCCCTTTTTTGGTTTGCGTCCTCCTTTCTTTCCGGAATATGAACCTTCACTCTCCGCTGCAGAGGAGCGCGCTGCCAACGCCGATGCACGCGCTGACTCCAACCACGCATTGCGCAAGGCCTCACGATGCTTATCGATGGCCGACACGTCTATGAAACTTGAACGATTCAAAAGCCCTTGTATAATGATGATGGACTTTTGAATATCCTCGTACTTCTTCATGAGCAACTGATCGACTTCACCGAGGGTAGCCAAATAAGTCTTCACTCCGGTGCGCCACTGGATCTGCTGCATGTGGAGCAGCAGACTTGCTATATGCGTGCTCAAGAGTGTTGTGTAGTACACACTTCCCTTCTCAAGTCTATCACGAAGCGCGTCAAACTCTTCCTGCTGCAACAAGTAACGCAATTGCTGAACAAACTTCGCTGTGTTGGTTTCCTCAGCATGAATTGCTTCCCGCAACACTTGCAACAGCGGCTTCATGGAATCATCATCAAACTCCGAAGTAGCATCGCCTTCCTTGACAATTCGATCCAGATCATGTGTGAGCTGAGTGAACAAAAAGGTGCTCGCAATCAAATCGTGTATGTAGTGAATTCTTCGTTCTTGCAACATCTGCTGCAATTGCTCCATAGCATGCTTCGTCTTGGAAAAATTGACTACGATAGTGTCATTGCTGATTACTGAAGGATCAATCTTCGTTTTGAGAATTAATCCGTCGAGCGAACGCAAGCGCGATAAAGCGACGTACACCTGTCCGGAAGCAAACGCCTGACCTACGTCTATAACGGCGCGATCGAAGGTGAGTCCCTGACTCTTGTGCACAGTTACAGCCCATGCCAACTTAATCGGAAACTGACTGAACGTGCCTACCACTTCTTCATCCAGATCGCGGGTTGAGGCGCTCACAGAGTATTTCTTGTTCTCCCATTGTTCACGGGGAACGTCGAGCACTAGTCCGCTATCTATGACCCGCACTTTAATGTACTTCTCATCCAATTCGGAAACCGTTGCCAGCATACCATTGAAGAAGCGTCCGCCATTGCTATCGTTTCGCACGAACATGACTTGCGCGCCCTCCTTCAGTTCGAGCTTTTGCGGCAGCGGATACATCGACTCCGGAAAATCACCATCCACTTCGGCATAGAAAACGAAAGACTCCCCCTTTAATCGGCGCAGTTGCGCCATGTTCATATCATCTGCCTTGTAGTTGTGCGTGGTCAGCGTAATAATGCCGTCTTCGACTTCCGTTTGCGACTTGAAATAACTGTTGAGTACCGCCACATCATCTGCAGTGGTCTGATTCTCGCGCAGGTTGTTAAGCAGGTCAATGAATCGCTGGTCTGACTGGCGATAAATTTTATCCAGTTCGATATAAACGAATCCTTCTGATTGAAGTGCCTTCGCTTCAAAAAAATGCGCGCTGTGATAATAGCGTTTCAATAATCCCCATTCATGATCCTTCACGATAGGCGGCAATTGGAACAGATCGCCAATCATGAGAACCTGCACCCCACCGAAGGCACGAGAAAAATTACCACGTACACTTCGCATGCGGTAATCGATGGCATCGAGCACATCGGCGCGAAGCATACTTACCTCGTCAATAATGAGTAAGTCAAGACTGCGCAGCACCTGCTTCTTTGCTGCGCTGATGGGATGCTTGCGCGACAGCGTGAACTGAGTATAGATGTTGGCTTCAGACGAAAATTGTCCGGAAGGTGTGCGGTCGGGCAGAAACGTACCTAACGGCAATTGAAACATGGAGTGAATGGTCACACCCCCGGCATTGAGCGCGGCGATACCGGTAGGAGCCACAATCGCAAAACGTTTATGGGTTCTTTCCCCCAGACTGCGCAGAAAAGTAGTCTTACCTGTGCCTGCCTTTCCGGTAAGAAAAATGTGGCTACCCGTGCTGTTGACAAACGCCGCTGCTGTTTCTACCATGTCAGATGTGTGCATAGTCGCTTCCATGGGACAAAGAAACAAACGGGAAGTTGGAAAGCGGGGGAATAAATTATGCTCGTGTGGAAAGTTTCAGTTTTTAGAATCCGAAACACGACTCAGCTGTGGACATTCGGATTAGCAACCACATTCCAAAACGGAATAAAATTGACAGAATGTATTGCACGCACATGTAATTATACCAAGCGTAATTACAATGACGGCCTGCAGTCTTACTTCGACGCCTGGATGAACGACAACAAGTTGCTCATCATCTCTTCGCGCGACTTCAACTCAGCCTCGAGCTTTTGTTTTTCCGCTTGAAGAATATCAATCTGAGCCTTGAGATCGTTGGTCTCTTCAGACTTAGGAGTGTTTTGTTCTGGAGTATTCACGGTAGCACAACGGTTTGAGAACCGACCCGTTAAGAGTCTGTTCAGTCATTTAGTTGATACAAGTGTAAGCAAGTCAACTCGTTCGTCCAAAAATTCTGTCGAAAAATTACCCACAGCCTCGACTGCGCTCGGCTACCGCACTCGACTGCGCTCCGCTACCGCTCGCCATTCGCTCCCCACTCGCCATTCTCCATTCTCCATTCTCCCTATGTGCCGCCCCTCCGGGGCTCCCTCTCCGACGACCATCTTCTTGCTATTGAGATGTCGCTCCTACGGAGCTTCCTGAACGGCCCGGGTCGCTGCTTGCCACTCGCCATTCGCTATTCGCCATTCAAAGCTCAATCCGTAATCACTAATTAATTCCCCGTGTATCGATTTTTCTCGCATATTGCGTCAAACCAATCCACGACAATGAAACGTTTGCTACTCACCTGGAGCCTTGCGCTCATCCACTTCGTTGCGTTTACGCAAAACAGTTTGCACGGTAACATCGATGCGAATGAAGTTCGCTTCCAACAATCGAAACCGTACAATTTGCATAGCCAGCAAGTCATGCGCAATCAACCGGCATGGAAGTCATTCGTATCAACACATAGCAATTGGTACGTTCATTTCAATGAAAGCAATGGCATGCCGCACCGCGCATATGGCCAACCGCTTGAAGTACCCGGAAGCACTCCGCAAGAAAAGGCCATCCACTTTGCGCAAACGGAATTGCAAGCCTTTCAAATTCCGACAGGCGACCTGGTGAGTTTCGGAAAGTCATATGAAGGAAAAAATACATATGTCAATTTCCGCCAGCAATTCGAAGGGTTGGAAGTACTCGGCAGCCGTTACACAGCTAAGTTTAACGAAGGCAAATTGATCCTGTTCGGATGCGATGTCTATCCCAATATTTTACTCAATACAACGCCATCTTATACTGCGGAACAAGCACTACAGTTGGCTGCCTCCGGCATTGACAACACGTTGCTCAGTGCTACAGCAGCATCGAATCTGAAGGTGCTTCCTGTACCGACCGAAGAGGGATACGTCTATCACCTCGTCTACGACATACTTGTAAAAACAATGAGTGCCGATCAAATTCCGGCCAACTATCAAACCTGGGTGGATGCTCACACGGGAGTTATTCTATACCGTCAAAATAAAATCAAGCACAGCGGTCCTGTTAAACCGAAAACATGTCAGCATCCGGCCGGTCATGCTCCGCGCGAGTCGCGCATGATGGAAGTTTCTGCCACCATTTCCGGCAGCGTGCAAGAACTCACCCCCAACGACCCAATCGTAACACAGGATTTGGAAAACATTTACGTAACAGTGGGTGGCGTTGACTATGCAGCTGATCAAGACGGACATGTAGTATTACCTGTTAATCCGGGATCAACTGCAACCGTGCGCATGATGGGACCTTGGAGCCGTATTTACACAAATGATCTTACACCAAGTCTTACCTACACATTGGCAGATGGCAACAATGCGATATCGATGGATGGCACAGCAAACATTAAGGAGATGTCAGCCTACCGAAGTGTTCAACGCATTCACCAATGGCACAAGCAATGGATGGGTGACTTCACCGGAATGGACTTTCAACTGCCTACCAATATCGATGTTACAGGCGGCACATGCAACGCGTTCTACGACGGTGCGTCGATCAATTTCTACGACATCGGCGGTGGATGCAATGCATCTTCACTAGTAGCAGACGTATGTTATCATGAATACGGCCATGGCATCAATGACAACTATTATTCATCGCAAGGCTCCTTCTTTCAAAACGGAGCTATCGGGGAAGGATATGCCGATTTCTGGGCGATTTCAGCGACAAATAATCCAATACTGGGAGCAGGCTTCAACACAGACAACTTGGACCCTATACGACGCTATGATACGGACCCCAAAGTATATCCATCTGATTTAGTAGGTCAAGTGCATGCCGATGGAGAAATTATCATGGGAGCTTGGTGGGATAGTCACTTGCTCATGGGGTCAGACTGGAATGTCACGATGCCTCTTTTTGTAGAAGCGTATGCAGGATTGCAGGCAGAAACTTTCAACGGCAATGAAGGTGAAGCATACACCGACGTGTTGATTGACCTCTTGCAAGCCGACGATAATGACGGAGATTTGAGTAATGGCACACCCAATGGAAATGCTATCGTTGAAGGATTCTACATTCATGGCATTACGCTTATTTCAAATGCTCAACTTGATTTTGTGGACATTCCGTTCCTTGAAGCCAACGACAATCTTGAACTCGATGTTGACTTGTCATTAGATTTCCCATACACAACGTACTTGCAAGATGTAAAGTGCTTTTACAAAATAAATGACAATGCTTGGAGCGAAGCACCTATGGCAGCGGATGGATCAGGCATTTATAATTATACCATTGATGGACAAGGCCCCGGAAGTGTTATTGCCTACTACTTCGGAGCGTATGATGTGAATGGAAGTATTTCAGCTGTACTTCCAATTGGAGCTCATTTGAATCCCTTCCCGAATCTCCCCTATTACACCCTCGTTGGCGTGGCCGAAGTAGGCCGCCACGACAGCGACGACAACGCCGATTTCGGCGGTTGGGCGTTGGGCATTCCCGGCGATAATGCCACCACCGGCGAGTGGGAAGAAGATGTTCCGCTGGGATCCTATACGGTTGATGTTGCAGCGGGAACTGTTGTCGCCATCGACACTCAGCATACCCCTGGCGGAGAGTTCTGCTTCATCACCGGAAATGCCTCAAGTGAAACAGCCGGTATTGGTGAGAATGATGTTGACGGCGGAAAGACGACTTTGCAAACACCCGTTATCGATATGTCGGGTCTTACCGAACCCATTGTCGCATACTGGCGCTATTACACTAACAACCCTCCCGGTGGAGCCAATCCCGGAGCCGACTGGTGGCAGGTTCGCATGAGTAATGACGGCGGACAAAACTGGATTTATATTGAAGACAATCAAACCGCTGATATGAGTTGGCGCAGAAACGCCATTCGTGTAGCAGACTGGATGGAACCTACTTCACAAATGCGCTTCCAGTTCATTGCCAGCGATAGCACGCGTCTCGGTCAAAACCTTGACGGAGGTTCACTCATTGAAGCAGCAGTAGACGATTTTGTGTTGTACGACCGAATGATTGTAGGCGTAGAGGAAACAGAAGAACTCACCTCCGCAATTGCGGTTTACCCAAATCCTGCGAGCGATCGTATTCGAATCCAAAGCAGACATCCGTTAATACGCAATACACGCATCGAACTTATCTCTTCAACCGGACAATTGGTATACGCAAAACAGACAGGCGACATTCCATTGGGCCGAACGATCACTATTGAAACGACACAATTCGCAGAGGGAACCTACACGCTGAGACTTGTGAGTGATGAGGTGAGTGAGGCGCTAACTGTTGTGTTCAAAAGGTAAACTCTTACGGGTGAAATAGTGAAGTAGTGAAATGGTGAAATGGTGGTCTGTAGTCCAGCGACTATTTCACTACTTCAATATTTCACTATTTCACCACTTCACCACTTCACCGTCCCATCGGCTCCAACCCCTCTCCTTTAAATCGTCGTTTGGGCATCACTTTAGACACTACAGTAACTATCTCCTGCTGCAGTAATTCTAGTACTTGTTTCTTGACAAAATGGCGCTGTACAACTATTCCGACAGTTCGGTAAGGCTCCTGTCCGGAGAACCTGCTCACACGATTCAAATCGCGAATGGGCATATCGTTAGTGGCCAGATACGGGAGCAGAGTTGACGCCTTGTTGGCCTTGACAAATCGCAACAAGCTGTCAATCGAACCCGCTTTAAACTCGAAGTTCAATCGATTACCGAGCGGCTTTCGCTTCACATCACAAAACTGAACTACTTGCGCACGCATGCAATG
>CANIAA010000121.1 GCA_947465255.1 Flavobacteriales bacterium | reverse complement strand
TGTAATATCTGATCGGCAATCATTTCCGGACGAAGCCCTGCTGCAAAATAATCCGTGTATTGCTCGAGCATTTGCGCATTGCTGGTGCTGTTGATGAATGGGGTGTCGACAGAACCAGGGCTAATAGTGGTAACACGCAATTTATCGGGTAACTCCAAGCGCAAGCTATCGCTGATGGCTATCAGCGCGTGCTTCGTGGCACAGTACACACCTGAGTTCGGAAACACCTGGTGCGAAGCCAAGGATCCCAGATTAATTACATGTCCGCGAGCTTCAATCAATGCCGGCAAGGCCACATGAATGCAATTCAAAACGCCCTTTACATTGACATCAACCATGGTGTGCCACTCTTCGATCTTACCTCCTACGAGCGTGTCGAAGTATCCCAGACCTGCATTGTTGATGAGCACATCGATGCCGCCAAATGCATCCGTGAATTTCTGAATGGAGGTCCGAACCTCTTCATAATTCGTTACGTCGCACGTCAGAACTATGCATTGATTGCCCAACTCCGCAGCCAACGTATTCAACTTGTCGGTGCTGCGCGCCATCAATCCCAAACGATATCCTTTAGCATGCAGCACACGTGCAGTGGCTGCTCCTATACCCGAGCTCGCCCCGGTGATGAGAATGTTTTTCATGTGGCAAAGATGGGGCGAGGATAATTACTAATGACTAGTGACTAATGACTAATAATTAGTTGACTAATGACCAGTGGCTAATCATTTGTCATTGGTCATTTGTCACTCGTCATTATATAAAAAAACCGGCCCCCATTCGGAAACCGGTCTTGTTTATCAGTTTAAGCGCAACGGGCCACATCACAACCCGCGGTATTTTCGTTCAATTCAGGCAATGGTAGAAGGTAGGATACCCCCAATCATTCTCGCTCAATTGAATGGCTTCAAACCTTTTGATGTTGATGCGAATCTTGCATCGACGATCGTTTGAGTATGGCTTTTTTTTCATAGGTGAAGAAAATAAAGTTAGGTCGGGTGGTTTAACGCGACCGCTCCTTATAAGGTTACACCGATGCTTGAAAAAATGTGCGAAGCCCCCTATAATCCTACAATCCTCTCTGGGAATTAATAGTTGAAAGTTGAAAGTTGAAGGTTGAAGGTTCACGTAAGCCAACTTTCAACCTTTAACCTTCAACCTGCAACTTTCAACCTGCAACCAAGATATCCGCCGATTTTCAATGTCCCACGAAAACTCCATCTGCCAGTTGCACCGACGCCTGAAACGCAGCGGTATCCATATTCAACTCCACTCCCAGATGATGCAAATGCGCAATCATGATCTCAGTGGGCATATTACCTGTGAGCTTGTCGGTGGCCATAGGACAACCACCCAAACCCTTAATAGCTCCATCAAATCGCCTGCATCCTGCCTGCAACGCTGCGTCCATTTTTTCGATGCACTGATTGGGAGTACTGTGCAAATGTGCACCAAACTCTACTTCCGGTAAAGACGGTATTAGTGTATTGAACAATGCCCCGATCGAGTCGGGTGTTGCAATGCCAATCGTATCGCTAAGCGCAAGTATGCGCACATCAAACTCGCGATAAAGCCTCTCGCACCATTTCGCAGCCAACTCCGGACTCCATTCATCGCCATACGGATTGCCAAAGCCCATCGATATGTAGACAACGAGTTCCTTTCGATTTCTGGCGCAGATGTCGGCCAGCTCTCCTACCCTGCTCAACGACTCTTCAATGCCGGCATTGGTATTTCGCTGCTGAAAGGTTTCTGAAATGGAAAATGGGTAGCCCAGGTAGTGAATTTCGCCAAACTCCGCAGCATCCAAGGCTCCGCGGGCATTGGCCACAATAGCCAGTAACTTCGACTTAGCCTCGGCAAGATCCAGCTTCGAAAGCACTTCGGCTGTATCGCGCATTTGAGGGATGGCCTTCGGCGACACAAAACTGCCAAAGTCAATCGTATCGAATCCTACTCGCAACAATTGATTGATGTAGTTCACCTTCGCTTCGGTCGGAATCCACTCGGTGATTCCCTGCATGGCATCGCGCGGGCATTCGATGATTTTCACGTCGTTCATGTTTCAAAAGTAGAAAGGTGAAACTAAAATCGGGCGCTTGCGTGCTTCGCCCGGGTTGATTAAAATACAGCGAGCAGTAGATTCAGATCTTTCCAGGGCAACTCGAATTGGTTGGCGATATTCTCATTGGTCAGTGTTCCGTTATACATGTACACCCCGTTTCGAAATCCTTCCTGATGACGCACAAGATTCACGATTCCACCCTCATCTCCAATAGATAAGATAGTAGGCGCGAAAATGTTACTCAGCGCATAACTCGCTGTTCGAGAAACGCGTGAGGCGATGTTAGGAACGCAGTAATGTATTACGCCATGCTCTTTGAATACGGGCTTATCATGCGTAGTAACACGCGACGTTTCGAAGCAACCTCCTTGGTCAATACTGATGTCGACAATTACGCTTCCATATTTCATGTTACTCACCATGTCGTCGGTCACTACCACGGGCGTTCGGCCGCGACTGGCATGAATGGCGCCAATGGCAACATCTGCTGTATCGAGGGCATTGCGCAGTTCGGATGGTTGTATAGTGCTCGTCCATAATCGATGGCCCACATCATTCTGCAGACGGCGTAGTTTGTATGTGCTATTGTCGAACACTTTCACGGAAGCACCGAGTCCTAGAGCCGCGCGTACTGCGAATTCGGCCACTGTTCCGGCACCCAGAATAACTACTTCTGTTGGTTTCACACCGGAAATACCGCCGAACATAAGCCCTTGTCCACCACTGGAGTGGCTTAAGTACTCTGCGGCAATCAGCACGGCTGTATTGCCTGCAATTTCAGCCATTGCTCGTACAACGGGATAAATATGAGTTTCATCCCGAATGTAATCCCACGCTACGGCGGTTATCTTTTTGGCTGAAAGTGCATGAAAGGTTTCGGCCTTTTGGGTGGGTAAGTTCACCGCCGATATGAGGTGTTGTTTACCCGGCATCATTTCAATTTCTGCCATGCTGGGTGGAGCCACTTTCAGTATGATTTCGCTTTTGAACACGTCCTCCGGCGTATATACAATGCGGGCACCCGCCTCGCTGTAATCGTGATCTTGAAAATTCGACTCTTTGCCTGCGTTGGTTTCCACCACCACATCATGGCCGTTGTTGACCAATAAGGCTACGCTCTCGGGCACAAGTGCTACCCGGCGCTCCTGAAAAGAGGTTTCGCGAGGAATCCCTATGGTAAGACGCGAGTGCCTTTTGTGCACAGCAACTAATTCTTCCTGTGGCATGAGGGCGGCTTCTTTAGCCAATGCGCGCATTGCGTCTTTCTTATTATCCATGGATGGCAGGTGGTTATGGTTTCCGAATGGGCAATATACACTGCTATCAGCCTCTTTGAAAGAGGATATTGGTCAGGTTTTGACCGAAGATTGTTGAAAGGAAATCCATTGTCGGAACAGAAGCTTTCTATTATTTTTGGCGCGAACAAACCGACAGAAACCATGGCCAATCACGACTCAAACCACTCATCGCAAGAGCGCACTATTTTGTGGATCATTCTTCCTGCTACCGTAGCAGTTTCATTGCTTTTCACCAACTTGAACCACAAGATGGATGCCCCTGCAGAGCGCCTGAGCGCGAAGTTGGACGTGGCTAAAAAGGTCGAGGCTCCTGCTGCAACTCCTGCAGAAGCTCATTCTGACACTACGCACACAGTTGGCGCTGAAAGTGCTCATGCGGATACAACGCATGCACCGGCGGCTCATTAATCGAGGATTGTAGGATTAGAGGATTGAAGGATTAGAGGGGGCGAGCGGCCTTCCAATTTCCCATGGCTGAAGCCGTGTGCTCTGCAATTACGACCTCTCGTCATTAGCCTCTAGTCATTCGCCACTAGCCCTTCGCCTCTCGTCATTCGCCACTAGCCATTCGCCACTAGCCATTCGCCACTAGTCATTCGCCACTAGCCATTCGCCACTAGCCATTCGCCACTAGCCATTCGCCACTAGCCATTCGCCACTAGTCATTCGCCACCAACCACTTAAAACCGGATCTGCCTCACTCCTCCGTCATCAGTAATCGTGAGCGTATTCATGGCCTCCGAGTAAACAGATGCAATCTGCGGCCACTCAATGAACACGTATGCCCCGGAATCAAGGTACTCTTCAAACCCAATAGCACTCAATTCTTGTTCGCTGTTCAGCCGATACAAATCGAAATGATAGAGCTTACGTCCATCGGCCAAGGTGTATTCGTTTACCAGTGAAAATGTAGGACTACCAGCGAACTGTAAACGCAGCGCTATACAGATGCACTGAATAAACGTTGTCTTTCCGGCCCCCATTTCTCCATATACCGCGAAATGTCCACCTGCGGGAAAATGCTCCAGAAGCGTATTGGCCGCAGATTGCATCTCGTCCAGCGTAGCCGCCGAGAGCGTATGGTTTGGTTTGCCTTCCATGGAATGCGAAGGTACGTGCTGAAAGTTGAAGGTTGAAGGTTGTCGCCCAACAATCCTCTTGCGCGAACATTCAACAGGTACGAAGTGTTTATCAATGCATGAAGAAAGGAGTTGCATTGGTTTGGTTTACGACCGACCTGAGGTTGAGAGATAATGCGCTGTTGCACGAAGCGTTGCAAAAGCATGAGTCGATTGTTCCTGTGTATTGCTTCGATTGGGAAGCCATGCAAGAAGAACAATTCGGATTTAAGAGCATGGGACCAAGACGCTTGCAATTTCTGCTCGAATCCCTCGCCGACTTGCAACATTCACTACTCGGTTTCAATGCGCATTTGCAGATAATCATGGGCAAAGCGGAAGAGGTAATTCCGAGAATCGCCAAAGAGCTCAAGATCTCAGAAGTCTTCGCCAAGAAAGAAGTGGGTAGCTATGAGCTGTCTGCTCAAGCATCGGTTGCACAATCGCTAAATGCCATAGGTGTTGAATGGACAACGACAAGCACTTCTACCCTTTTTCATCCCAACGATTTGCCATTCGGGGTGCGCGATATTCCCGAGGTATTCACGGATTTCCGGAAACGAGCCGAACGCGATGCCAACGTGCGGAGGGAGTTTCCTGTGCCCACCGAAATTGCAACTCCCGATTTAAAACCGACTCTGCTTCCATCAATCGAGAGCCTTCTTGTTGAACAGCCCGCTGCCGACAGCAGAGCAGTCATGACCTTCAAGGGAGGTGAACAAGAAGCATTAAAACGCGCGCGTTACTACTTACTTGACTCCGGTTGCTTATCGAACTACAAAGAGACACGCAACGGTTTGGTGGGCGCCGATTACTCCTCCAAATTTTCGCCTTGGCTAGCGCTTGGTTGCATTTCACCACGAACGATTTATTTCATGGTGAAAGAATATGAGCAATTGCATAGAGCCAATGATTCCACATATTGGCTCATCTTCGAATTGATTTGGCGCGACTACTTCCGCTTTGCCATGAAAAAACACAAAGCGAAATTTTTCAAGAAGGGCGGTATTCAAAATCGTCCGCCGAAAACAAGCGATGACAAGAATGCCTTGCTCAGCTGGATAAATGGCAAAACCGGTGTCGACTTCGTGGACGCCAACATGCATGAACTTCGACTGACCGGCTTCATGAGCAACCGCGGAAGACAAATCGTTGCGAGTTATCTATGCAACGACTTGAAGTTAGATTGGCGCTTTGGTGCCGCCTATTTCGAAGAACAATTAATCGACTACGACGTGGCCAGCAATTGGGGCAACTGGGCCTATCTGGCCGGTGTCGGCAACGATCCTCGCGGCAATCGCTACTTCGATGTGGCCAAGCAAGCGAGGCAGTATGATGCGGCTTCGGAGTATAGAAAATTATGGCTCGGAATTAAATGAATGGAGAATGGAGAACTGTCGCGCCGCAGCCTCATTCTCCATTCTCTTTTCTCCATTAGCCCCTCAACGCTGCTCCCAGCTTCTCCGCCAACGCTCCTTGTATGCGCCCCATAATCTGATCGACCTGCTGGTCTGTCATCGTCTTGGCGGGGTCTTGCATAGTGAAAGAAACCGCATACGACTTCTTACCGGCTTCTAGGTTTTTCCCTTCGTACACGTCAAACAAATTGACTTCGCGCAACAGTTTGCGCTCGGTTTCCAATGCGACTTTCTCGATATCGGCATAACGCACTGCCTTGTCAATGAGCAACGACAAGTCGCGGCGCACTGCAGGGAACTTCTCAGGTTGCTTGTATGAAATCTTCTTAGTAGGCACAGCCTTTAAAATAGCATCCCAGTTCAATTCGGCATACCAAACTTCTTGCTTCACATCAAACATTTTCATGAGCGACGGATGAACATTACCTAAAAATCCAAGCGATGTTTTTCCTTGGCTCAACTCGATTGTCTCAGCAAAGAATGCATGCTCACCCGATTTGTATTGAACGCCCTGAACACCCAATGCTGCGCACAACGATTCTGCAGCAGAGCGCAAATCCACAAACGAGAACTTATCGTCGTTGGTGTTCCAACTTTCCGGAGAACGACGTCCGCTCAATGTTATCGAAAGTCGGCGCTCTTCGTGATAGCCCGATGCGTATTTGTTATAGACCTTACCAAACTCAAACAAACGCAAGTCTGCATTGCGGTGATTCTGATTAAGCGAAACGGCTTGCATGGCTCCGAAGGCAAGTGACTGACGCATGACAGCGAGGTCGCCGCTCAACGGGTTCAACAACTCTACAGCCGTTCCTTGCAGTGTTTCATTCAACTCCAAAAAACGAGAAGCTGCAAAACTCATCGACATGGTTTCGTGATATCCGAGCGACACGAGCATATCGGCAACCTTGTGCTGACATGCTTCAGCATCGGGCGATGAACTAAAACTCAGCGAGGTGTGCATGCGCGTTGGAATGTCAATCGCGTTGTATCCGTAGATGCGCAGAATCTCTTCGACCACATCGGCCTCTCGCTGGACGTCGGTGCGATAAAGTGGAACCTCGAGTTCAAGGCCTTCAGCTGTTTCAGCAGTGATGCATATTTCGAGATCAGTGAGAATTTGCTTCACCGTATCCTTTGGAATATCCTTTCCAATGAGTCGCAGTGCACGTTGCCAGTTGAAGTCGACTTTATGCGCCACTTGAAAATCGTCGCGCACATCAAACACCTGCGAAGCAACAGCACCTCCGGCTTCCTGCTGTATAAGTTGCACGGCGCGGTGCAACGCCCAGATGACCTGATGCGGATCGCAACCACGCTCAAAACGGAAACTCGAATCAGAGTGGATCCCCTGACGCTTGGCTGTCTTTCTCACGAATACCGGATGGAAGTAGGCGCTTTCCAAAAACACATCAACGGTGCTTTCACTTACGCCGCTTTCATTTCCTCCGAGAACACCGGCAATGCACATGGGCTTGCTCGAATCTGCAATCACCAGATCTTGATCAGTGAGCGTGCGGTCAATACCATCGAGTGTAGTCAGTTTTTCACCTTCTGTTGCAAGACGCACTTTCACTTGATTCCCAGCAATACGACTAG
>CANIAA010000120.1 GCA_947465255.1 Flavobacteriales bacterium | reverse complement strand
TCCGATCTGAAGGGGGAAGTTGTTTGAGCGGAGGAGGTGGCAGCGGGCCAAGTATTACGAATTTGCTCACGTTTTCAGCTGTTGACATTAGCACCTCCACCAATTTCACGCGCGAATTATCCTTCAACTACGGCAATCGATTTCCGGACTGCGCAGGCACCGGCTTTGATACCGGCGAGAATCTCGTTTTTACGCCCATGTTCAATGGCGTTGCTCAAGCGGCCATAACGGTTTTCACGGGTTCAAACAATGCGATATTGGATATTCATCAAACGAGCTATTCCTATTCCATTCCGCCTTGCGTAACAAGCTTTGCATTTGAACTCCAGATTAATCTGAACAGAAACGACGAGTTCTTATTTGTAGACGATGTTTCGCTGTCGACGCCGGGGTTCAATGCGCCGCCCGTTCTTCAGTGCTGGGAAACACAAACCTACAACGGCACGACGGGCGCATGCGAGATAACGGGCACGCAGCCACAGCAACCTGTGGTGGCATGCTGGCAATCAACTTCATTCAATGCTACAACGTGTTCGTGGGACATCACCGGAACCCAGCCGCAGCAACCAACCGCTGTGAACTGTTGGGATAATTATCAACTGGATGCGACGCTCTGCCAATGGGTAAACACGGGTGCACAGCCTGTTCAACCCACCACAGTAAATTGCTGGGACAATTATCAGTTCGATGCTGCACTGTGCGCATGGGTTAATCAAGGATCACAACCGCTGCAACCCGCTTCAGTGAATTGCTGGGATGTCTTTGTCTTTAACACCGCCACGTGTCAATGGTACAACACGGGCTCGCAGCCACCGGCACCGACCAACCTGCCTTGCGGCCTCACTGCGGTGTTCAATGCAACGTCATGCCAATGGGATTTAATCCCCACGACTCCTGAACCGACACCAACAAATTGCTGGGATGATTTTATCTACAATACAACCCTGTGTAGCTGGGAGAACGTTGGTGTCGAACCGCAAGTACCGCTGGTGGCCTGCTATGAAACGGCTGTATTCAATACTTCTACCTGCTCTTGGGAGATCCAGGGCACGCAGCCTGCAGTGCCGGCAACGGCTTGTTATGAAACAGCCGCGTTCAACGGGATAACATGTAGTTGGGAAGTGACGGGCACTCAACCTGAGGAACCAACTGTGGCGTGCTACGAAACCGCCACATTCAACAACTCCAGTTGCGCCTGGGAAGTAAATGGGGTTCCTTTTACCATTGAGATTTCCCCCTTAGCGCTGTCCGAATTTGCACCTTGGTCTACAACATTTTCATTACTGGCAACGAATGCTGTTGTCGCTTATGAGTGGTTTCTCGACGCTGAACTTATATCCACCACGGAAACGTTTGACCATGTTTTCTCCGAAGCAGGTATATACGATGTACGGATTTCTGCAGTCAGTATCGGTGGTTGCATAGCCACAGACACGCTAACACTTACCTTGCAGCCGAGCACCTCTCAACTCATCATTCCGAGTTCCTTCACCCCTAATTTCGATGGGATAAATGATCTGTTTACAGTGGTGGCCGTAAATCTTACAGATTTTGAGATGCTCATCTACAATCGATGGGGGGAGCTTGTCTATCAAACAAATTCCATAGAGCCGGGTTGGAAGGGCTTTAGCGACAACGGCTATAGCTACCCGGATGGCACCTATCTATATCGTGTCGACGCAGTCGGCTTGGATGGACAGGTGTATCACAAGACGGGCAGTGTTACGCTTTTTCGATGAGTGTGTGTGTTTTTAGCACGGGCCAGTCGCATGGAAATCGCATGCTGAAACTCACTCAATGATTACCTCGGCCTCCGAGCGTGCATATGCTGCAAAAACACCTACCGCGCCGCCTTCGATGTTTGTGATGGGGTTGTCGGGGGCAGCCGAAAACGGACTCCCGGCGTCGGCCGATGCGGCTGATATAAACGTTTCCAGAAAGGTGTAGGCATCGGCATCCATGGTGTTTAGCGCAACGTAGGCGGTGTCGCCGAGTTTGTACGTTTGGTTGAAAATGGGGATCTCTATATAGTTGCCGTTCGTGAGCTCGTCGTCGAAGAGCTGGATGTCGCCAAGGTTGTCCTGCTCATTGCCATTGCGGGTGTATACGGCTCTATAATAATTGCGGGATTGTGGGTCCTGGAAGTTCAAGAACACATTGAACTTGGGCGGTCCTGCCGGCGGCGGTCCAAAGAAGTTCTGAACGGGCTGGTAGGTGAGCGAGTCGATGGAAACGGGCTCCGGCATATACGAGGAGGCGGTGAACGTTTCGCCGCCGGCGCGCACCATTAGTCTGTATGTGGCGTTAGGCTGGGCATCGATACCCATCACTTTGTAATACCCGTCCGATACATGCTCGAGCTCGAGCTCCGTTCCGTTGGGCATGGTGAGCACTACCTCAGCATCGGTTATGGCCTCGGGGCCTGTTGTTTCAAAGAAACTGGTGGTGCGCGATACGCGAACCATTACGCTATCGACTCCTTGTATCACCTTTCCTTCAATGACATACTTGCGGTCGGAGTCGCGCAGTTCAATGTCGATTACATCCTGGCATGAGGTGAGTAAGAGAGTTGAGATGCCGATTATTATATACGAATGAATGTTCTTCATGCTACTAGAATTTGAAGTTATAGGTGATGGATGGAACTATGCGAAACAGACTAGTACGCACCGCTTCGGTTTGCTCCGGATTGTCTTCGTTTTGCCGAAACGTAATGGCGTATGCATTGCGTCGCGCATAGGCGTTGTAAACAGAAAAGTTCCACGATGATTCAAATCGGGCGTTCTCCTTTTTCTTGTTGTCTATGGTAAGCCCTACATCGAGGCGATGATAATCGGGCATACGGTAACCATTGCGCTCGCTGTAAAGCGGCACGGAGACACCTTCAATTTCATACTTGCCGGAAGGGAAGGTAACGGCCGCTCCGGTATAGTAAATCCAGTTGGCCGATAGTTTCACACGCTCGCTGATGGAATACATGGCCACGATGGCTACGTCGTGAATGCGATCTTGCTTGGCCGGAAACTCGGCACCGGCGTCGATGTCGTCGAACGTGCGCAACGAGCGTGACCAGGTGTAACTTACCCAACCGGTAAGCTTGCCGGTTTGCCTGCGCAGCAGAAACTCGGCGCCATACGCACGGCCCTTGCCATACACCAACTCACCCTCGGCCTGGTCGTTGAAGAACAGGTTGGCTCCATTGCGGTAATCGATAGCATTGCGCATGATCTTGTAATACGTCTCCACACTCAGTTCATAGGTGTTGTCTTTGAAGTTGCGGAAGTAGCCGACAGAGGCCTGGTCGCTGATTTGTGGCTTTATGTTGTTGCTGCTCGGCACCCAAATGTCGGTGGGCTGCGACGAGGTGGAGTTGGATAACAAATGCAGATATTGAAGCGATCGGTTGTAGGAACCTTTCACCGAGCTGTTGTTCTTCAAGTCGTAACGCAAGGCCAGGCGTGGTTCAAACCCGCCGTAGGTTTGGATGGTTTCCCATTTATCGTAGTCTTGCTTTGATAGCACGTTGCCATTTTCATCGAACGTATAGGCAGTTCCTGCACCCATATAATCGAAGAAGGAATAGCGCACTCCATACTGCAAGCCGATACGCTCGGTAATGCTCATGTCGTCTTGCACATACACGGCGCTCTCCAGTGCGTATTTGTTGGTGAGCTTCAGGTCGCTGAACGATGCGAAGTCGCTGGTGATTTCGCCGGGCACAAATGTGTGGTGAATGGTATTCAGACCAAACTTGATTTTGTGATTGGGGTTGGGAAAGAAGGAAAAGTCTTGTTTGAAGTTAATGTCTTGAATGGACGAAGAGAACTTGATTTCGTTACCATCCGGGCTAAACGAAAACCGATAGCTGTAGTCGCTGTAGATAATCGAGGTGTTGGAAAACAGGCGTTCGTTGAACACGTGGTTGAAACGCAGCGTGCCGGTTTTGTTTCCCCAATCAAACCCGAAAAAATCGTCCAGACCGAAGTTGTCGCGCCCGAAGTAGCCCGAGAGGTAGATGCGGTTTTTATCGTTGATGCGGTAGTTGGCCTTCATGTTGAGGTCATAGAAATATAGGCTCGACTCTTTGGTTACAGTGTCTTTGGACAGCTTAAGAAACATATCGGCGTATGTGCGTCGGCCTGATACGATGAATGATCCGCGGTCTTTCACAATAGGGGCTTCCAGTGTGAGGCGCGAAGCGATGAGGCCAATGCCACCTTCCGCTCCAAACTTCTTGGCATTACCGTCTTTCATTTTGATGTCCATCACAGAAGATGAACGTCCGCCGTATTCGGCCGGCATGCCGCCTTTGTAGAGGGTCACGTCCTTCAGAGCGTCAGAGTTGAACACGGAGAAAAAGCCTAGCAGGTGAGAGGCGTTGTATACAGGAGCTTCATCAAGGAGGATGAGGATCTGATCGGCGCTGCCTCCGCGCACGAAAAATCCGGCATTTCCTTCGCCGGCGCTTTTTACACCAGGTGTCATCTGAAATATTTTGATGATATCGCGCTCGCCAAACAGCACAGGCACGGACTCCACGGCTTTGGGGTCGATCTTCATCACGCTCATCTCGTTTTTGCGAACGTTGTCGTTGGTGCGTGTATCGGTGATTTGCACTTCCGTGAGCTGGCTCTCGGAGTTACTCAATTCAATTTTGAGTGAGAGGTTACTCGTGAGGTTGATGCTTTCGGTGCGCGACTGGTAACCGAGCGATTGAAAGACGAGGGTGTAGTTGCCTGCAGGCAGCGTGATGGAGTAAAAGCCGTAGCTGTTGGTAGCGGTGCCTTTGCCGGGCATTTCTGCAATTCCTATGAGCGCACCGATGAGGTCTTCTCCGTTGTCGGCGTCTTTCACGGTGCCGCTCACAGTGAAGTTTTGGGCGGCTGCAACAAACGATAGTAGGGTAGTAGTAAGCAGAAGTGCGAGGCGTTGAAAATAGCGGAATGCGCTTGACTTAGCGTATGAGGGCATGCTGTGGTGCAGTGAATTTGTTTTCATGAAGTAGCATAGGACGCTTGACTCTTGAAAAAGTAACAACAGAGTTGATCTTTTTCCTTATCTGTTTATGGATAGGCGAAGAAAGCGCGCGCAAAAGTAAAGGATGCAACAGGAAGGCGGCCATAGTGCACGCTGTCGTTTTGTGCTATTTTAAGTTTTCTGTGTTCATGTACCAACAAGAATTGTTTTAGGCGCAGCCTGTTGACTCAAATCACGTCGAGGGGCGGCTCACGTCATGGTAATAGACCTTTTGAATGTTGCATCATTGCAGTGTCAAACAACTGAAAGACAAACAAGCTAACATGAGTACGCACAACACCTCTATCGAAAGTTGCATAGCATGTATGATAGCATGTGAGCAATGCTTTACCGACTGCATCGAATCGCATCGTGAAGATTGCGCCGAGATGTGTCGAGATTGTGCCGACATCTGTGCCTTAACAGCGCGGATGCAAGCAAGAAACTCCCCCTTCAGAGCCGAATTTAGCGCTCTGTGTGCAATGGTTTGTGGGGCGTGCGCAGAAACGTGTGAACAACACGCCATGCACGACGACAGTTGCAGAGCATGCGCCCAGGCTTGTCGCCAATGCGCTGCCGTTTGCAACGTTGTGGTCGAAGAGTGTGTTTGAGCAAACTCATTTATGAGAGGGGAGGAGGCCGTTGGCTTTCTCCCTCTCTCATTTTGGGCCCATAAGTCAAGCGCCGGGTGGATGGTTTCATAGACAGTTGATCTGGCGGCCCATTAGTTGAGCAGTACCTTTGCCATATGAATTTTCTTCCGGAAGAAATCGAACATTATGTGGAGGAGCACACGCGGCCTGAGCCCGAATTGCTCGCTCAGCTCAGCCGTGAAACTTGGCAAAAGGTCATCAACCCGCGTATGCTCAGTGGGCATCTGCAAGGGCGCGTGCTGAAGATGCTTGTGCAGATGATGCGAGCGAAAACGATTCTGGAAATAGGCACCTATACCGGTTACTCCGCCCTGTGCATGGCTGAGGGCTTGCCCGAAGATGGCCGATTAATAACCATCGATATCAACGATGAGTTGCAGTGGATACAGGATAAATATTTCATGTTGTCGCCGCATGGCCATAAAATTGAGCGTCATTTTGGTGATGCCCGAGAGGTCATCTTGACATTACCTCTCGATTTTGACCTCGTTTTCATGGATGCCGATAAAGAGAATTATCTGCACTACTATGACCTGCTATTAGAACGTTTGAAGCCCGGAGCTGTCATTTTGATAGACAATGTACTTTGGTCGGGTAAGGTTTTGAGAGAACCACATCCCAACGACTTGGAAACGAAAGTGATGAAGGAACTCAATCGGCGGGTAACGTCTGACCCTAGAGTGGAAAATGTGCTCCTGCCTATACGCGATGGTCTAATGGCGGTAAGGGTTTGCTAGCACAGGTGGCATCAGCGCTTTTTCTGCTTGACGGGTGTTTTCAATTCTTCAATTAAGTATTTACCTGTCCAACTGCCTTTCACTTTGCTCACCGCTTCAGGCGTGCCGGAGGCTATGATTTGTCCGCCACCGCCACCGCCTTCCGGTCCGACGTCAATGAGGTGATCGGCTACTTTGATAACATCCATGTTATGCTCTATCACCAACACGGTATTGCCGCGATCCACTAACCTGTTGAGCACATTGATGAGCATTTGAACATCTTGAAAATGTAGTCCGGTAGTAGGTTCATCCAGAATATAAAGCGTATTTCCTGTATCGCGCTTGCCCAATTCGGTCGATAGCTTGACGCGTTGCGCTTCACCCCCGCTTAGGGTTGTAGAGTGCTGTCCAAGCGTAACATAACCCAACCCGACATCTTGCAAGGTCTTTACCACATGACGTATGCGTGGATGTGCGTCAAAAAACTCTACGGCTTGGTCTACCGTCATGTCGAGCACATCGGCAATGCTTTTTCCTTTGTAACGAATCTCCAAGGTCTCTCGGTTGTATCGCTTACCCGAGCATATTTCGCATCCGACCAATACATCGGGAAGAAAATTCATTTCAATGGTTTTCACACCGGCCCCTTTGCACGTTTCGCAGCGACCACCGCTCACATTGAATGAGAATCGTCCCGGCTGGTATCCACGTATTTTGGCTTCGGGCAGTGCTGCGTACAAATTCCGTATGTCCGTGAATATTCCGGTGTATGTGCTCGGGTTACTACGTGGGGTGCGGCCAATGGGGCTTTGATCAATTTCAATCACCTTATCCAAATTCTCCAGTCCTTTGATGGACTTGTAGGGGAGCGGTTTTTTAACCCCGTTATAGAAGTGACGGTTTAAAATCGGGTAGAGGGTGTGTTCTATGAGCGATGATTTGCCGCTTCCACTCACACCGGTGATACCCACGAACATTCCGAGTGGAATTTCCAGATTGACATTCTTCAGGTTGTGTCCGGAAGCTCCGGTCAATATCAATTTTTTCTTATTGCCTTTGCGTCGTTCTGCGGGGACTTCAATGCGCAAATCACCACGCAGATAGCGGGCTGTAACGCTGTCCTCATTCTTGAGCTTGTTGGGATCTCCCTGTGTCATAATGCGACCACCATGCATACCAGCCCCGGGTCCAATAT
>CANIAA010000119.1 GCA_947465255.1 Flavobacteriales bacterium | reverse complement strand
TGTCATGTCGCTGAGGAATGAGAATACTTCTGCAGCATTTGTATTTACCTGAGCCGGTTGACTTTCAATGTGAGTCATTGTGTGGTTGTGATTAGTGTGTTTGGCTTGCCGTGAATTGTTCGCTCCACGCTTCCGGATTCGATTTCCAGTGACTGAGAGTTTCTTGTTGAACGGAAGAAATGTATCCTGAAGCAGACGCCTGCTGCAGCAAGAAATCATAGTTGCTTAGCGTTTGAACCGCGCAAGAAGCCTCAGCAAATCGCTCCGACGCTTTAGGAAAGCCATACGTGAAGATAGCTACCATGCCTTCAATGGTTGCGTTCGCTTCACTCAGCGCCTCTACAGCTTTAAGGCTGCTGGAACCTGTCGAGATTAAATCTTCTATCACTACTACGCGTTGGTTCGCATGTAGAACTCCTTCCACCTGATTACCAAGTCCGTGTTTTTTGGCTTCGCTTCGAACATAGATGAACGGCAGATTGAGCGCTTCGGCTACTAATGCGCCAATAGCGACGCCCCCTGTTGCCACACCGGCTATGACTTCTGCCTTGGGAAACGATTCGCGAATGGTTGCAGCGAAAGCGTCGCGAATGAATGCTCTGACTTCCGGATAGGAAAGTGTTTTGCGATTGTCGCAGTAGATAGGAGACCTTAGTCCGGATGCCCACGTAAAGGGATTTTCAGGATTGAGTTTGATGGCTTCGATTTGTAGCAAGAATTCCGCTACTTTTAACGCTCGATCTTGTTGATTCATGCCTCAAAAGTATAAAGTTTATTTTGCCAACAGGCCGGTTGTTTTCATGAACGAATCGGAGTCGCCTGCTTTACAGCAGGGAACAGAGGTCATCGTATCGCAGGGCAAGGCCGATACCATGTTGATTGAAAGTGCCATTGATCGCGGCGCCAAGGTGATTTACCTGTTATGCCGAGACGTCGAATGGTCGTGGCAACAGTTCACTTCTCAATTTCTGTGGATACGAGCAGCCGGTGGTGTGGTATCGAATGAACGCGAGGAGGTACTCTTCATTCACCGCCTTGAAAAATGGGATTTACCCAAGGGAAAGGTTGAAGACGGTGAGGAACTTGAATTGGCTGCCCTGCGAGAAGTGGAGGAGGAGTGTTCCATCAACAAGCTGGAACTACAGAATCACTTATTGACCACCTATCACACGTATACGCTGAAAGGTGAGCAGGTGCTTAAGTCGACCGATTGGTATGTGATGAGGCATCACGGAAATGACCAACCTCATCCGCAGGCCATCGAAGGCATTACCGAAGCGCGATGGATAGCCGCACAAGAGTGGGGCATGGTGGAGTCTAACACCTTTCCATCGGTGATTGATGTTTTAAGAGCATTTGCCTCTTCTCGTTAGCTCCCTATTTTTTCAGGATTCGCTGGTAGCCGATTCGTGTAGTGCCGTCGTAAACATGTACGATGTACATGCCTGAAGGCCAGTTGGAGGTATTCACAAATTCCGGCATGCTGGATGCGGAAATAGTTGCCATGATTCGGCCTGTAACATCTGCAACGGTGAAGTGACTCGGTTTTGCTCCCTGAGTGGCTAATCGGAAACTGTCGTCAAAAGGGTTCGGGAATACATTCAGGAAAGATCCTTCGGTTTCTGTAACACCTGTTGTGCATGGGCCGGTAGTGTAAGATGTAACGCCTCCGTAATAAATTGCTTCGCACGAGTTATTGTAGGTGATTCCATTGCAGCCGCAAACCGGATCAACGACGGTTATGCAAAGCACGGTCAAGTCAATCTGACTTGAATCCACGCAAGTAACAACAGCACCGCATCCTTCCGAACAGTCTTGTTCGTTGTTAAAAAAGAAATTAGTATAATCAAATCCATTTTGTCCAACGTAGCTGCACCCACTAAGCATCATGCAACCTTGTTCCATGCGCGCCCAACCCAATGCCATGGCACATTCGCCAAAGTCGATGATGGATGGAATGCGTTGGCAATCATTTTCGGAGCATGGACTGTTCGTGTAACTTGTTGCACCCCCGTAATAAAATGCGCTGCATGGATTGTTGTATTCGACGCCGTTACAGCCGCATACGGGTTGTAAGTCAGGCGAGCAATCCACTAAAAATCCCTGCTCCATTTGCCAGAAGTTCACACAGTCGGTCAACGGATTGCCACAGTTTTGCTGACATTCCCATTGCGTAGTGTAAAAGTTAGGGCTGTAGTCGATGTTGCCAATGGTGTAACCGCAACCGCTCATTGGAGCGCATGATCCATTTAGCCAGGTAAATCCTAAAAACATATCGCACATACCGAAGTCGAGCCCTGACATGTCCATGCACCCGCCCGCGCATTCGCCCGGAGTCCATGAAGTAACTCCACCATAAAAAGTAGCTTCACAGTTATTGCCATAAGTAACGCCATTGCAGCCGCAAACGGGCGCCCAAATGAGTGGGCACGCGGCGTTCAGGTCAATTAGTGAGGAGTCTACGCAATCCTGAGATTTCAATGGACTGGTAATGATTGTTGCAAAGGCAAGCAAGAGTGCTATATTTTTTTTCATGGTTAAAAGGTGTTTTGAAATGACCTACGCAGAATCTAATTGGTTGCTTATAACAATGGACTATCTGTATGAATTGGTGAAAATATCAATCATTTGAGAGTAATTCAATGACATTTATTGCGAAAAAGGCATTACCTTAGCCATACTTCAGGAACCAAAATTAGAACGGCTTTTTCAGTGAAGCAAGTTGCTCTCATAGTATGTGTTATGCTTGCACTTGGGTTGAGTGCTCAACTCGAGCGCACAGGAACGCCTGTCTCTTGGAATCAGCAGTTGACAGTTCCCATAGCAGACGAATGGATTAGTGAAGCTAATGTCGCTAGCCTTCTAGCCGAAGATGCTACTCTGGTGGAGGATCGCTCGGTTCCCTATCGTTTTGCCTATGCTCAATCAGTAAACTGGACGATGCAGAACAGTGGCAGTTGGTTTAATCTGCAAAACGGTGATCGTCTTTGGATACTTGGAATTTCCTACGAGGGTGCTCAGTCTATCTCGGTAACATTTGATGACTTTCAGCTTCCGAAAGGTGGAAAACTCTATGTTTATTCGGAAGATCGAACGGATTATTTGGGACCGTTGACTGACGAGGATAATCGAAATACAGAACTAGGATTGCCTCACGTGAAAGGACAGAAAATTTTTCTGGAGTATTACGAACCTCGTGCATACAGAGGCGAGGGCAACCTGAAAGTGAATTATGTTAGTGGCTCTTATCGCAATTGGCAGTCGGAGGTGGCTCCAATACAGGAATGCGCACAATGGTTGTCGAATGCGGAAGGTAGTTTGGCAAGTATGCGAACTGGAGCGGCCGTGATGCGCGTTTTGCTCGATCATGGTCAGCGCTATGCAACTGCTGTATTGATTAACAATACACTCAATAACGCAGAACCTCTTGTTGTGGTGCCAACAGAGTTATTAGCGGGAGGCGCAGCCTCTATGGTCTTCCAATTTGGTCTCAACGATTTACAATGCTTGTCCCAATTCTCGAACTGCGAATTGCAATCCATTTGCGGGGCAGATGTGGTTAGTATAGATGCCAACGCAGGTTTGGCTCTTTTGCGTCTGCACAAGTCTCCTCCGAGTGAATGGGATGCTTATTACGCCGGCTGGAGTTTGAATAATGCTGAGCAAAGTGTGCGACATTGCATACAGCACCCCAAGGGATTAGCGAAGAGTTATTCGACCTATGAGGATGCATTTATGCCGCTTATACAAGGTGATGAGGCACTAGTCGGACTGGGCGGTATTGGTATTGGTCAAACCGATGGTGGAAGTTTGGGTAGTCCGCTCTTGGATGAAGAATATAACGTCGTTGGAATTTTTACCGGGGGAAATTCGAGGTGTTCAATGGAGGGTGGTATTGATCGTTTTGTATTGCTCGAAGATGTTTGGATGACCTTCCGACAGTTTCTGGATCCAATGCAGTCGGCCACCGATCGCATTCCCGGAATGGAGTCTCCGCAGGTAGAGATTGAATTGGAGAGTCAAGCAGATCTCTTGCTATACCCTAATCCGGCGAGTTATGCTGTGCGCGTTGCCGGCGATTCCGATTTGAAGGTGCTATCAATTGAGGTTTATGATGCCATGGGCCGATTGCAAATGCTCCACGGAAATGAATCCTCTTTCGATGTCTCTTTCTTGAACGAAGGAGTATACGCAGTTAAAGTGATTACTCAGAAGGGAATATTTTCTAAGTCGCTGTTCGTCACAAAAAAATAAGCCGAAGATTAATTTCCTCGGCTCATTCGATTATAAGTAGTATAAACGTTTAGTCTTCGTCGTCGGCACCGCCATCATCGTCTGCCATGTCTGCGTCAACATCATCGTCGTCATCGGAGCTCTCCCCCATGTCGTCCATGTCGTCATCACCGCCGCCTTTGAAGCTTTCGAATTCTGACATAGCAGCGCCTTCATTTTCCTGATTTTCTTCATCATCGACCTTCATATTCTTGTCGATTTTGAACAGATAAATGGTGTCATCAGTGCGCACCTCGAGCGCCTTAATGAATTGTCCCTTCGGAGTTACGAACGAAACTAGATTCTCGTTTTCGAAGCCATTGGGATAGTGCTCGTTGATGAGATCGATGTGCTCTTGTGTGAGAGTGTTGTAATCTTTAATGACTCGTTTAATGGGTGCAGCCATAACCGGTAGTATTGAGAATTATTGATTTAAGATCCATGCAAATATGAGGGGAGCAACGATAGTTGCATCACTTTCTACAATAAATTTTGGAGTAGTGATGTCTAGCTTGCCCCAGGTTATTTTCTCGTTGGGTACAGCGCCGCTATAACTTCCGTAACTAGTAGTACTGTCTGAAATTTGGCAGAAATAGCTCCAGAATGGTATGTCGTGCATTTCCATGTCCTGGTAAAGCATGGGTACTACGCAGATGGGGAAGTCACCGGCGATACCGCCTCCAATTTGGAAGAAGCCGACACCTTTGCCTGCTGAGTTATCGATGTACCATTTAGCCAACCATGTCATGTACTCTATACCGCTTTTCATGGTCGACGGATTGATTTCTCCTTTAATACAGTAGCTGGCGAAAATATTTCCCATGGTACTGTCTTCCCAGCCGGGAACTATAATGGGCAGATTGCGTTCGGCAGCTGCCAGCATCCATGAGTTCTTGGGGTCAATCTGGTAATACTCTTCCAACACGCCGCTCAAGAGCATTTTGTACATGTATTCGTGCGGGAAATAGCGCTCACCTTTATCATTAGCTCCCTTCCAAAGGGCGTGTATGTGTTTTTGCAGACGGCGAAACGCTTCTTCTTCGGGTATGCATGTGTCGGTTACGCGATTCAATCCACGCTCCAATAAGTCCCACTCTTGTTGAGGAGTAAGATCACGATAGTTGGGAACACGCTCATAGTGATTGTGTGCCACCAAATTCATGAGGTCTTCTTCTAGGTTAGCACCGGTGCATGAAATGATGTCTACTTTTCCCTGGCGAATCATCTCTGCGAGTGAGATGCCAAGCTCAGCCGTTGACATGGCTCCTGCCAGTGTAATCATCATTTTGCCGCCTTCAGTTAGGTGCTGCTCATAGCCTTTGGCAGCATCAACCATTGCCGCAGCATTGAAGTGCAGGTAGTTCTCCTGCATGAATTGCCGTATCGAATTGTATTTACCCATTTTTTGCGTTTGGAAAATCCGTCGGAATGACCAATTAATTCCGCGGCAAAAATGAAAAAATCAACGTGGATTTGAACATTTTTTTTCCTCTCTTTTTGGAAAGATTGTAAACACTAGTTAAATCAGTGCCTGGCGCGCGTTTGAAGCGAATACCTCATAACAAAGGAAATGACCTGTCTTTTCACCTTGTTGTCGTGCTCTTTATTGAGGGTGTCATTCAAGATGTATTGAAACTTAAATGAGCAGTACTGATGTTTAATGCTGTTCACCTTAAGAACCATACTGTCTGCTTGAATGAGATCTTGCAAGTCTCGCAATGCGTAAATAATTTCCTTTTCCAGTTTCTCCAGGTGCTCTATTTGTGAGATGTCGAGCTCAAAGTCGATGCTGCTTTTTTTGAGTTCTCTTCGCGTATAGTTGATAATGTGCCCTTGAAAAACGTTGTTATTTGGAATGTAAACAATATCGTCGTCTTCATTGAGCAAATGCACGTTGGAAAGAGTGATATCGATGATTTTACCTTTGGTGTCGGCAATTTTGACCGTGTCTCCAATGTTCACGATGCGCGCAAAGGTCATGTACATACCATTAATGAGGTTGGATATGTAGTCTTTGGTAATCAATACCAAAGCTGCTGCTAAGAGACTAAGCGTCGTAATGGCCTCCTTCATGCTGATGCTGAACATCGAGAGTACAAGGACACCGAAAATCAAGGAGTAAACAATGCGCGCTATCTGAGAAAGACCGGCCGTGAAATTGTCTTTTTTCACACCTCCTTGCGGCCTGTAGAAGGCAATTGTCATGAGGCGAGCTGCTTCGATAGTAAGGAATACAACAAGCGCATGATAGAGCGTAATGGCAAAGCGCTCCGGTGGGTCGAAGGTGTTAATCAGGGATATAAAGCTCTTGCGCAGGCTTACCAGAATGATAAGCAGCACTGATGCATTTACACCCTTGGAAAATGTGAGCAGTTTCATGGAATCAATCGTAATAACCCAGAATTTCCAGCACGTCTTTCGGTTTTTGCTCGGGTGCCCATAGCTTGTATTTCAACTTGCCTTTGCTGTCACGATCAATCAAAATATGTTTGGGTTGTGGCATAAGACAATGGTGGATACCCCCAAAGCCACCAAGCGTATCTTGGTAAGCGCCGGTATTAAAGAAGCCTATGTATTGGGCTTGATCCGGATAGTATTTAGGGAGATAGATTGCATTGGTGTGTTGCTCGGAATTGTAATAGTCGTCGCTGTCACACGTTAGCCCTCCTAGAAATACACGCTCGTAGTTCTCATTCCAATTGTTCACCGGGAGCATGATGAAACGCTTGTTGATGGCCCAGCTATCAGGAAGGGTAGTCATAAACGAAGAGTCAATCATGTTCCACTTCTCGCGGTCGTTTTGCTCTTTCTGATATAGGATTTTATAGATGGCGCCGCCACTTTCTCCAACGGTAAAGGAACCAAACTCGGTATAAATGTCCGGAACGGGCACTCCGGCATCGTCGCATGCGTTTTTCACCTGACGCAATATTTCAGTTACCATGTATTGGTAATCGAATGAATAGGCGAGGGAGTTCTTAATTGGGAAGCCTCCACCAATATTGAGGCAGTCGAGCGTAGGACAAATTTCACGCAGTTCACAATACACCTTCAGGCACTTCACTAATTCATTCCAGTAGTAGCTGGTGTCTTTTATGCCGGAGTTGATGAAGAAGTGAAGCATCTTCAAATTGAGATGCGGATTATCGTGAATGGATTTCTTATAGAAACGAACAATCTCGCGGTATCCAATGCCTAAGCGAGAGGTGTAAAATTCGAATTTGGGTTCTTCTTCGCTGGCGATTCGGATACCAATGTTCATCGGTTCTTGAACCAATTCTTCAAAGGTCTGGAACTCGTACTTGTTGTCGATTACTGAGATGATATCCTTGTATCCATCTGCATGCAAGTCGAAGATTCTCTTGACATACTCGTCCTTTTTAAAGCCGTTGCAGATGATGCGCTGGCTTTTGTTGATTTTGCCTAGTGTACCAAGACGACGAATCAGGTCAATGTCGTATGCTGAAGAGGTTTCAATGTGAATA
>CANIAA010000118.1 GCA_947465255.1 Flavobacteriales bacterium | reverse complement strand
GCGTATGGGGTATGTGTGCTCGGGATTGTCTTATTTTCGTTACGGTTATTAAATTCATTGTTGCGTGCGCTTCAGTCTCCTTTTTATCATGCTTTCACTACTCGCGTATTCGGGTATGGCAACGCACAATCGCGCGGGAGAGATAACCTATGAACACGTGGGTGGGTTTACCTATCGTGTCCGTGTTACAACCTACACCAAGCAGAGCGCTATTGCGGATCGCAATTCCTTAAAAATTCGGTGGGGCGATGAAGGCCCCAATGTTACTGAATCACAGTTAGACAGTTTGTTTCGCACGAACCAGACGTTGAATGTGGGGATCGACGTAAAACGCAATGAGTACACGGGTCTTCACACGTATAGCGGTCCGGGTACATTTACTATATCGGTAGAAGACCCGAATAGAAATGCGGGTGTATTAAACATTAACAACGGAGATCCGGGAACACCGGAAGCTGAAAAAACTTCTACGTCGGTTATGGCGGTTTTCGCCATTCGCTCCGTGCTTGTTATTCGCCCCGGCAATGGAGGTCATAACAACTCCATTAAGTTTTTGAATCCACCCATCCAGGATGCCTGCATCTATCAACCCTGGATTCACAATCCGGTTGCATTCGACTCTCTGGAAGGAGACCAACTAGTGTACTCTCTCGTTTCATGTTTGGGTTTGAACGCAGAACCCCTCGACACCTGGGAGTCGCCCAATGACTATACGGACGACCCGAATGACCTGTTTTCCATTAATGCGGAGAATGGAGATATTACATGGAACACACCGCTGGTGGCAGGAGAATATAACGTTGCTTTCGAAGTGCGTGAGTATCGCGAGGGCATTTTCGTTGGATCGGTTCAGCGTGATATGCAAATTACGGTGGTGACCTGCGCCAATGTGCCACCGGTAATTGCAGAACTTCCCGACTATTGCGTTGGCGCCGGAGAATTGTTGCAGTTTCAAGTGAACTACACCGACGAGAATGGCAGTGCCTTTCAGGTAGATGTTGATGCTCTGGGAGGGCCGATGACCGACGTAACACACGTAGCGTTCTTTGATGAAGTTTCGAGATTCTTAACATGGAGCCCTCAATGCGATGAGGTACGAGCCGAGCCCTATTACATTTCATTCATGGCTACTGACCAAGGTAATATTCCGCTTACCGATGTAGAAACCGTGAGCATTCAAGTAGTCGCTCCTGCGGTTGAAAATCCTATAGCCGAAGCTGTGGGCAATCAAATCAATCTATCCTGGAATCTCACGCCTTGTTACAACGCATTTGATGAGGGCGAGCTCGACGACGTTCGATATTTGATTTACAGACGAAACGGATTGTTTGGTTTCGAGCCCGACAACTGCGAATTAGGAGTGCCTGAGTACACCGGCTACAGTCTGATTGGTGAGTCACAAGGCGCAGGATCCAATTCGTATGTTGATACAGGTGTATTCTATGGTGGCGTCTATTGCTATATGGTTGTTACAGTATGGCCGGATGGCGCTATAAGCTATGCCAGTGAAGAGTTTTGTGACACAGTCAACAAAGAGGTTCCGGTGCTTACGAAGGTTAGTATTGGTGTAACGGATATCCTTGCAGGCGTCGACACCGTTCATTGGTCGAAACCAAGCGATCTCGACACTACCTTGTTTCCGGGCCCCTATGTATACAAGCTCTTCTATTCAAGCGAAGGCAACAATGTAGACAGCCTGCTTCATACAACAGACGAGTTCACAACAATTCAAGAAGGTGATACGACCTTTATTCATTCCGACATCAATACAGTTTCGTTGGCTCATCGCTATCGGGTGGAAATAAGTTCATTGTCTGTTGAACTCGACGCAACCTCTGCCATCGCCTCATCTATGTTGCTTCAGCTCATTCCCGGCGACAATCAAATGACGCTAAACATGGGGGCTTCCGTTCCTTGGACAAACTACGCATTCCGCATTTTCAGAAAAGATCCCGGAGGAATTGACTTTGTGGAAATAGACACCGCCTTCACCGTTTTATATGCCGACACAGGCCTCGTCAATAATCAGTTGTATTGCTATAAAGTGCAGGCGTTAGGCTCCTACTATGCATCCGATGTTCCGGATCCACTCTATAATTGGAGTCAGGAAGTGTGCGCTCAACCTTATGACCAAACGCCACCGTGTCCTCCGGTGTTTCGTATAGTCGATGACTGCATTTTAGCAACAAACACTCTTAGCTGGAGCAATGTGGCTGGTTGTGCCGATGACATTGAAGGATATGTAATCTATTATGCTCCGACACTTTCAGACACACTAACTCTTTTAACCACATTGTATGGCGCTGAAGACACCACTTTTTTATTTGACGGTAATGAGTTTAACGATCCGACCAGTATAGCAGGTTGCTACGCCGTGGCAGCATTCGATTCACTGAACCTTTGGCCCGATGGGAACTTGTACCGCAACATCAGTTCATTTTCAAACATCATCTGCATTGATAACTGTCCGGAGTATACATTGCCTAACATCTTTTCGCCAAACGGCGATGCTCTCAATGAAGTATTTGAGCCCTTTCCCTATCGTTATGTGAACAGCATAGCACTTACCATCTATAATCGCTGGGGAGAGGCTGTGTTTGAAACGAGTGATCCATCAATCCAATGGGATGGAAAGCACAAAGAGAACGGAAAAGCATGCACAGACGGATCCTACTATTACGTCATACGTGTCGATTTCATTCGACTTACGGGAATTGAATCCAAATCATACAGCGGTAACTTGCGCATTATTGCCGGCGACACTGCGCCGCAGAACAACTAAACATGTTTTCAGGAATAGTCGAAGCAACAGGCACTGTTATGCGCATCGAGCGCGAACAGTCAAACGTAAACTTTTGGGTGCTTGCGCCCTTTACCGAGGAACTCGCCATTGACCAAAGTGTAGCGCATAATGGCGTGTGTTTAACAGTGGTCGGACTAGAAGCCGGTCAATACAAAGTCACAGCGATTGCTGAAACCTTGCAACGCACCAATCTGGGCGCCTGGCAGAAGGGCACAGAAGTAAACCTTGAGCGATGTTTGAAGCTCTCCGACCGTATTGATGGCCATATGGTGCAAGGGCATGTAGACACTACGGCCACGTGTGTATCCGTCGAGGAAACAGGCGGTTCCTGGAAGTATTTTTTCGAATTCGAGCACACACCGGAATGGACAACGGTGCCCAAGGGAAGTATCTGTGTTAACGGCGTAAGCCTTACCGTTGTTGATTCTGAGAAGGGGCGTTTCTCCGTTTGTATAATTCCATACACATACGAGCATACCAACTTTCGTCAATTACAAGCGGGTCAACTCGTCAATCTTGAATTTGACATCATCGGCAAGTACGTTATGCGCTACATGGCTATTAATAACTTATAACACCCGAGCGGCTTCGCTCGCTTTACCGCGACTTACCTTCGCCTTACAATACGATCTGCATGATTTTCGCGCTACAACTGCTTTTAAGTCTATCCATTCTCATCATTCTACATGAAGGTGGGCACTTCATTCCCGCCAAGTTATTCAAGACGCGGGTAGAAAAGTTCTACTTGTTTTTCGATCCTTATTTTTCTGTATTGAAGAAAAAGATAGGTGAAACAGAATACGGCATTGGCTGGTTGCCATTGGGTGGCTACGTCAAAATATCGGGGATGGTGGACGAGAGTATGGACAAGGAGCAAATGGCCAAACCCGCTGAACCATGGGAGTTTCGCTCTAAGCCGGCCTGGCAGCGACTCATCATCATGATCGGCGGTGTGGTGGTAAATGTGATTGTAGGTATTGTGATATACAGCGCGATTCTATTTTCATATGGCAAAGAAGTAGTTCCATCCGAAAACGCGACATATGGTGTACACTGCAATCCGTTGATGTATCACTATGGTTTTCGCGATGGTGACAAGATTTTGGCTCTCGACGGAGTGAAGCCCGACAATTTTCAGGACATCAATAAACGCATGATCCTGGATGATCCCAAAGAGGTTACGATTGATCGATTGGGTCAGCAAATGGTCATTACGCTTCCTGAAGATTTCGGTCAATTGCTTGTAGATAGCGGCATAAAAAGCGGAGCTTTCAGTTTACGAATCCCGTTTGTCATTGATTCGATCGTTCCGGAAAATCCCGCCTATCACGCCGGTCTTTTAAAAGGTGACAGCATCGTTGGAGTGAACGGATTATACAGCCCCTACTTTCAGGAAATAGCCAAGGAATTGCGCAACAACAAAAACAAAGTTGTCCGCATGCACGTTTTGCGAAATGGCAATGCTATGTCTATTCCAGTTGATGTAACATCTGAAGGGCGCATTGGTGTATCGCCCAAATCACTGCAGCACTTCATTGGTATTGATACCCTTCACTACAGTTTTGCGCAAGCCATTCCCGGAGGTTTTCATGAAGCATGGGAAACCGTGACCGACTACACCAGTCAATTGCGTTTTCTGTTTTCGAAGGCAGGAGCGAAACAGGTTGGAGGCTTTGTTACGTTCGCGAAACTCTTCCCGAATGAGTGGGATTGGTGGGCGTTCTGGGAACGCACCGCATTTATATCGCTTGTGCTGGCATTTATGAATATACTGCCAATTCCGGCGCTTGATGGAGGTCACGTCATGTTCCTACTTTGGGAGATTGTTACCGGTAAAGCTGTGAGTCAAAAAGTTTTGGAGCGCTCTCAAATTGTCGGCATGATACTTTTACTTGGGCTAATGCTCTACGGTAATGGCATGGATATATTCCGCATCATCACGGGGTCGTAATATCGAACGGTTCATCGTTCGTTCAGACCATACGAGAACTGCACTCACGTTCTTGCTTCTGTTGCTTTCCGGCTGTGTGTTCTCTCAAAAGATAGTGTGGAGCGAAACCGCCAAAAATGATCGCGATTTAAAGCGGGTCCAGGCCGTTTCTGAAGCAGATACTTTTTTTCAAGTTATCGAAGAAAGAGATGACCACATTCTTCGGTGGTTTCAATATGGAAAACAATCATTGCGGGTTCTTGGCTCGAAAGAAATTGTCCCAATACAAGACGGAACAACGCTGGAATATTTTTTTATTCTTCGCGATACACTGCACACAATTAGTACACGATGGAATCCGGAACAGGACCTAACGGAAGTGCTGGTAAGGCGGTTTGACCTGTCGGGAAATGCAATTGGAACTGAGCAAAACGTTCATCGGCATATAGAGCCGTCAGAACCAAGAAGCAGTGGATTGCAATGCGAAATTTCGCCCGACAATACGCGCATTCTGCTCTATTTCGACAAGGAAAATGAGCGCAGGCAAACCGAGGGAATTCATTTCAAGTGTTTCAGTCATGAGTGGGGTTTAGTTTGGGAGAAGGAGTTGCGCTTACCTCCCGCTCCCGATGTATTACAAGTGCACCATTTTCTGACCGACAACTACGGCGGTGTATACATGATGAGCGGTCGCCAGCCGGTAAAAACAAGTTCGGACTGGCAACGACCACAAGGAGGGCAATATGTGGTTTATTACTACGATCCGGAGCGCAACAAACTAAAGCAGTATGACATTAGCCTGAAAGACAAGCAGGTTATTTCGGTTGATTTCAAATTGAATGAAAAACAACAAGTGGTGATTGCCGGATATTATTCGGATAATTTTCAAAGCAAAGCAGCAGGAACATTATTGTTTACGCTTCAGGCCCGCGGAGGGCCTATTGCACTGGCAGGATACACACCCTTTTCGAAAGCTTTTCTAAAGGAAATGAGCGGACGAGAATCAGGAACCTTGGACGACTTCTATCTAGACCACTTACACATCACACCGGAAGGCTCTGTTATACTGGCAGGTGAACAGTACTATGTGAGCCGCTCAGTTTCTACAGACCCCACTACAGGCAGACAGCTCGTGGAGTATCGATACAATTATGATGACGTGATGGTTTGCATGATGGACAGCGCGGCGCAACACCTGTGGAATGTTCATATACCCAAGCGGCAAATGAGTTCCACCTTAAATGATCCGAATTTTTCGTACGCATTTTCGGCTGACTCATCAGGTATCGCCCTAACGTTCAATGACGATAGTGCCAACAACGAAATGGAAGCGAGCAAAAAACGAAATAACGTTTCTATGTGGGCTGGCACCAAAAACTCGATTACCACGCGTGTTGACATTTCTCAAGACGGGACCTACAAGCGGCGCACACTGGTCGATAACAGTTCGGAACGCCTGCTATTCAACCCATTAATGACAGCCTCTGCCCCTTGGTCACGCACGTTACTTGGATTCGACGACAAGCGCACCTATAAGTTTTGCTCGATACGGTGATGTTTTTTCGGTAAGACCGTATTATATTCGCACCCCCAATTGACGGATTGGGTGCATTGCCTAGGTGGCGGAATTGGTAGACGCGCACGACTCAAAATCGTGTGTCTTCGGGCGTGTGGGTTCGATTCCCACCCTGGGTACAAACAAGATAATGCTGCTAAAGCAGTTCATTTAACCAAAAAGACCGTTTACACTTAAACCATCGGAATTCCGGTGGTTTTTGTTTTCCGGAAACTACCTCTGCTCGTTCCACTTCCATGTAACTGAAAAACGCATTACTCTTCCCGGCATAGGCACAAAGCCACTCTCTACATAGGTTTCATTGAATACGTTGTTCACGTCAAATGACAAATCGACTGCGCTAAATGCTGCGCCCAGACGAACGTCATATACCATGTAGCTTTCCGCGTTAATACGCTCGATGTAACGGGACACCAGCTGAAGGCGATAACGTGAAAACAGACGCAAGCGTGCCTGAGCAACGAACTGATGACGCAGATGGTTCAAGGCGTATTTACTGAATGAAATGGTATCACCCAATTGGCCGGCCAACATGGTATGCGAAACAGAAATGTTTTCAATTGCCGTCTTGCTATCCGAATCAAAGCGATAACGGATCCTGCTATCAACACCTGAAATAGTAACCAGCTGAAAATTCTCCGGCATCCACATCTCGTCTTCACTGCTACGGGTGTAATCAATAAAGTTGTTCGTTCGGCGCATAAACGCACCTGACTCTGCCTGCAGGCTATTGTCGTTCCATTTTAACCCAAGCTCGGCATTCAGCGCTTGTTCAGGCTTAAGCGAAGGGTTTCCCAGATTAGCCCTGTCGGAGTAATACAAATCGGTAAAGCTCGGGTTTCGGCTACCCAGGCCCACATTTCCGAACAAACGCAATGACTGCAAAATAGGAGTGCTGAATTCAAGACCTGGGTACACATTCAGTCCAAACACATTGCTGTATTGAGCCATAGCCCCGATTACCACAACAGCAGAGTTTTCAAACATCAATCGCTGTTCGCCATAAAAACTGTGGTAAAAACGATTGTGCTGACCGAGATTATTGCTATGAATAATCTCAGCACGTGACTCATACCCACCTCCAAACTGTCCGGCCTTATTGGTCTTCGATACGTGCAACTCGGCGCCGGCGGCTGTGTTGAAGTGGTTGTTACGATACACTTCCGGTTGTTCACGAATGAAAATATAATCGTCATAGCTATAGCGCATGTACACGAGCGGCTGCACGTTCCAACTACCGAGCTGGACGCGATATCGAGCAGACCCGAAGATTGTTTCTGTAGTTTCGAAAGCGTTGACATCAAATGGATACGCGTAAAAGCCGTTGGCTCCCACTTCATTGCGCACCATGCCCGCGGCGATATTCAAGTGTGACTTTCGTTGTCCAAGCGTCATACTTCCACGATAACCCAGACGCTGCTGAGTATTGGAAGAATTGTATCGATAACCCTCCGAATCAAAGTAAGAAGCATCTAACTGATGG
>CANIAA010000117.1 GCA_947465255.1 Flavobacteriales bacterium | reverse complement strand
TTCCATCAACCCGAAAGTGCACTTCTTATGTGCGTAACGGCCTATGGAGGATATGATTTGGTTATGCATGCCTACAATGAAGCCATCAAAAACAAATACCGCTTTTGGGCCTACGGCGATGCTATGTTGATTTTAACCTAATATCACCGATATTAGGCTCCCCAGATGCGAAGCCTGTTTTTGTTATTCGTCTTTTTCAATCTTGCGTTGTCGCAACAAAGCGCCATTGCGCAAGCGCATATCCAATGCGCAGCGGGGCAATGGGTTTTCAATCAGAATGACGAAGGCTTTATTGAGGTTAACAAACACCTCAAGAACAGCGAAAACCCTCGTCTAGTGGCTATTGCGCTAGACCTAGCATTAGGATTGTTTGGAATACACAGGCTGTATTTAGGCACAAACGTGAAAGTACCCGTTGTATATACTCTTACATTCGGAGGAGGTGGAGTTCTGTGGCTAGTCGACCTGGCCCTTCTGGTTGGATCACCCAGCATAGAATCATACAAAAACAATCCACACCTATTCATGTGGATACCACCTACCGGTGTAAGTCAATAAACTAGCCTACGCGCTTAATGCTGCATCCAACCGGCTTTGTTTCTTCCGGTTTGATTTTCTTGCCGGCTGCCAAATTCTTAATCGCATTTTTCAAATACGGCTCCTTCACCTTTTTGCTATCATCAACATTGTCGTCAATAGCGCCCTTGTAAACGAGCTTCATATTTCCGTCGAACAAGTAAACGTGCGGAGTTGTGCGTGCATAAAAAGCGTTGGCAACCGCAGAGTTCACATCGAGCAGGTACTTACACTTTGAAAATCCATGTTCGTCGGCGCGCGTTTTCATGCTCTTTAAATCGTCACCTTTGTCGCGTTTAGCTTCGTTACTATTGATAAGGGCCATACCGATATTATTGGATTCGGCCATTTCACGCAGTTCATTATAACGACCTTCCCAGCCCTCACTTCCCTCACCGCCAACAACAAAAGGGCAGCCATTGCAGGAAAAAACGACGAGTAAACCTCCCGGCTTCTTCAAGTCGGCAAGTGAATACTGACTTCCGGAAATGTCTGTCATCTTTACGTCTGCAGCCGGGGCAGCAGCACCGATGCTAAGCGTTTCGGTTGATTGGCCTGTCATGAAAGATGCTGACAGAATAGCGATAGAGAGAATAAGGATACGCATGGTTATATTGTTTTGAATGAAACAAACATGCGAAAGAAAAGTTGGAACAACAAGCAAAAAGGCCATCCCGCTGGATGACCTTTATGCAAATGAAAACAATTAAACTATCTAATATCTCTACATGAGAACTTACAAGGGGGTTTAACGGGCTAAGCATGGTAAAAGGTTACGAAAAAAAGAAATTAATTTCGTTGGCATTGGTATTCAGACATAAAAGCCACAGCCTAATTAAAATACAGCTCTGACCTGAACGCTTCCGGCGTGAATCGTCTTCAAGTCTTGTGGTTTTCTTCCGTTGTAAAGAATATTGAGTTGAATATTATCAGCAACATTTCGTTGCCACGATACTTGCCAGGTATAGTTATAACCGGGTTGAAGTCCTTCTAACATTTCAAAAGCCAAGGAATTGGTTACGGCGCCTTGGTAATCGATGGCGTAAAAATTCACTTCCGAGCGAATGCTCCCTTTATCAGGCACATTCCATGCGCATTCGGCTCCCAACCTTCGCACAAGAGCTCTTTCTTCTCCCCACGTATTTCGTTTATCTGCGTACTGAGCTAAGGCGCTTACCTTGAGCAGAGGGGAAGGCTGATAGGTTAGTTTTGGTTGCCACTGGTTATAGCGGATAAGAAAATTTCTTCCATTGAGAAAATCAGAACGTGTTTGTTTCTCACCCCAGCGTACTTCCTGCACAAAAGTGAGAGCGTTGATGAAATTCCATCTGAGCGAAAAAAAATGGAGTTGCTCCCATCGACTTTCAAATCCATTACTCAGCAAGTTTCGATTTTCCAAAATCTGATGCGTATAATCCATACCATAGACCGGGTTAGCTTTATTAAAGTAAAGGATGTTTCGCACCAAGCCTTGAGCAGCAAGTAGAATAGAGTCAGGCAAATCGACAAGAAGGGGATTAAACCGATCAGCGCCTGCCTCCTGTGAAGTTTTGCGTTCAATGCGCAATGTTGATGCAGTGCTGAAGCGACTCCAAAATCGACCGAAAGATTTAGCCCCCTTGATGATTCGCGCCGGCTGAAACAGGATAGATTCACTGAACTGATTCGAATACGTCTTGACGTATTCATTACTCTGCACAAAACTTCGAATGTAATTGGCCTCGTAAGCAAACGCGGCGACTTCAAACTCATTCAAATCCTTCACATTATCACCGTTGTAATCGTTCCAAACGTATACACCTTGACCGGCGGGTACTTCCAGATAAATGAACTCCCTGCGTTGTTCGAGTCCTGATCCGATTTCATAAAACGTCGTGTTCTGAATAGCACCCTTCCAAAGTTTCGTACTGTATTCTCCGCGCGCCAGCAAGGTGTTTTCGGGGGATAACGTAAACAACTCGGGATCAATAACGCGCAAACGACGATTGCTGATTTGGAGTGACAGTCTACTATCTCCCTTCCATCGCTGTATCCATTGCATACCATAGTGATCTGCTCTTGCAGCCGGTTGCAGCAGATCTTGCGACGGTTTGCGATCAATACGATCGCGGTAAAACACACGGATTGTTTTCTTGATTGTATCCGCATTTCCCAAGGAAGCTTCCCAATCCAAAAACTCATAGGACGTGCTTTGAATGCTGTCACCAGTCATGAAAACATTACGCTCATACTCATCCGTCAGCATAAACCTGAGATTGCCAACATCTCGAGAGGTACGACCCTTATGTCGGGCAAACAACGATTGAACCGCGCCAGTCGTCATCAGAAAAGAAGCCTCTCCTTGAGAAACAAACTTGTTTTCTGTCTTGATGTTTGTGTTAGCCTTGACGCGATAACCATCAAATTGCGACGGCATATGCAACATGTCAACAGAAAGGCCAACGAGTCCCCAGCCCTTATTTCGAGCAACAGTCTGTAATGAACCCCAATGTTGGTCATGCTGCGCAGATAGAAGCGAACCCAAATTCCAGTTACGGGTAAACTCTACTTCCCTGAAGCGCTCTATGGGATTGAAATTTCGATGAGTAAATTCGTAAACGGCAGTAAGCGAAAAGTTCTTACGTTTAGTAGAATCTGCCAGCCATGCATTTGTTTGCGCCGTTGTGCTCAGTTCATTGTATTGCAACATCGTGCGGGCGGCTAACCCCAAATCGTCTGATGCATCGCGCTTCGAAAATGTATTCAAATCGCGGTTAGATAGAGCGCCCTCCGCAGACCAAATGAACTTTTGGGTTGAACCTACGGGTATTGAAAACCCGGCCGAAATCATTTGCGATTTCTTGGGTGAAGCAAGCAAAATGATGGGGTCATAGGCGCCTTGCTTAATCCATTGAGCGCCGTCAAACACCGGCGAAACCCATCGGTAGATTCTACCATTTGCCGAAAACCCGTTCTCAACGTAATCACCATTACCGAGTCCTACAAAGGAAAAGCTTACGCGATAATGTGCACGTGAAGAGTCGTCCGAAAAAACAAAAACGCTGTCGAAACCAAGTGAATCGATCAATGCATATCGCACTTCGTTGTTACTATAGCCTATACTATCAATTCCTGAGCGGAAAGTTGCCAGAAAATCATCACCACCCGCTGCCAATATCGCCTTATCATCATCCGACAAATCTTGTTGAAGCGGCTGATTTCGGGCGTCATTCTCCGAGTACACATTCAGGAAAGTGGACTTCATTCCGTTTTTCCAAGCCAATGAAGTCTGAAGAAGTGGTCTGGCATACCTGCGCTCCGAATATTGAAACTCGACCGTAATTCGCCGGTCCTTTGTAATGAGTTGGCGCGGGGTAAATGAAATTTCCGCTGAGTTGTAATCAATGACGTAGTCTTTATCCATGCCTCGCTCCAACAAGCGTCCGTCGATGTATACCATTTCAGTTCCCGACAGCACGATAATGAACAACTCATTATCTGCGCCCCTCAGACGATAAGGGCCTTGATTGCCTTCAATTCCTTGAATCACATTTCGAGCAAACCTTCCTTTCGAAATAGATGCGGAAGCCTCGATACTAAGTGACTTAGCCTTGGACAACTTCTGCTCACTTATCGCATAAAGCCCTTGCGCACGCTTGAAGTAATTCAAGAAGTAACCTTTGGGTCTTCTCAACTGAAAATCACCAGCAATCAGCTTCGTATTCTCATCAGACAATTGAATGAAAACCTGATCAAAATCCTGCAGCTGTTGCGTATTTCCGGAGGGCTGAATTGGAATGTTATCATCGGTAATCGATGCCAGCAAACTCACTCTTTCCGACACCTTTCCACTCAACTGAAGATTAAGCGTGGAATTGACCGATAGATTCTGGTTATTGCCAAATAAGATACCTCGGGAAATCGATCCATTCTTTTGTATTCCCTTGTCATCAAGGAAAGACTGATCGCCCCCGCTTCCAATCACAAATGGTTTAATGGTCGTATTTGCATCCTTTGCAATGAGGCTTGTCTCCTTGTTCCTGAACACATAACCTGCTTTCCAAGGCAATGCTGAATACGAAACCTTCAAACTGCTTCCCACAGGTATGGTGCGCACAAACAAATGCGCCCGCATTCCGTTGAAATAGTAGTTTGTTGCATCCAGCGTATCCGAGTCGTGAATCACACAAAGTGATTGTGGCCAAACCGCCATGCTATCCAGTTGAATGGTATCACCCGAAAAGACAAACTCCTTAACGCGCGTTGCCGTGTATTGTGCATGGGCATTTGCATGCGCAATGGACAAGATAAATAGACAAGCCAACAGCCTGACAGAATATATGAGCAACTGCCGAATCAAGGTTAAGAGCAAAAATCGATAAGAACCATCGTGGCCGAGTCACGAGAACGATCGAAGTTCAAATAAATTATAACACAGGTATATGGCGTGTTGCATGTCATCTGTCGGAAGCATGAATGAATTAGTTTTACGCCATGATCATAAACATTCTGCGCGAAAGTTTTCTCTTTGCCTTGCACGCCCTGAATACCAACAGGCTGCGCACGGTGCTTTCGCTATTGGGTGTTACCATTGGAATCTTTTCAATCATATTCGTGTTGAGTGTAGTCGACAGCATGGAAGCCGAGATGAAGTCGAGTTTTGATACGATTGGTTCCGATGTGCTGTTCATACAGAAGTGGCCGTTCGGTCCGGAAGATGGGGCAAAGGATTATGAATGGTGGAAATACATGCGCCGCCGACCGCCGGCACTCCGAGACATGGACATGCTCAAGGATCGCCTAGAATATGCCGATGCCCTGGCCTTTGAGGCCGGTTCGGCAGGAACAGCAACCTACCAAAGCAACAGTTTAGCTGATGCCGGTATCGTAGCAGTTACTTACGATTACAAAGAGACGATTGCGCTTAACATTGCGCAGGGTCGCTATTTCACCGAGATCGAATGCGAAGCGGGAAAAAACTTCGCCATTATAGGCAATACCGTTCGGCAGCAGCTATTCGGCATGGATTCGCCTATTGGAAAGGAAATGAAAATTGGCGGTTTAAAGGTGTATGTCATCGGCGAGTTTGCCAAAGAGGGCACATCTCTTTTCGGCGACGGTATGGACCGGGCGGTCATGATGCCCTTTCAATTTGCCACACGACTAATACCCGGTAATTCGGAAGACACTAAGATTCTCATTAAAGCCAAATCAGGCATCACCAATCAACAGTTGCGCGATGAAGTTACCGGGGCATTTCGTGAAGTGCGTCGCATTAAACCAAAAGCAGACAAAGATTTTTCGATTATTGAATCGTCCATGATCAATGAAATCGTGGATAGCATTATCAGTGTATTCAATGTTGTCGGTATGGTCATCGGTATCTTCGCTATTCTGGTCGGTGCATTCAGCATAGCCAACATCATGTTCGTTTCGGTTGCTGAGCGCACACCGCTCATTGGTATTCAAAAGTCGCTTGGAGCAAAAAATTACTTCATACTGATTCAATATCTATTTGAGTCTATTGCACTTTGCATCATTGGCGGAGCGGTAGGACTGCTTCTCGTTTGGGCGACCGTGTCCGGCTTGGGCGCTATCATAGATTTCAATTTCATATTGCCGCTGGAGCGTGTTGTAGCCGGATTGACAATTTCAGTAGCCGTAGGTGTAATAGCAGGCATAATACCTGCCATCAAGGCATCTCGACTCAATCCGGTTGATGCTATGCGTTCCGTATAAACTACTTCCGCCACAGTAGCGAGCTATCACCATAGCTCAGGAATCGATAATCATTCTCCAAGGCGTGGTTATAGACCTTGCGCCAATCATCGCCAATAAATCCGGAAACCAGCACCATCAGTGTGCTTTTGGGTTGGTGAAAATTTGTAATTATTGCGTCGGCTAGTTGAAGCTGAAACGTCGGGGCTATTAAAAGTGCTGAAGAGGCGTGCAAAAAATCCAGGTTACGATGTTCGAGGTAATTCAAAATTGCATCCAGTGCCTCCGCAAGCGAGGGGGCATTTTCATCGTAATCATACATTTCCCATTGCGAAAGCGAAAGCATTTCATCGGATGCATTTCCGCGCATCAATTGAACACCGATTCCATAGAGTGATTCGATAGTGCGCAAACTGGTAGTGCCCGCTACGATAAGTCGGTTATAATCATGATTGCGCAGCTTGAGCAATGTATTCTTAGAGACTGAAAACCACTCGCTATGCATTTCATGTCCGCTCAACGTTTCTGAGCTGACGGGCTTGAACGTGCCGGCGCCCACATGCAGCGTAAGCTCCTCGAGTTGAACACCGCGTTTGTTCAGCGCATCAAAAACATCCGAGGTAAAGTGCAATGATGCTGTAGGAGCTGCAACGGATCCCTTGTATTTCGAAAAAATCGTCTGATATCGTTCCAAGTCTGACAACTCAGCTTCCCGATGAAAGTAGGGAGGCAAAGGAATCTTTCCGGCCGCGTCCAAAAACTGTGAGAAAACCAAAGATGAATCATCCCACGTAAACTCGATGATAAACGCATCGTTGATCCGTTCTATGCATGAAGCATAACACTGCACACTTCGATTGTCGTGTTCTATTTCAACGCCAATACTCAATCCTTGATTCCATTTTTTGGCGCCACCTACAAGGCACTTCCAGCGCACGCCTGAATGGGCAGACATCGCGTCTTGATGCGCCATGTTGACCGGGTCAAGGCAAAAAACCTCAATTGCGCCGCCCGTAGGTTTGTATAAAATAAGACGAGCCGGAATTACACGCGTATTGTTGAGCACAATTAAATCACCCGGCTCCAAAAAGCCCGGCAATTCATAAAAACGGGCATTCTCAATTTGACCATTTACGTAAACGAGCATTTTAGACTGATCGCGAACCTCCAGGGGGTATTTCGCAATGCGCTCATCCGGCAAATGATAGTCGTATGTATCGATGGAAAGCTTACTTGGGTGCATATCTGCAAAGAAAAAAATGAATAGCCTATAAAAAAATTATGGCCGAACGTTTTCGACCATAATTCTAAACCTTAACTAAAACTAACTATACTAATTGAAGCATTCGACGTGCTTCAGCCGTGTGTTACTTACTTTTTATGTGCAAGCTTTCTTTCACTTGCCTCTTTCATGTCTCAACCTAATCGAATCAAAAAAGTTGTATCAACTTCATCATTTAACAATTGTCGATTCTTCGATAACAACAACCTGATTATTCGTTATGGTGTATTTCAATCC
>CANIAA010000116.1 GCA_947465255.1 Flavobacteriales bacterium | reverse complement strand
TGTCGACCAGCCAGTGGAACAGCACCGTTCAAGGTGCATGGGCATATTTTCAAAATGATGCAAGTAGGAATTGTCCTTTTGGTAAGCTCTATAATTGGTATGCTTGTGTAGATGCACGCGAACTGTGTCCTACGGGCTGGCATGTTCCAACCGATGCCGACTGGACCGTGCTGTCTGATCATCTTGGTGGTGAAGCCATAGCCGGTGGTAAAATGAAAACACCTGGAATAAGCGATTCAGCAACCGGTTTGTGGTCTGCACCTAACTCCGGGGCAACCAACAGCAGTGGTTTTTTCGGTATTCCTGGAGGTTATCGTTTGCTTCAAGGTCCTTACAGCAACTTGGAATTCATTGGTTATTATTGGAGTTCGTCTGATTTTGTTACGCTCAGTGCGTATTACCGCTACCTTATTTACGACGATGTCGACCTCACACGAGCTACCGGGGATAAACGCAATGGTTTTTCCGTTCGTTGCCTTCGGGATTGAGAATGCCCTTGGTTTTACTTTACCCTTCAAGACATGCGACTCATACATACTTTGCTTGCCTCGTTCATTTCATCGCTGTTGATTGCCCAGGCTCCCGCGCTCATTCCCTACCAAGCCATCGCGCGCGACGGGGCAGGACAGCCACTTGTGAATAGCACCCTGAATGCACGTTTTACCATACACAACGAATCCGCTAATGGAACGGTGGTGTGGCAAGAAGTACAGTCAGTGAATACAAACGGTCTTGGATTATTTACGTCTCAGCTGGGCGGAACGTCTTCGCTCGAAGCGGTGAATTGGGCGGTTGGAAGCAAGTTCTTGAAAGTAGAATTGGACTTGGGCAGCGGCTACATCGAAATCGGCACACAACAAATGATGAGCGTTCCTTATGCGTTGCATGCGGGAAGTGTTCGTGTGCATGTAAGTGCAACAAGTGATACTTTGTATGTCGGCGATGGAAGTTTTGTGATCGTTCCAGGTATCAGTGAGGCCAATCAGACGAATGGTGGAGGAACATCTGGTACCACGTTCCATACCTGTGGCGCTGAAAACATCCACAACGCTGATCTCACCTATGGGACCATGACCGATCAGGAGGGTAATGAATACAAAACCATTGTCATCGGCACGCAAGAATGGATGGCGGAGAATCTGAAGACTAGTATTTATCGTAATGGTGAATCCATAACAACAAATCTGAGTGATGCAGGTTGGCAAAGCACCATGAACGGCGCTTGGTCGCATTACAACAATGAAGCGAGTTTCGCTTGTCCGCATGGAAAGTTGTATAACTGGTATGCATGTGTAGATGCTCGTCAATTATGTCCTGCGGGTTGGCATGTTCCGAGTGATGCCGAATGGACAACACTTATTGGTCATCTCGGTGGTGAGGCTGTTGCGGGCGGAAAAATGAAAACGACCGGAACACTTCAGCTAGCGAATGGCTTGTGGTATGCGCCCAATACAGGATCAACCAACAGCGCCGGATTTTCAGGAGCGCCTCAGGGTTATCGCTACTTTACTGGTGAATACGAACTTCTTGGTTCCAATGTATTTTGGTGGAGCACCGATGCGTTTCTCATCAACAACGCATGGTCGTGGTTTTTGAGTCATACAGAGTCGGGTTCTTTCCGCAGCGACTTCGATAAGAACTATGGTTTTTCGGTGCGTTGTATTAGGGATTAGCCTCGACTTCGCTCGGCTACCGCGCCAGCTTTGCTCGGCCATCACACGTGGTCCCCGAGCGCAGCAGAGGGGGGCTCTGTTTTCACCACAGAACCATACATGCCGCCCCTACGGGGCTATTGGTCAACTGCACACCTTTAGCTAGTGAATATATCGCCCCTAACGGGGCTGGCTAGTCAGCTGTGCCATAGCGGCTGATTGAGGCACACCTGCAGCCAACAAAAAGCCGCGCCCCAACTGTACTTCGTCCTTCGTCCTTCGTCCCCAGTCCCCAGTCCCTACTTAATCACTGTCTTCTTATCCGCCTCCTGGATCATCTTATCACCCTTCGCCTCGGCGTCTTTCACAAGGTTCTCGGATTTTTTTTCTGCGGTTTTGTAGGCATCGTCGGCTTCCTTGTTCGACTTGTCTACTGCTTTCTTGTAAGCTTCATCCGCTTCCTTCTTGGCTTTGTCGGCGGCGATTTTCGCGGCGCCTTTCTCCAGCGGATTGCGTGCTTTAGCTACTAAATCATCCGCGGCTTTGTAGGCAGCTTCTTTGCCTTGCTTGGCGAGCGACTCACCTTGCTTCTTGGCATTGTCTCGCGCTTTGGCAGCATCGGCTAGTAGCTTTTCGCGCTGTGCCTTTGCTTCTGCTATTAGTCGAGCTTTCTCGGCGATGGCTTTCTCGAGCGCTTCGTTCTTCAGGTTGGTGAGCTGCTCTTTTACTTCGGCAATCGCTTGCTCTTTGATGGAAGCAACTGCGTCTTCGCCGAGGGCTTTGCTGGTGACTGTCACCTTCGGGTCTGTGACGGTTCCCGTAATAACCGCAATCACATTCACCTTTGATCCTACACTGATATTGGAGCCCAACTTTTTGTTGAGTTCGCCAATCCAGGTATTAGCTTGTTGCAATGCACCTGCGGGGAACATCGTCATCGGCACATCCATCTCCACATTGTAGTTGATGGCCTGGTCGAGCGTGGTGTAGCCCGATACCTTCATCGGCATACCGTCGATGAGCTTCACGGTAAACGGATCGACCGTGATGGTGCCATTCACAATTTTGAATGAAACATTCACATCACCCACCGTTTGTGGTTGCTTGAGTTTGTCGAAGTTGATTTTCTCAGCGAGCTTCACTAGTGGAGCAAAGTCTTTCACGACAACGCTCTTCGTGGTAAGCTTACCACCACCGTTCACCGTGGCGTTGATGGGCATCATGTCCTGACTCAACGTGCACTGCATATTCAATTGCGTGCTGAATTTTCCGTTGCATGCCTTCGCTACGGGTGCCATTTTTTCAATGGTCACAAATTGTGTTGCAGCTTTGTTGATGTCCATATTCTGGATGTCAAACAGGAAATCCATCTTCGGTGAACCTAAGTTTTGCGCGTTGTATTTACCGGTCATTGCCACGGTTCCGTCAATCACATTCATGCGCAAATTGTTGAGCGATGCAATCTTGTCGCACAGCACGATGCCGCCTTGTACGTTCGTGATTTCATGCACGTCGTAAACCATCTTCGCGAAGTTGGCGTTGAGCGTAAAGTCGATGTTGCCCGGCAATTCAATAGGGCTCATCGCCGAAGTATCGGCAGCAGCAGGAGCAGCCTCGGTAGTGGTAGTGGCTTCTTCTTCGGTCATGAATTCATTCAAGTCCATGAGCGTTGAGCTTACGTTGAATGCACCCACGAGCAGTGAATCGTGCAGCGCATAAGCGAGGTAGCGTTCAATTTTCCCCGACGCTTGCAGATCGCTCTTGCCGATGCGTGCATCGAAGCCTTGGAGGTCGATGAATTGCGGCGTGAAGTTGAACACCGCCATATTCACTTGCACATCATAGGGAAGCGAATCGCTCTTGAAGAGCACGTTCTGAATGTCGATCATCCCTTTGGCATCAAAGCTTTCATAATTGCCGCTTTCAACCACGCTGTAATTTCCTTTCATCGCTACATCGGCGTTGATGATTCCGTGCACATCGTCGCCTTTTTCGAGTGGAATAAACTCCTTCACGTTGTCAAGATTCACAAGTGCTTTGCACGCGAAGTCGATATACGGATCGCTCTCTGGCGTGCGCAGGTGCAAGGTCATATCTACAGGATTGGCGGCCATTTCCAGATGAAACTTGTCGACATCGACGGTGGTCTTGTCTTCATCATTCATATCGGCATACACCTTCGCCTTCACGTGGATGTTGTCGACACTCTTGGGCAGGTCAGGATATTTGAAGCGGGCATTATCGATGGCGAGTTCCATACCCACTGCGGGCATGCTGTTATCGTTGTAAGTGCCACGCACAAATCCGTTGAAGGCGAGATTTCCTGTTGCATCTACACCTTCCACATCCTTCGCAAATTCAAGCGGCACCATCGAAAGGAATTGCTTGAAGTCGTTCTTCAGTGCGTTGAACGAGATGTCCATGTCGATGTCTTCGCCGGGCATAGCCACCCAGCCTTGTGCGCCGAGTTCGAGTGCATTGAGTTTAATACTGTTGCCGGCAAGCGTGTACTTGCTGTTCTTCATATCCATGTCGATATCGGCCTGAAGGTCTGTTTTTACTTCATTCAAATACGTGATACCATCAAACCAGAATGTGGCTTTGTCGGCATGCGTGGTCGTAACCAGTTTAAAAAGATCTTGTGTGAAATCACCCGTGCCTTCGTGGTTCAATCCTTCGAACTTCATGATCATGGGCATCGCGCGATCGTAGTAATTGATCGTTCCGTTTTTGATGAAGTACTCTTTCAGCTTCATCTTGAATGCACCGCCTTCTGCTGCGGGGATTTCTTCCACAGCCGTGCTATCTTCTTTGGCAATGTCGATATTCGACGAACCGTCTTCCGCAAAGCGGATGTCGAGCACGGGATCAACGAGACCGAAACGTTTCACCACGATTTCATCGCCAAACAAACTCTTCACATCCACCACTACATCGAGACTGCCGATGCTGGCCAGGCGCACACTGTCGAACGGTGCTACGGTATTGTCGACCGTCAATCCTTCCACACTCACGCGCAAGTTGGGAAAGTTGCGAATAAGCGAAAGGCTCACATCGCTCCAGTTGACGCGTGCGTTGAGGTTGTCGTTTGCTGCTTGCTTGATGGCGCTTTCAATCTTTCCTTTAAACAGAAAAGGCGCAACGAGTAAAAACAAGAAGAGAACACCGATCACAATGCCGGTCCATTTGAAGGCTTTTTTCATGAGAAATTACGGAGTTGTTTTTCAAAGTAAAGTACTGGAATGGCTCAGATTATTCACCCCGTCATTCAGTTATCGACAAGTTTATTCGTGGCCGGCGCATTATGAAACTAACTCAGCTTCAAAATCACTCGCATTGCATTCCGAAATCCGAAATAAAGGCCAACAGATCTATAACAGAGACATTGCCATCACCATTGATATCATAAGGACAACAATCGCCGGTGCATGCATACGCTGCTGTGAAAAGCATTAGATCTTCTACATCCACAAGGCTGTCCCCATCGAAATCGGCTGGGCAGGAAATATAGGCGTCACTGGTCACCGTTTGCGCTGTGACGCATCCAAAGGGATTGGATATTTCAACAATATAGGACCCAAACGGTACAATGAATGACCCGGTAGTATTGAGCATACCAAGACTAGCAATCTGGAAAGTATGCTGATCGCCTGAACCAACAGAAATGGTGATTTCAGAGCTGTTGCCACATCCTGCAATTTCTTGCTGAATATCCACTTCAGGTGACGCTACAATGCTGAGGTTCAATATGACGATGCTGTCGCAACCGTCTGCTGTTGTATGATAGAACTCGTAAAGACCGGACTCGGTGAGCACATTTTCACCATCCATGTAATAGTTGTCGCATGATGTAATAGACACTTCAGCAATAACAGGTGTTTCGCAAATGACTTCATCAGCTGCTCTTTTGAGTATGGTGCCATTGACTCCTACTGCAAACAATTCACCGGCGGGTGTTTCACAAGATGAGAACAGGCGCGCTTCCGGCCAGATATAAGTTTCCCAACTAACGCCATTGTCCGTTGAAGTATGAATGTAGCCGATGTTTTCTTGGACCAATCCACCGACCTGTATAAAGTCGCCGTTTGCTAAATAATTCACATGTGCCAGCCAATCGGAATTATTCCACGGTACGATTTGAGATGTCTGCCAGGCATCGTTTGTTTTGACAACTGAACCATTTTGTCCGACTGCAATTTGCAAATCCCCGCTGCCATCCACGTTGAACAGAAATGGCGCATCTGTTGCGAAATCTGTAAATTCCATTAAGGTTGTATCCATGCGATAAATGGTGCCAAAAAGGCCAATGAAATAAAGATCATCGTTGATGAGATTGGCGCCTCTTATGGGTTCAGGAAAGCTCGGATTCTGAACCACCCACGTAGTTCCTCCGTCCGAAGTCAGAAGATACACCCCGTTTGATCCACCCAGAATAATTCCATCATTTTCATTCCAGAAAATGATATCCCTGAAATTGGCTGAGGCATTTGTGTTGTAATCGCTCCAGTTAACTCCGCCATCGATGGTATGAATAATGGTGGATGCATCACCGACTGCAAATCCTTCATTTTCATTTAGGAAATAAAGACTGGCTAGATTAACACTATTGCTGACACCGGTGTTGAGATTGGTCCATGTAGCGCCCGCATCTGTTGTTTTTAGTATTGTTCCGGACTCTCCACTCACAAATCCAATTTGGTCGTTCACGAAAAAAACGTCAATGATATTCATATCGGACATGGAGTTCAGTGCAACCCATTCCTGCGAATACCAATGAAAGGAGATCGTAAGGAATACCAATAGCAACAGCATTTTTTTCATGACAAGTTTCCATGCTCACCCGTGATATTGATGCCATGGCATGGTAAAGATAGTCCAAAGCACTGCCTTACTCCAAAGCTCCACAATTATCCCGACACTCGGAAGCACTGTGCCATTGGTATTCGGGATGAAGTTGGGTAGGTATGAGGTATGAGGTATGACCGTTGGTGGTCCGCCTTCGACTTCTCACGGGCACTTGCAACTTCTCATTCTCATCTGATTCTGATTCTCTTTCTGTGATGCTAGAAGGAGAAACAGAATGAACAGAATGATGTTTGACAAAGGGTGGCCCTTCGTACCGCGCCGTCTGCCCTCGCCTTTGCGCGGTGGGCGCGGGCGGTGGCCGAGCGGAGCCGAGGCCTGACCTTGAGATAAAAGCCCAGTCCCCGAGCGAAGCCGAGGGGCGGTCCCCGAGCGAAGTCGAGGGGCCCTACTTATGAAAACAGTGGGTGTTCCGATCCGTTTAAAGTCAGCCCCTCCGGGGCTGTTTCGCGAGCGTCGCGCAGATGGTTATTGAAAGTTGGCCCCTCCGGGGCCGGGCAAGGGATGTGGCTTCGCTGCTTCAAAGGCTTACCTTTTATGAGGCATGCACAACGGTCACTTTCAAGTTCCACAGCATCACACTTCATCGATACTTCATAATTCAAATTCTCGGCTTAACGCTAAAAATCTGACCCTTAGCCAGGCCCCGGAGGGGCCAATTTTTAGTAGAGACATGCACAGCCTCCCGCCGAGCAGCCCCGGAGGGGCTGACTTTAGTTGCATCTCTGCTTGGCTCGATGAGCGCTGGCGGTGCCCGAGCGAAGTAGATGGCGATTCTGCTTCACACAGAGAGCGTTCCTAGATCGTTAAAGTCAGCCCCTCCGGGGCTGATTCGCGAATGTCGCACACATTGTTATTGAAGGTTGGCCCCTTCGGGGCCGGGCGAAGGAACTGCCTTCGACACTTCAAAGGCGCGTGTATTGTGAGCCATACACTTCGGCCAATCTTTAATTCCATAACATCACACTTGGTGGATATATCGCAGTTCAGATTCTAATCTTAAGTCAACGCTTCCGGCCCTCTTCACGGCCCCGGAGGGGCCAACTTTTAGTAGAGAAAAGCACCGCCTCCCGACGAGCAGCCCCGCAGGGGCTGACTTTAATTCTCATTCCCATTCTCCTTCTAGCATCCCGAAAAAATAATGAGAATGAGAAACAGATTTCTATGTCACAAGTCAAGTAATATTTTCAAATTGGTCGAAAATTTTCTTCTGAAAGGAAGGGTGTTTGTCTTTCGATAACAGCCCACACACGTTGTAGGATTTTATTTCTTACAGCGTTTAGCACACACATCTTGTT
>CANIAA010000115.1 GCA_947465255.1 Flavobacteriales bacterium | reverse complement strand
GCAGGTTTGCAGGAATTGAATCAAGAGGAACTGGAGTCCGAGTTGAATACGCTTCAACATGCCGATCATATACGCCAGGCTTTGCACGGTGCCGGCGAGATACTCGATGGTGTTGAACACTCGGTGCTCAGTCGTCTTGCTTCTGTGAAGTCAATTCTTGCCAAGGTGAGCAGTCATGCAACTGCATTAACCGAGTTTCATAATCGAATAGATAGCAGCATCATTGAATTGAGAGAAACATCGCGCGATATTGAGTCGTTTGCATCCGGAGTGCAGAGCGATGAGAAGAAGGCAGAACAAATAGGAGATCGGTTGTCGATGTTGTATCAGTTACAGAAGAAGCACAGGGTTCAGAGCTCCCAAGAGCTTTTCGAAATTTTAAAGCAACTGCAGTCGCGCGCTTTTTCTTCAGAAGAGCTTGAGGAACGAATCAAGCAATGTGAAATGGAAATCGCTGCTTACACGGAGGAGTTAAGCGAATTGTCAATGATGTTAGACAAAGCCAGAGTGAAGGGAGCCAAGATGGCAGAGAAGGAAATGCGCGGTTATTTCACACAGTTGAGCATGGAGCACGCCGAGGTGCAGTTGAAGACGGAGCGTAAGGATGACTTTGATATGTGGGGTAGAAATCAAATTGCATTTCTATTTAAACCGAACAAGGGTGGAAGTTTTCAGCCCATACAGAAAGTTGCCAGCGGTGGTGAAATTTCGCGAGTCATGTTGGCCATCAAGGCATCCATCAGTAAGCACAAGCGATTGCCGGTGCTCATTTTGGATGAAATCGACCAAGGTGTGAGTGGTGAAGTAGGGTTGAAAATAGGATCCATTCTCAAGGAAATGAGTTCATCGATGCAGTTGGTGACCATCACGCATCTGCCTCAAATAGCGGGTAAGGCAGACCATCATTGGAAGGTTGCCAAAGAGGTACGCGGTGAACAGACGTATACTTCTGTGGAGGTTATTCAAGATGATAAACGCATCAATGAGCTCGCAGAAATGCTGGGCGGCAAGAAGCTCTCAGCTGCTGCATTGGCCAATGCAAAAGAACTCCTGAACTAGAACTCGGCGTTGAGCGGTGTACGCGGGAATGGTATTACGTCGCGAATATTTCCCATGCCGGTTACAAACATGATGAGGCGTTCGAAGCCCATTCCGAATCCGGCGTGCGTGCATGTTCCGAATTTGCGAGTTTCCAGGTACCACCAAATGTGATCTTCGGGAATATTGAAGTGTGCGCACTTCTTTCTCAATATCTCCAAGCGTTCTTCACGCTGTGATCCTCCGATAATTTCACCAATGCCGGGCACCAGAATGTCCATAGCAGCCACTGTTTCGCGCCCCTGAGCATCGGGTTCATTCATACGCATGTAGAATGCTTTGATGGCAGCAGGATAGCCCGTAATGATGACCGGTTTTTGGAAATGCTTTTCTACGAGGTAACGCTCATGCTCGCTCTGCATATCGATCCCCCATTCCACGGGATACTTGAATTTTTTCTTCTTGAAATGGTTTGACTGAAGCAGAATATCAATAGCCTCTGTGTAGGTGATTCGCTCAAATTGATTGCTTACAATCATATTCAATCGCTCAAGCAGTGGCATGGACTGGCGCTCATCGACAGGTTTTTGCTTGTCTTCATTCATTTCACGCTCCTGCAAAAATTCAAGGTCTTCGCGGCAGTGATCGAGCGCGTATTGAATGCAGTACTTCAGGCATGCTTCGCCTAAGTCCATATTATCCATGATGTCGTTGAACGCCACTTCAGGCTCAATCATCCAGAACTCCGCAAGGTGGCGGCTTGTATTTGAGTTCTCAGCGCGGAATGTGGGGCCGAATGTATACACTCTACCCAACGCGAGAGCAGCTAACTCTGCTTCGAGTTGTCCGCTAACGGTAAGGTTTGTGGCTTTTCCGAAAAAGTCTTCCGCAGGGTCTACTTTACCTGACTTGGCAATTTCATCGAGATTCAAATTGGTCACACGAAACATTTCTCCTGCACCTTCTGCATCGCTGCCGGTAATGATGGGCGAGTGCAAGTAATAGAATCCTTGATCGTTAAAGAACTTATGAATAGCAAATGCCAGGTGGTGACGAATGCGGAATACGGCGCCGAACGTATTGGTGCGGAAGCGCAGGTGTGCTTTCTCGCGGAGAAATTCCAGTGAGTGGCGCTTCATCTGAATTGGATATTCATTGGGGTCGCAGTCACCAAGTATTTCAAGGCTATCGCAAATTACTTCAATGTCTTGACCCTTGCCCAGGCTTTTCTGAACCTTGCCTGTAGCTGCTACTGCAGCGCCGGTTTGCAATCGCTTCAAGGTATTTTCACCGTGTTGTTCTTTGCTCACCACAATTTGCATGGTGCGAATAGTAGATCCGTCGGATACCGATAGGAATTGATCATTGCGCAGGGTGCGCACCCAGCCTTTTACGGTAACGATGGTGTCAATGGGCTGAGAGGCGAAAAGCTCGGCGATAGTAGCATGAGGCATAGTAAAGCGTTTTGAGAGCGCGAATTTACCACATACACCTTAAACTGCGGGAAAGCTTGTTTAAACAGTTGCGCGTTGAGGAACATTGGGCGTGTCGCTCTCAACTTTACCATCGCGCATGCGCACAATTCGATGTGCCATGCGTGCAATGTCTTCTTCGTGCGTAACGATGATGATGGTGTTTCCGGCGCGGTGAATCTCATCGAAGAGAGCCATAATCTCGTGACTTGTTTTGGTATCCAGATTACCCGTGGGTTCGTCGGCAAGAATGATGGAAGGGTTGTTAACGAGTGCGCGAGCAACGGCCACACGCTGACGTTGACCGCCGGAAAGTTCGTTTGGCTTGTGGTTCATACGCTCGCCAAGGCCAACGCTTTGCAGGGCGGTTTTGGCTTTAGCGGTGCGGGCATCTTTCGGCACACCGGCATAGACAAGAGGCAGCGCAACATTATCGAGCGAGCTGTAACGAGGCAATAAGTTGAAGGTCTGAAATATGAAACCAATCTCTTTGTTTCGAATCTCCGCCAGTTTATTGTCATCGAGGTTCGCTACGTCCGGTCCGTTGAGGTAGTATGAACCTGAAGTAGGAGTGTCGAGGCAGCCGATGATGTTCATGATCGTGCTCTTGCCGGAGCCTGAGGGCCCCATCAGTGCTACATATTCGTTCTTTCGAATGGACAGGTCCACGCCGTTAAGCGCTTTGATGGTTTCATCGCCAATGCGATAAAATTTGGTGAGTCCTTCTATACGAATGATTTCTTGCACGCGGTAAAAGTACAAGCTACCTTGTTTTTTCAACGCACTGCCTCATCGATTTACGTCAAAAATCATTACCTTGGCCATGAATTGTCTTGCCTAATCCAAATGAAAAAGAGCTGTATCTTTTTGTGTTTAGTGGTGTGCCTGCAAAGCATGGTGAGTGCTCAGCTCGTTGTAGACAATGCAGTCAATGCGAATCAAGCAGTGCAAGACATTCTGCTCGGCCCCGGGGTAACGGCAAGCAACATTACCTTTCAAGGAAACAATGCGCAGATAGGAGGTTTCACCTGCAATAACTGCGGACTGGGAATTGGCAACGGGGTGGTTATTGGAACCGGAAATGTGGATGGGGCTGAGGGACCGAATAACGTAGGTGATTTCTTCCAAGGCCCGCCGAATAATCCCGATGGCATGGATGATGGAGATTTGGTAGATCTCAGTGGAATGGCTCTGAATAACACTGCAGTTTTAGAGTTCGATTTTGTCCCCACAGGTGATAGTTTAGCTTTTAACTACGTTTTCTCTTCCGAAGAATATCCCGAATTTCTGACTGGTTTTAATGATGCGTTTGGTTTCTTTCTTAGTGGTCCCGGACTTAACGGACCCTACAGCAATGACGCAATGAATATCGCAATTCTTCCGGGAACAAATGTTCCAATCGGAATCAGTAATGTCAACCCGAATGTTAATTCAGCCTACTATGTGAGTAATACCGGTAATGCCGCCAATATACAAGCCGACGGTATGACTGTAGTTCTTACGGCCTATGCTCAAGTGATTTGCGGTGAGACCTACCATATTAAGATGGCAATTGGCGATGCAGTGGATGAAAGATGGGATTCCTGGGTATACCTCGAAGCCGGCAGTTTTCAAAGTAACCAACTAGCCTTGAGCTACACCGCACCGGCCTATTCATCGGGTGTGGATGGAGGAGTCTACGAGGGTTGTCAGGCCGGTAGCTTGCTGTTTACACGAACCGGTTCATTGGCCGATGAACAGAGCTACAACTTAACCTTCGGAGGCAACGCCATAATTGGAACCGACATTGATTTCCCGTACACCGAAATTCTTTTCCCGGTCGATGAAGATAGTGTGCTGCTGACGTTTCAGGCAATCCAAGACTTTGCGACCGAGGGCCAAGAGTCGTTAGTGATTACCATGGAAAACATCGGTTGTTTGACGACCAGTGCTGACGTCACCATTAACGTCTATGACTTGCCTGTGCTGCAAGTGAGTGTCGGCGATGCTTTGATCAACTGCGGAGAAACAGCCACGTTTACTCCGGTCGTAACAGGAGGAGTGGGTGATTACACGATTTCGTGGCCGGGTGGATTTGAAGGTTCAAGCTACCAGGTTTCGCCCAGTGTGGCAACAACCTACCCGTTTACCGTAAGTGATACATGTGGTGTCATACCGTTTACGGGAAGTGTGGATGTCGATTTTATTGTGAATCCTCCCTTAACGGTGGAGGTATCGAATAGTCTCACGGCGACGTGCCTCGATGTGCAGGATTTTCAGCCTCTTATTGCAGGCGGATTGCCCCCCTATGATGTCGTTTGGTTCGTCAACGGTCTTCAGGAATCTACGTCAGCCAACTTGATTTTTCAATCAGACGTAACCGCAGCTTTAGAGTTTGAGGTGACGGACGTTTGCGGTATTACAGTCTCAGATGCGTTTGATTACGCTGTGCCTCCGGCGCCAATAACCATCGACTTGGGCAGCGACCTGACGCTTCAGTGCATCGATGAAGTGATTTTTGATTTGGTGCCGTTGGGCGGTGTTGGAACTTATCAAATAGAGTGGTTTGTGGATGGTGCCTTTCAGAACAGTGGCCCGGCTTTCAATGATTTCTTTGATGCGGATGCTCTCTTGGAGGTGGAGGTGATTGATCAGTGTGGCAATGCGGTTGCCGACGAGGTCGCTATTGCCATCCCGGCTGTACCCGTAGAGGTGGCTCTGCCCGACGACCTTTACAGTGATTGTTTGACTACTCAAATGATAGAGCCCCTTGTGTCGGGAGGTGCCGGTCTGTTGTCCTACGCATGGCTGGAGAATGAAGCGGCACTATCAGCTGCTGCATTCATCGATTACAACACAAACATTAATTCTGTGTTGAGTTTAACAGTGTCCGATCAGTGCGGCAATAGTGGTAGCGATAATATGAATGTTTTTATTCCACCGTCGCCAATAGCAATTGATGCCTCGCCAGACACTGTAATCTGTTTGTATGATGGTGCGCTGCTTAGTGCCGTTGCAGAAGGAGGGGTGGGTGAATTGACGTTCCGATGGGATTCCGGTTCGGCGAACGATAACCAATTTGTAGCTCCAACAGTTCCGACGGTTTATACACTTCAGGTCGAAGACGACTGCGGCAATGTATCATCGATCGACATTTCGGTCGGTATCGATTTTATCGAGCCCAACTTCAGCGCAGCATACGTTTCAGACGATGTGGTGAAGCTGACTAACCTGTTGCCGGATTCCGTGATGACTTTCTGGGAGTTTTCGGATGGAAGTGTTTCCAATGATTACAATACGGAGCATCGATTTAATACGTTGGATGAGTGGGTAGCCACATTGCATGTGTATACCACCTTGGGCTGTCACTCTGAGCTATCTCAAACTTTCCAGCCAACAGGAGATTTTTTTGTGCCGAGTTGTTTTACTCCGAATTTCGATGGCATTAACGACGTTTGGAAGCCCGTTGGTAGAGATCTATTGAGTTATGAGGTGAAGATCTTCAACCGATATGGTCAAGTCGTTTTTGAAACGACAGATATGAATGAGTCGTGGACGGGGGGTGTTATGGGAAGTAATTATTTTGCTCCGAATGGACTTTACAGCTTTACTTTGCGTGCGACTGATAATCGGTTTAATACAATAGAAAGATCCGGTTACCTTCAAATAATGAGGTAAGAGAGATTCAATTGTGTGAAACAAATGTCGGTGCATCATTGAAACCAAATCATATGAAAAAAACAGGTTTACTTTTTTCTTTTCTAGTACTATGTTCTCTCGGCCAAGCTCAACTGACCGTAACCACCGTTACTCCTGCTGAAGCAGTAGCAGCGCTAGTTGGACCGGATCTGGAAGTTAGCAACATAACCTTTACCGGTGATGCAATTCAGGTGGGGGTTTATGAGAACGCCGGTGGAAATTTCCCCATTGCTAACGGTGTAATTCTCAGCACCAGCCATGCAGGCAATTTCATGCCGAACGCTTTTAACGGTGAGCCTACAGCACCTGTCAATACCGAGCAGGATTTGTTGGACATCGCCAACTCAGTGCCGCCGCTCATTGATCAGAGCTTCACTGTATCTGGGGTTTTCGATGTTGCCTACCTCGAATTTGACTTCGTAGCTTCAGGTCCGGAGTTGACATTCAAATATGTTTTCGGTTCTGACGAGTATCTCACGTATGTGAATTCACAGTATAACGATGTGTTTGCTTTTATGATTTCCGGTCCCGGAATCACCGGTCCGTATAACGCACCGGCAGCTTTTCCGGATGGCGCTCAAAACATTGCAGGTGTTCCCAATAGCGACCCGTTTTTGCCAATAACCATTTCGTCGGTTAATAATATTCTCAACCAGCAGTATTACATCGATAATCCTGGTAATGTAGTTAATAGCACGGTTAGCTGTACTGGTTATACAGATTCGCTTCGGGTGTATTCGGAGTTGCAATGCGGTGCCACTTACCACATGAAACTCGCCATTGCAGATGGATCCGACAACGGGTTGAAATCGATTGTTGTCTTTGAAGAAGGTAGTTTTCAAACCAGCGGGGCAGGCATCGAAGCCTATTCTGTAGGTGCACCCTCCGGTTTCGATAATTTGGTTCTCATTGAAGGTTGTTTGGATGGTGAACTGCGCCTTGAGCCGCCTGCATGTGCGGCAGACGTGTTGGACGTACAGCTGAGTTATTCGGGAACAGCCGTTAATGGTGCGGATATTCAAGCCCTTCCCAACTCCTACAGCATTCAAGGAGAGCCCGTAGTTATTCCGATCATTACGGTGCTTGATCAAATCAATAACGAAGGCGACGAGACATTGAACATCGACATGTATTTCACCAACCTGGAGGGAAATCCCGATACGCTGACCACGAACATCATTATCCGAGATTACATCCAGCCGTCTGTTGATATGAAGACCGTTTATCTCTGCAATAATGACACGACCGTTGCACCGGTTATTGTTGGCGGGTTCGCACCATTTGGCTACACTTGGTGGGATGGAACGGAGACTCCTGACCACTTCTTTCAGGTCGGTGACCAGGGTAGTTACTCTGTTTCGATTACCGATTGGTGCGGTACGACCTTCAGCACTGATTTCGATGTAGTAGAACCGGGGCCAATTGTGGTGGCATCGTCCGTTTATAACTGCTTTGGTCAGCGCACAGAAGATCTGGCACGCGCCGGAGCGCCGCCCTATGCCGTCGAGTATTCAACTGATTCGCTCAGCATTACGGATTATTCGTTTTTGGCTGAATATTATGGAACTTACTACGTAACATTTACGGATCAGTGCGGATCAACAGGCACAACAACTATCGTGACACAGCGATGTGACACCAAAATGCCGAACATATTTACACCTAACGGTGATGGATTCAATGATACGTTTGAGATTTTCGGCTTAGAGGGTTTCCGCGGCAGCCGACTGGAAGTGTTCGACCGCT
>CANIAA010000114.1 GCA_947465255.1 Flavobacteriales bacterium | reverse complement strand
ATCCTTGACCTTCACCTTCGTTGAATCTTGGTCCACCTTAGCGGTATCAGGCATTAGACACTGCACAGAAGTTCGTGTGTAGGAATCATAAAGAAATATACCTCCATCACCATCCGCATGTGACCTTCGAGCATCTATGGCCTTAGAAACAACTTCGCGCGCAATACCGCGCCGATCGGCGAATACCTGCACCACTCCCAACTCCGCCGGATTCTCCGACAATTGAATGATGAGCAACCGGCGCGTACCACTGCTCACGACGATTGTTGTATCTGCATCCTCATACCCCATCGCATGAACCCTGATAGAGTAACTGCCCTCATCGAGTTTCAGACTAAAACGACCATCAGCATCGGTATTAGTGCCCTTCAATTTTCCATTTTCAAGATTAGTTGCTGCGACGGTTGCAAAAGATGCCGGTTCCTGTTCAGAGATTCTTACTATGCCTTCTATTCCCGTCTGAGAATTCATGTGAAGACAGAAGCACACCAGCGTAAGAACAAGCAGAAATCGCGAGATCATGATATGTCAAAGGTACAACCAAGCCAAACAATCAAATCCGCCGATACAGGCATATCTTATTAAAACGTACGGAAAAGGTTTACGAAACTCATTGAAACCAGTATAACTGGGTTAGTGCCTCTGTTTGCCTCAGGATTTAGCCACTTTCTGTTCGAAGACAAACGGCCTTAACATATAGCCAACATCAAATGAAAAAACTGTATTCTGTCATATTGACTTTGTTACATTCGAGTGAATGTTCGCTCAGGCAGAACATCAAGAATCGGGAGTTGTGGTCGGGTAATGTGGAAGCCAGATGCACCAATCAAACCCGTACTTATCTAAAATCCTCCAAGTGCCGAACAGGACGTATTCTCAATTTCACAATACTCCTCTCGAGAATTGGGAGTAAGCGAGTGGTCGATGGATATGAAATTCCAATCTAATCGCCACGACCAATTGAAAAATGCTTCCCCTTTATAATTGCTAACTTGCGAACCAATAGCAGTCCCAAAATGAATACACTCGAAGAAAACCTTGCCTCACGCAGTAACAATGGCTGCGAACTTTGCGCATCCGCATCCACTCTTTCCATTTATACGTTGCCACCTTCGAGCGATGTAAATGTCGAAGACAGCATATATGTATGTCAAGACTGCCTGTCGCAGCTCAACAAGCAAGCACCACTCGATGAGTCACACTGGAGTTGTTTACTTACCAGCATGTGGAGCGAACATACACCGGTCAAGATTACCGCATGGCGAATGCTGCAGCGCCTGCGCAATGAAACGTGGGCTGCCGATGCGCTCGACATGCTCTATCTCGATGATGAGCAATTGGCATGGGCGCGCGCCACAGGTGATCACGAGAACGACAGTTCAGTTCAATTCCATATGGACAGCAACGGACAGCGATTGAGTGACGGTGATACGATCGTGCTTGTAAAGACACTCGACGTGAAAGGCACCAGCTTTAGCGCTCGTGCCGGCACCGTAGTAAAGAACATTCGACTGGTTTCGGACAATGTCGAACAGGTGGAGGGGAAAATAGAAAATCAGCAGATTGTGATATTGACGAAGTACACTCGGAAGGGTTGAGATACCGGAACCGGTTATTGAAGACCGGGGACGAGGTAATAGTTGTTAGGTAAGGGAGATTTGATTTTTACTTATTGGTTCTTACTGCCTGGCTTTATCTGAAGTCATCAAAAAAGCCTCGCTGCTAAAAAAAATCATCGGATTCTTGCAAAATGAAAATATGCGTGTATTTTTGCGCCTCCGAAATCGAAAGACGTAGGAATGGACAACGTTACTGTTGTGAAACGGTCGGGTAGTTCAGTTGGTTAGAATACGTGCCTGTCACGCACGGGGTCGCGGGTTCGAGTCCCGTCCCGACCGCCAGCTAAAAAAGCTCTGAGTAATCAGAGCTTTTTTGTTTTGTCTTTGTCGGGGGCTGTTGAATACATATTCAAACACAACCCTCATGACGGCTTCAATCAGCATGCGATTGGTTATCACTTCACAACACTCACCCGCTCAGTCAGCTGCGAAGCGCCATGTGTAAGCACCAAAAGGTAATCACCGCTGTACAAGGTACGCGTATCGAAATAAGCTATTGTGCTGCCGGGATATAATCGAGTCGTTTGAATGTACTTGCCATTCAAATCGAAGAGTTCCACTTTCCATTCTACCGTATTGAGGCCCTTTAGCTGGACTGCTACAAAATCAGTTGCCGGATTTGGGAAAACGGTGAGCTGCTCAGCGGCCAATTCCTCCACAACTGTATTGGGTGCAGCAGTATAGGTTGTAACTGCCTCTGTAATGTTCTGCACCTTCACTCCCGTCTTCACACCATAAAACGTTGGACCAACTACATATGGATACGCTGAATTCCAATTTTCGTCGACCGTGCAGAAGTAGGCATAGATTCCGTCAGGATATTCCGGTGTAACGCAGAAACGTCCGTTGTGCTCATCTAAGTAATCAGGCTCAGGGTGATCAATGTACTCATAGTCTTCGCGGTAACGTCCCAACGGATAAGTAGCATTTATGGGCGGACCTGCAGTTACTGTGGTTCCATCGGCGTACGTATTTCTCACTGTGATAGTGCGCAACTGATAACCCGACTTCATGCGTGTGATACCGCCGGTGCCATCGAGATTGATATAACCACACGCTCCATAAATAGGATAACCATCGTACGAATAACCCAGCAATGGCGAATGCACATTTGCATCTATCACATAAAGTCCGTCAGAGGCATAGATGTCGCACACATCTGAAATGGGTACGATGTCCATATCGAACGCACTCGGGTTTTGATGATGGTGGTAATTGCCCATGGCCGGGTGACCCTTTGCACAGTCAAATCCTTCCCGCTCGGCTACAATCGCATCGCGATTCCACACACCCTGTCCGGGAGGGCCCATGATAGGGCCGCCACCCTCTGCTTGCGTTTGGTTGTTCCAGCTAACGCCATCGCGATAGTCGAAAAGCGAAACACCGTTGATGAAGATACCGATATTACCTCCATTCGTCGCGGTCGGCGTACCGTTGTTCGGCTGCGGGTTCAATGAGATTTTATAAATCGCATTTTGATCAGATGCCTGCGACGGATTACCATCTAAGAAAGGTCCTGTAGGATATGCCGGAATACCATTGGTACTTACATATACCCAACCGGCTGAGTATTGAACGGTTTGCACATTCACAGGCACATTGTCCTGAATGAGCGTGCCGTTACCTGCCATATAATGTGCACCGGTTGTGCCCTGCGGATTTTGAATCCAGTGTAAAATAGCAGGATTGGTTTGGGCATTAGCAACACAAACTGTCATTAATGCAACAAGAAGACTCGGTATTCGGTTCATGAATTAAAGGTATTCAATGTTGGACGCCGAATTTCTCGTAAAGTTTAAAAGGGTATTGGTGCTTTTTTTCAAAAACGAATGCACTATCAGAAAGTGTAAGCAAAAACGCAGTGAGATCAATACGCTGCTCATCTTTCATAGGCCTCATCCTTTTCATTTCTGCTGATGCATTTGTTTCGAAAGAAGCCAGTCCGTAGTGAAGCATCACATCGCTCAATCGGGCCATTCGACCGTCGTGCATATAAGGCCTTGAATAATAAATGTTGCGCAACGTTGGTACTTTAAATAAACCAGTATCGGATGCTATTCCGGTTATTTCGCCTCGACCAAAATCATCTTCGTGCACTGCAATGCCATTGTTAGCAAACTCTCCATTGGTAAACAAAGGCTCCGTATGGCATGCATTGCATTGCTGCTTAAACAATTGATAGCCGCGCTCCTCCTGCTCACTGAAAAGAGCCTCTCCCCTTTGCACCGCGTCGTATTTACTCCGATTGCTTTCCAGTGTAATTAAAAATGCCGCAATCGATTTGAGCATACGTTCAGTGGTTACGAGACTATCACCAAACACTTCGCTAAACAATTGTCGGTACATTCTCGATGCTTGAAGTTTCGAAAGCACATGCGGCAGCTGTTCATCCATTTCCAACGCATGGGTGATGGGGGCCAGCGGTTGCATATCGAGGTGATTTATTGCTCCATCCCACATAAACGTTTTGCTCCACGCCAAATTCATCAGCGCAGGCGCATTGCGACGACCAATTCGATCATCGATCCCATGACTCACTTTATGATCGACATGCGTAAAAGCCACATACGAACTGTGGCAACTCGCACATGAAATGGTGCTATCGCGCGAGAGTATCGGATCGTAAAACAACGCACGTCCGAGCTGAATACAATTCTCCTGTTGCTGCATAGGAGAAGCTTGATAGACCTTCAACGGCCATGACGGTGGCTTCGATGGGCAAAGTGCAACCACAAGCAATGCAATAGCGGACAGAGCAAGTATTCTCACCGTTGTTTAATTTGAAAACACGTTTGAAATCGATCCGCCAGCAACTTGGCAGAATCATTAGGACTCATCACTTCGGCCGGAACAATACTCCGCCAATCGTGCAATAACCGATCGATTTGAATGCGGCATTGTATGGAATCCCCCACTTCGCCGATTTTCAATCGCACCGCTCGTTGCGTTTGATGGGGAGCCCGAAAACCGCCCACGTGCCATTGAATTGCTGTTGACTGTCCGGCACTCAACTCTTCACCCTCGAACTTCCAGCCGATGTATCCGCTCTGCCAGGTCCAGTACATGCCATGGATAGGGTCGAGAACTCCTGAATGCGCCCCTGTCGTTTGCAGTATGCTGTCGACACCGATGACAAATGAAATGTGATCGCACTTTGATAGTTCGGACGTGGCCATCGCAATTTCTGCTGGTTCTATTTCAAATACATCCAATAGGAAGTGCTCCTTACCGGAAGCCCATACCACACGACCTTCACTCTCAAGTTGGATCGTATGAAGGTAAAAGCGCAGTGATGAAATTCGAAGTGAATCAGATGTATTACCGATGGGAAAAAAGACATCCTTTGGTATGGGACTCTCCTGCCATTGCGGAACAAACTCCAAATTGGCGTTGACTTGACCGCAGACAATCAACGAATGCAACCACAGAGGAATGAGCAATAATCCCTTCATTAAAATTAGTCTTTCACAATTCAGGTTGAAACAGGAAGGAAGTATTCCTCAATCAATACAACTTCTGTCGCTTAATCAAATATTCCATCAACACAGGATTGAAACCGGCTTGAATATCAGCCTCAACATAATCAACGCGATACTGGCCACATTTAAGTTTTAAATCCTTTCTGAAATCGGCCATGCGCTGCACATAGGTCTCCCGAATATCGGCCGGATTCACCTTTATCTGTTCACCGCTTTCCATATCGGTGAAGGTATACGGTCTGTTTTCAAATTCGAAGTCGACCTCCATTTTGTGATCAACGACGTTAAACAATATTACGTCATGTTTTCGGTGCCTGAGATGCTGCAGTGCGGCAAACAATTCGTCGGCTTTACCTGAATTATCGAGCATGTCGCTGAAGATAATCACCATAGAACGCTGGTGAATACTCTCAGCTATTTCATGCAATGTATCAGTTACCAATGTTGTCTGTTTCTGGTCAACATTGACCGTATCCAGTAATTTCTCCAGCTCAGAATACAAGTAATTATGATGCGCTTCGCTTGCACTGGCGCGGGTATTCAAGCGAACTCCCTCAGCAAAAACACCTATTCCAACCGCATCGCGCTGCCGCTTGAGTAATTCGATGAGGGCAGCCGCTGCATATACGGAAAACTTGACCTTGTTAAAATCAGGACCATTCGGATCCACGCCTTGCGGAAAGTACATGGAAGCGGATGCATCAATGAGAATATGACAACGCAAGTTGGTCTCTTCTTCATAACGCTTAACGAAATACTTTTCGGTGCGGGCAAGTAACTTCCAGTCTAAATGGCGTGTACTCTCACCTGTATTGTATTGTCTGTGTTCGGCAAACTCCACCGAAAAGCCGTGAAACGGACTTTTATGAAGACCGGTAATAAAGCCTTCCACGGCCTGCTTGGCCAAGAGCTCAAGTCTTCCAAGCGACTGAAGTTTTCTGCGATCAATATTTACCGGCATATCGACAAAAATACAACCTAGCTGCTCGAAAAGAAGATTACAACGATCGATTTAGAAAGATTAGGAGAAGCGAATTTTCAACACATCGCGAAGCATCAACAAAGCATGCTTCCAGAGCACAACGGAACTCTGACCTGCATTCCGAAACTCCGCCGAAACCGTTTCAATTTTCAATTTATGAAGCCTGGCTCGATGAAGCCATTCGATATCAGCAGCGAAACCCATCAATTTAGACTCCTCAAAAACCACCTTGACACATCGGTCTCGAAAACCCTTCATTCCACACTGCGTATCACCCATACGCTTCATCATAATCACATCAACCAACCCGGAAAAAACACGACTTCCCAATTGCCGCATGGCAGGGGTTTGGGCAAAGTAATCAGACTTTCTGCGATCACCTACAACCACGTCAACATTATGATTCTGGTGAAAGCAACGGAGCATTTCGTCCAGCGTTTCATATTGAAAAGGGATATCGGCATCCGTGAAAATGCGAATAGGCGAGCTGGCTGACATAATCCCTGTTCGCACAGCAGCACCTTTACCAAGATTTCGTGGATGATGCAAGAGAGTTATTGCATGGGCTTGACAAAATGACATCAACTCGTGTGACTGAACTGAACCATCATTTACAACAATCGTCTCCACTTCATGCCCGCACTTTTTTAAGTACTGAAGGAAAGGAGGTAACTCACGCATGAGCTCGTGCGCATTGTTATAGCTGGGAATGATTAAACTGAATTGCACCTACCTCGAATAGTTCCTATTGTTCAACGATTCATAATCGGTGCGCAAGATGCGACAATTCATGGACTGAGGCCGCCACAAAAGTGAATTTATTTGAAGACTTTGACCTTGAATAAGCTTGTTTTCAATGGACATGGAAATAGCAGCGCATCCAGGCTGAATCGGCAATGTATACTCCACCAAAGCGTTAGCACCTCTTATACCAATAACACGTTTGCCCATGAACTCCGTTTGATAATCGACCACTTCACGAGCCGAGTTATACTGAATGAACTCTACCACTGTTCGTGGAATTAGATCACGTGTAAAGTTCGAAACCCAGAAAGAAACAGCCAACGTATCAGATGTCCACTCAGGCAAACAAGGCTGTTCCAGCAACTTCAACCAACCGCGCGAAAAACGAACGCTGAGTGTGGTATCGTTGTAAACGACCTTGTTCACACTATCATTAACCCATTCGCCGGTTACGCCATAAACACAAGCGCTCATCTTTTGCTGCGCATCCATTTCATTGAGCTGCCGAACATCTTCGAAAGCACTCAGCGGCATGGAATACCATTCAAATCGTCCGTCGGAATGAAGCTTTTCTGCGAACGAAAGCAACCTCTCGTGACGCTCCTGAATGTGCTCACGATCGACAAGCACCAAGAGGGGACGCTGATCCGGAAATTGACTCACGATTGCAGGTGTTTCCATAATCTCCCATTCCATGGCACAGGAAAGGAAAGACTGACTCAATGAAGTGCGCGACATAACGGTCGCGGTTGAAGGCATTCCAAGCGTATATGACGCATCATATAATCGGCGCATGGCTTCATCGTCAGAGGTAAAACCAATATTCTCAGAGCCGACATGCACATAGGGCATCGGATGAATCGCTTGATACCTCCCCTCCTCAACAAACGTATAATCGTCAATACCCCGAAGTACTGTTTGGCGAGGGTTGCTGATTCGGTCACTCACAGCACTCATTCGAGCATGTCCTTCCACTAACAGCAGCATGCCAATCGCAATCGACAATCCCTTTCCAAGGTTTGAATTGCCTATTGCACGAAACAAAACAACAACCGCAAAAATGACCACCGGGTAAAAAGCCACAAACGCAAAGCGTCCAATACCTCTGAACTGCTGAACGGAGCCTAATTGATAAAGCATCGTTTCAAACCCGACATT
>CANIAA010000113.1 GCA_947465255.1 Flavobacteriales bacterium | reverse complement strand
TGTACCCGCAGCTGTGAGCATCCGTAGCACCCCGCCGGTCAAAAGCCACTGATTCGCTAATCGAATTGGGAAGGCAGGCGAGGGGGATGCAAGTCAGAAGACCTGCCCATAGCATGCCCGTCTCGGCTAAGCCGAGACAGGTGCCCGGGAAGAGGCACGGCGAATATGAAGAACCTCTTTGTCCTCATAGCAGGAATCGTGTGGTCGTGGTGCGCATTTGCGCAACATACTGACACCATTTCAGGGTATCACCAAACGGAAGACGTGGTGATCGTTGCCCGTGCCACAGATGGCTGGGGTCCTTTCAATGCCGTGTCGCCACTAAAACGCAAGCAATGGATTGGAAGTGATTTGGGTTCTTTTCTCGACGCTCATGGGTTGGCCCATCAGCTCACGGCGGGTGCTCCGGGTGCAGCAGGTTCATTGCGGTTCCACGGTTTGTCGTCTGACCATACGCTGTTGACCTGGTATGGCATGCCCATCAATTCGGTTACACTCGGCACGTGCGACATGTCGTTGTTGCCCATGTTCTTTTTTGACTCCGTATATCTGCGCGAAACGCCTACCCTCGGCGGCACTATGCAGCAGGGCATGGGCACGACCATTGGCCTCGGTAACGTTCCTGTTGAAGAAACTTCGTCGCAGGTTTTCACGACCTACAACTCGCTGAATAATTCGATGTTGGGTGTCGATTCGAAAGTGAAGAAATCGAAGGACGGTCGACACTTCACAACGCAGGTGCGGGCTTTTCGCCAGCAATTCAACAATCGCTATCGGTACACAGACACCTACCGCATCGATAAGCCCGTTCTTTGGCAGGATCATCAGCGTGGAGCATATACAGGCTGTCAGGCCGATTTGAGTTACAGCTACAAAAATCAATCGGTGACGGTGCGAAGCTGGTGGCAAACGAAATCGATGGAGCTGCCTGCAGTTATGGGGTCGCATGGAGAAGGCTCGGCCACGCAAGACGATGCGACGTTGCGTTCGATGCTTCAATACCATTGGTGGAAGCCACGCGTGCAAGCGGGAATGCAGTTGGCTCACACCTATGAGAAGTTGCATTATGTCGATGAGCCAGTGGCAATCGATTCAGATATTCGTTCGCAAATGCTGTGGGCCAATGGTTGGCTGAATTGGAAACCGTTCAATGATTTTTTCATCAAGGTGTCGGCTAGTCAGGCTGCTGTGAATGTGATGAATTCCAACTTTACGGATGGGCGTATCAACAAACCTTGGGGACAATACGCCTTGCAAGTTCGTTACATGAATCGCAGGCACGATTGGGAGGGAAGTGCATCGTTGGAAGAGCGCTTCGGAAGCCAAGGCTGGTCATCATCGATGAGTTATCGCTATTATTTGCTCGCTTCGAAAAGCTGGTCTCTTTCACCGTTTGTCAATGCTTCTCGCCGCTATCGATTGCCCGATATGAATGAGTTGTTTTGGTCGCCCGGAGGCAATCCGAACTTGAAGCCCGAGTTGGGTTATCATGCACGGACCGGCCTCGTTGCTTTTTTAGGCAAGGACAAACGAACGCAATGGCGACTCGAACCGACGGTGTTTATTTCGCGCGTGAACGATTGGATTCAGTGGGTGCCTGCCGAGGGTTCAGTTTGGACGCCCGTCAATTTTCGGGAAGCACAAACACAAGGAGCAGAGGTGTATGTGCTGTGTGAGAAGTTGACGCGAAATGATCGCACCCGTTACAGGTTCGAAACACGCTGGACCATGAACGATGTGTTTTGGACGGATTCTCTTTCTCTGCAGGAGCAGCATCGCATGATATACTCACCGCGTTTCATCGGCTATCAAGGCGCAAGTGTTCAACGCGGAATACACACAGCGTCTATCGGATATCGCTACGTGAGCGAACGCTTCACCGATGAGGCGAATACGCCTCATCGTGCACTCGAGGCTTACGGCCTATGCAATGTTTGGTATCAAGCCACAGTGAAGCGAAACGAACTCAGTTTCGATATTTCAGCGGGAGTTGATAATGTGTTCGATGTCGCGTATGAAACATTGCGCGCCTATGCGATGCCGGGCCGCGTATTCCGTGTAGGGTTAACTATTACATACAATCAAAAACCAAAAAATAAATCAGATGAATTCGAATTGGATAGCATACCTGCTCCTTAGTGTTACCATGCTCTCAGCTTGTAAAAAAGAGGATGAGCCGCAGGTTGAGGAGCCATTTTTTGAAGACTACGCAACCGGTGCATATGTCGTGAATGAGGGCGCCTTTCTAGCCAACAATGCCTCTCTAACGCATATTTCGAATGCCGGAACTGTGACTAACGATGTCTATTACCAGGTGAATGGTGTAGAGCTCGGCGATGTGTTTCAGAGCTTCACAACGGTTGGAGATCGCGGATTTGCTGTGCTCAATAACTCGCAGAAGATAGAAGTGGTCGATTTGAAGACGATGGAGAATGTAGGCACTATAACGGGTTTGGATTACCCCCGTTATTTGGTTCCTTCCGGAAATAACACAGCCTATTTGAGCGATGGCTCTTTTGCGGGTTCGTTGAAGATCATCAATACGCAGACGCTTGCCGTTACCGGATCTGTTTCAGTTGGCACAGGCCCAAACCAACTGATTGCGCGCAACAGCGAAGTATGGGTGTGCAATGAAGGAGGCTTTGGGTTGGATAGCACCATCAGCGTTGTAAGCACATCATCGAATTCGGTTATAGAAGTGATAGAAGTCGGACATCGTCCGGCCGACATAGTGAGCGATGCATTGGGTAATGTATGGGTTTTGTGCGCAGGAGAGACGTTCTATGATTTGAACTGGGCAGTATCAGGCCATTCACCGGCCATGTTGTATAGAATTAATGCCGCCACGCGAGAAGTAGTGAGTAGTGTTCAGGTTGGACAATTGGGGGATCATCCAAAGCAATTGGAGGTTTCACCCGATGGAACCATCTTGTATTACGAGAACAGCGGCATTTACAAATTTGATTTGCTCAATGGCGATATGCCTGGGGTGCAAATCGTTTCTGCTGCGCGCTCCGGCTTAAGCGTAAACCCATTTACAGGAGATATTTGGTGTGCGAGCCTATCCGATTACACCAATCCGTCGCAAGTGTTTGTGTACAACGTCAACGGTGCTTTGCGCGCGACACACACAGCAGGGGTAGGGGCGAATGGGGTGGTGTTTGAATGAGGAATGGAGAATGGAGAACTGTCGCGCTGTAGCCTCATTCTCCATTCTCCATTCTCCATTCTCCATTCTCCTTTTCACCAATAGATTGAATCACGCCAACCAAAGACTCCCAATTGCTCAACAGCCTCATTCTCCATTCTTCTTCTTCTCAATTCGCCGCCACCGCTATCACCCTATCCGCGCCCATGGCTCTGTCCCACATATACATGATTACGTGGTAGTCGTTTTCGGTTCCGGCATGCGAGCCCTCCGTAACGCGAATGTTATCGGTGCTTTGATACAGATCTCGCAATACAAATCGATAGTTGTAATACCCCTGCTTTAACAACAGCTTGGCAGTATAAGCGCCCAGGCCTTTATCGTATGTGCATGCATCCATTTGCTGATAGCGGTTGAATGCACCTTCGATGAAGACCGCTGCATCGGTGATTTGTGGCATGATCAGCACGAAATGCACCCACATATAGTCTGACTCAATATGGTCATCGCCGGCTTGGTCATTCTTCACCAGATAATTTCCGTTAAGGTCTTGCCAATTGCTATAAGCTCTTTTGCCTTCAGGGACACCTGGTCGCAGGTATACGTGATAACCATCGTCGAGCTGAGCAATGTGCTCAACTTGTGAGCTCTGGTAACGGACATCCTTCACCTCGAAAAAACGCCATTCTGCGCAACCCTCGAAGGTGTTTTCTCCGGAGAAATAATCGAAGGTCAATACATCGGGCTGAATGAAAATGGGTTTTAAGAATGACGAGGTGCGCTTCCAGTCAAAGTTTTGGATGATGAGAGCGTTGATGTCACCCATTGGGTCGTTGATGGAAAAACCTTTGTGCGCCAAGTCGAAATCGACTTCCTGGTGTGTATATCGATTTGCAATCACACTGCTTGCATGAACGTTGCTTCTGAGGGTCGCTTGCAATTCATACAAAATGATGCGCTGACTGATAACCCAGCTTGAACGGTCACTTAAATCAGTTCCTTCGAACACCACAAGCGCGTAGTTCCCACTCATTGTAGGTTGGCTCATGTCGGTAGGATAATCAAAGTGATAATGGATGTAATCGTGAAGTGTGTTGAAGCTGTTTTCGATATCGGAAATCTGGTCGGTAGCAAAGCCACGTATGTATTGACTTGACTCAATGGCAGATGGAATCCAGTCGTGTGAACAGTGAATAACGCCAAAGCGCAGCGATTCGAATTCGTCAGAAAAAATGTCGAAGCGGATTTCCAGCTGCTCACCGCTGCCCAAAGCAATAATGGGGTAGCCCAATGGATTACCGACAGGAAAGCAGCGAATCGTATGGACGTTCTCGCCGTAGCATTTGTTTTCGATTACCTCACCGGCATGAGCTTTCGAAAACACAAGCAGCATAAGTAACAGCATTCTGATTTGCATACTGCTAAAGTCGTATAAAAACAGGGATGCCGCATTGCCTTTTTTGAGAGTGCCACCTGCTGCAGTGTGACTTCTTGCGCACTCATGCCGCTTGTTTAGCTGCACTAATCATCCACTTTTCCCCAGGTTTTCGGACGCGCTGTATCGCGTCCTTACCCGGGGCGATAATAGGGCCCGCCGTGGCCTGCATGGGGCGGGTTTCTGATTACTTTTGTCTCATGCTCCGCACTTACATCGTGTTAGTAGTTGTTGGTTTGCTTGCAGCGGTGGTCCCTTCCTGCAAAAACAAGCCTGCTGAAGTGCCTATGGTAGGACGCTACTATACGGGCGTGCTTTTCGGTAAGCCATATGCCATCGATGTGGTGGGAGATTCTGCCGACTACCGAGCGAGCATAGATTCCATCGTACTTGTTTATGAGTCGTTGTTCAATACGCTCGACCCAAACTCATTGCTCGCGCGAATTAATTCGTATTCAAGTCGTGATAGTATGTTTACATTCGTTGACAGCACACATGCCTTCGGCTTGGTGTATGACTGGGCGAAGGATTTACATCGCAATACGCTGCAGTATTTTGACCCGACCATTGCGCCTTTGAAGCGCGCTTGGCTGGTGACGAAGAGCAGAGGTGAGCTGGAGCCCAATCTCGATTCGTTGTATGCCTTTGTTGGGTTTGATCATTCGGCCAAGGGCGAGGTACTGATCGATTTGAACGAACTAACTTCCGATGGCTACACCTACACAAAGTCCCAGATTCGGAAAACAGATGCGCGTGTTGAGCTTGACTTTACCACCATGGCCGGTGCAGCTGCGCTTGATGCAGTTGGTGCATTTTTCACCGAAAGAGGCGTGTCTCAATTTCGCATTAAGTATGGCCGCAGTGTCATTTGCGGAGGCAAACCGATTGTGGATACTTTGCACGTAGTTCCCATGGGCATTGGTTATGATACTGCCGATCAGTATTTACGTTTAACAACTGCAGCCTATGCTTCACGCACAGCTCAAGATAAAATGGGCATGATTGATCCAACCTACGGATACCCCGTCAGCAATGAAATGGTGTTTGTAGGAGTTGCAGCACCAACTTTGGTTGAGGCAGAGGTGTTCAGTGAAGCATTCATCATTATGGGGCTTGATCGTGCATCTGACTATTACACGCGCAATGAGCAATCGCGTATTGAGTCTTTCATGTTGTATGAGCGCGAAGAACAACTCCAAAGCGCCTCGACAGAAGGTTTCGATCGTATGATGCTTCATTCCGATTCTCTCTTAATCCCATGAGCGAGTCCATTTTTCTACTAGCCATCGAATCGAGCTGCGATGAAACTTCGGCCGCCGTATTGAGTAATGACAGGGTGCTTAGTAATGTCATCGCCACTCAAAAGGTGCATGAGAAGTATGGAGGTGTTGTACCCGAATTAGCTAGTCGGGCTCATCAGCAACATATTGTTCCTGTTGTGCAGCAGGCGCTCTCTGAAGCAACTATTGAATCCAAACAGTTGAATGCTGTCGCCTACACACAAGGCCCCGGTTTAATGGGGGCATTATTGGTAGGAACCTCTTTCGCCAAGAGCATGGCGATGGCTTTAAACATTCCACTCATACCGGTTCACCACATGCGAGCGCACATCATGGCGCATTTCATTCGCAATACCAGTGACCAGAAAGTGCCTGAGTTTCCATTTATGTGTCTTACCGTGAGCGGCGGACACACACAAATAGTCCTCGTGAATTCACCCCTTGATATGCAGGTGGTAGGGGAAACCATCGACGATGCCGCCGGCGAGGCTCTCGACAAGGCGGCGAAGGTCATGGGATTGCCTTACCCCGGTGGTCCGCATGTGGATCGTTTGGCGAAAGAAGGCGATGCACACAAGTACGTGTATACCACACCGAGCATCGCAGGATTCAATTATAGTTTTAGCGGACTCAAGACGAATTTGCTCTATTTCTTACGAGAAAAAAATGCACAGGACGCGAGCTTCATTGAGCGTGAGTTGAATCATATCTGTGCTTCTTACCAGCATGTCGTTACGGAATATCTACTCGCGAAACTGGAGGCTGCAGCTGCCCATTACAACGTGCGTCAAGTAGCACTTGCAGGCGGTGTTTCTGCTAATTCGTCCTTGAGAAGTAAACTGACAAGGTTGTGCGAGCGCCGCGGTTGGGAAGCATTTATTCCTCCCATGGGGTATTGCACCGATAATGCCGCTATGATTGGCATTAGCGGTTACTACCAGTTCCTGCAGGGGCATGTAGGCTCTTGGAATGACGTTCCGCGAGCATCGTGGCCACTTGAAGGTTCGTTGCGCTGAGATCAGATTTTGATAAACGCTACGGATCTGTTCGAATCGCTTGCACGAAGTACGTAACTTCCTGCAGGCAGAGAATCTATATCGATGCCGTTACGTGAGTATGAGCCGCGATACACAGATTGTCCTGTCAGATAGAGGATCTCAATTTCGGCCCCCGTTTCGATGCCTTCCACGAATAGTTTGTCAGCTGCCGGATTCGGATAAACAGCGAGCGTGCTGTTGACGGTCTCCATCACCTTGAGTGGTTCAGAAACTTGAATGTAGAATACGCCGAGCTCTCCTTCATAGCCGTCGGTCTGAATGTAATAGCTTGCTCCTGGAGTCAGACCACAATAGGTAAGTTCCGATGAGTAAGTATTGCCTGTGCAGGCGGCTTCCATATCGTCGTTTGCAGCAATGTAATTCACAGTGGATGGGTCGGTGCAATCTTCTGCCGAGCATAAGGCTATTTGGGTGTCGATGACACCGTCATCAAAGCAGGTGCTGATGAACACACAGCCGGAGGTAGGTGCGGTGAAACTAAACCAAAGGGTATTATCGAGTGTGCCATCGCACCATGCGTTGTTGCAATCGCTTTCCGGGTCATTACCGGGAAGGTTAATCGGCATGGATTCGTTTTCCTCGATGGTTGCAAAAGAATTGTCAACCATTGTCGGTGTATCATTCACAACAAGCGTTGTGGCCGTGCATAGGTTGTCGTTGTCCGGAAACAAACATTCACCCTGTTCGAGGGCTATGAGTACGCCTTCAGTCCAATCAACAAGGTACAATCCGATTCCGCTTCCATTGCTGTTTTCGGAAGGGTCAACAAAGCCCGCCGCAACAAGGGTAAATCCAACACCAAAGTCCACTGCGAACGCTGCCGGCACACAATAGGAAAAGCCAAGGGGATTTCCACCGGCATCGTGAAATGCTAGAGTGAAGTTTTCATCAAACGACTGGTATCCTTCGTTGTTGAAACTAGCGTATTGAAGGTCGTTGCAAATGGTTGCAGGTGTGTTATTGATAAAGTCAACAGCAGGCGCGTCGCTTACAGCATGCAGAAAGTGCATGGGGATAGACCCGGGGGTCGAAGTGTACAATTGCGCACCTTCAAATAGCAC
>CANIAA010000112.1 GCA_947465255.1 Flavobacteriales bacterium | reverse complement strand
CTTGCTTCGACAAGTCATCATACACGATGAGTGCAGGACGACCCGTGTCGCGGAAATACTCTCCGATGGCACAGCCGGCAAACGGAGCGTAGAATTGAAGAGGTGCCGGATCCGATGCCGTTGCAGCAACTACAACGGTGTATGGCATAGCACCGTTTTCTTCGAGGGTTTTCACTGTAGCAGCTACTGTCGAACCTTTCTGGCCGATAGCAACGTAGATACAGAAAACAGGTTGACCCTTATCGTAAAACTCTTTTTGGTTGATAATCGTGTCGATGGCAACAGTGGTCTTACCGGTCTGACGGTCGCCGATGATCAACTCGCGCTGACCACGACCAATCGGAATCATCGCGTCGATTGCGCGAATACCGGTTTGCATCGGCTCCTTTACCGGCTGACGGTAGATAACACCGGGAGCTTTGCGCTCGAGCGGCATCTCAAACAATTCGCCCGGAATCGGACCTTTACCGTCGATTGGCTCTCCGAGTGTATTCAACACACGACCTAACAAGCCTTCGCCTGCTTTGATCGATGCGATACGTCCGGTACGCTTCGCTACGGAACCTTCTTTCAAATCGCCGCTTGGGCCTAGCAATACTGCCCCTACGTTGTCCTCCTCGAGGTTCAATACGATACCGCGCACGCCGTTATCGAACTCGATGAGCTCACCCGACTGCACGTTGGAAAGTCCGTAAATACGAGCGATACCGTCACCCACCTGGAGTATGGTACCCACTTCCTGAAGCTCAGCTTCAGATTTGAATCCTGCAAGCTGCTCGCGCAGTATGTTGGATATTTCTGCAGGTTTTACTTCTGCCATGTTGTTGTTGTTTTAACTAAACGTTTTATGCGTCCCAACACGGGACAAATACTATATCTCTGCTATGTAGGGATTCTCAGCAAACTCGCGCTTCAAAGCCTTAATGCGGTTGGCAATGGCCGAATCGATTTGCTTATCACCCACTTTCAATACGAATCCACCAATGAGGGAAGAATCTACTTTTTCAACGAGCTCCACCTGACCTCCGGCCAACTTCGCTGCGGACTCGAGCATTTTGGCACGAGAGCCTGCGTCGAGTGCTACTGCAGATGTCACTTCAGCGACCGTAATACCCTGATGCTTGCGCAACTGGTTCAGGAAGCTGGAAACGATTTCAGGCAGGTAACTTTCGCGGCCTTTGCGGGTGAGCAAGGTGATGAAACCCATGGTGATAGCACTCAACTTTCCGTCGAACAGCTTGTGTAAGATGTCCACTTTCTTGTCGGCCTTCACTACCGGGCTCGAGAGCATCAAGCGCAAATCACGACTCTCTTCCATGATGCTATGAAGCATGACCATGTCAGCCTTGGCAGCATCAATCTGACCCTTTTCAATACAAAGGTCGAGCAGTGATTTGGCGTAACGCGACGCTATGCGGATTCCACTCATGTTAGTTTGATCGGATTTCTGCGATCAGTGATTCGTTTAACGCCTTCTGCTTTTCACTATCTGAAAGCTTTTCACGGGTGAGCTTCTCGGCGATATCTACGCTGAGGGTAGCCACTTGATTTTTCAATTCAGTGATAGCAGCCTTTTTCTGGTTATCGATTTCCGTGCGAGCTGCTTCGATGATGCGAGTCGATTCTTCATTGGCCTTGTTGCGGGCTTCAGAGACAATGCTGTCCTTGAGTGCCTTCGCCTCAACCAAAATTCGATCGCGCTCATCGCGTGCCTCGCGCAGAAGCTGTTCGTTTCCGGCTTGGAGTTTCGACATTTCCTGACGTGCACGTTCAGCCTCATTCAAGGCATTTTCAATGCCTTGTGAGCGCTCTTCCAGCGACTTCAAGATGGGACCCCAGGCCATTTTCTTCAATAAGAAGGCAACAACCAAAAAGGCAACCGTAGCCCAAAACACCGTTCCGTACGAAACGCTTAATAATCCATCCATGGATATAAAACTTTATTTGGATTTAGCACGGCCATTAGCGTGGCCTGCAATCGCTTATTATCCGAATACTACGAGCAGGCACACGATTACTGCGAAGAGAGCAACACCCTCTACGAGAGCCGCAGCTACGATCATGCTCGCACGCAAATCACCGGCGCTTTCTGGCTGACGTGCCATTGCATCCATTGCATGGCTACCGATAAGACCCACACCGATACCTGCACCAATTGCTGCAAGACCTGCACCGATACCAGCGTAACCTGCTGCTGAGGCCGCTTCCAAAAGAACTGTCAAGAATTCCATTTTTATTTGTTTGTGTTTGAGTTTGCTAATTAATGATGTGCCTCTTCATGATGATGTTCCTGTGTGGCATCGCCGAAGTACAGCGCAGCCAGCAAAGTGAATACATATGCTTGAAGAAATGCTACCAAAAGTTCAATGAAAAACATGAAGACGATGAACAACGTGGAGAAGACTCCGACTCCATAACCCGCCACCACACTCTTCTCACCAAAGATGAAGATGAGCGATGTAAATGCCAGGATGATAATGTGACCTGCATTGATATTCGCTGTCAATCGAATCATCAATACGGCAGGCTTAATGAAAATACTCAAGAATTCAATCGGCACCAAAATGAACTTGATGGCGAGTGGCACTCCGGGAGGCCATACGATGTGACCCCAGTAGTGAGCATTACCGTTGATGGTGGTCAAAATGAAAACAAACGTCGCCAGAACGAGGGTGATGCTCAAAGTACCTGTGATGTTGAATCCACCCAAAAATGGAATCAAACCAAGCATGTTCGAAGCCCAAATGAAGAAGAACGACGTGAGCATGAAAGGTAAAAACTTCTTTGCTCTTTTCTTTCCCAATGCCGGAACCGCAACCTCGTCCTTGATAAACAGAACGAAAGGCTCCAACATATTTTGCATACCCTTTGGCGCTTGTCCTTTGCGCTTTTCGTAGGCCTTGGCCATGCGCACAAAAAGAAACAATACCAAAGAAAGCATTAGCAACATTCCGAAAACCGATTTCGTAATTGAAAAATCTGTGACCGCATGACCGTGAAACTCTTCGTGACCTTCCGCGTGTGCATCGGCTACAACCGGCTGACCCGTGGTAAGGCTATCTGCCACTACCTGAACGGTGTCGGGCATGACTGCAACATCTTCATGACTTTCGTCTACGTTTTGCGTTGGATCAACAACATAGATTTTCTCATGATGAAGCACGTAGCTGTTGCCTGTTGATGCGCTGGTATACGTCTTGGTGAACTCGTGGTGATCATCCATGAACACCGAGCTCATGAAGAAATCAAATCCTTTGTCTGTTTTGACGATGCAGGGCAAAGGCAATGTAACATGACCGAAGAAATGAACCGAATGCGCATCCGAAATGTGATGCACAATCATATCGCCTGCCTTGAATTTTCCTTCTTCTCCACCCCCTGACGCATATGCACGCATACCAGCCAGTTGAAGACACAGGATGGCCACTAGCGCCGTAATTCGGCTCAAAGCCTTGATTTTATTGGGGGTTTGTTTACTTAACATCAGGAATAATCCTCAAAATTGCGCGGCAAAAGTATACATAGAATGGAGTGGCGCCAAGGGTAAACTTGGAATTTTCATAACTCCCTGAAAAATCAAGGGGTTACACGCTGAAAACTCCAATTAAGAAAGCACTCCGCGTGATATTACTATTTTCTGTACTTCGCTGGTTCCTTCGTAAATCTGGGTGATCTTGGCGTCACGCATCAATCGCTCTACGTGGTACTCCTTCACATAACCATATCCGCCGTGAATTTGAACAGCCTCTACGGTGTGCTTCATAGCAACTTGTGACGCATACAATTTCGCGATAGCACTGGCCTGATCATAGTTCAAGTGCTGGTCCTTCAACCATGCAGCCTTGTATACCAACAGGCGCGCAGCTTCAATTTCGGTAGCCATATCAGCCAGCTTAAATGCAATGGCCTGGTGCTGCGAAATTTCCTTTCCGAATGCCTTGCGCTCTTTCGAATACGCAAGCGATAATTCGTACGCTCCGGCAGCTATACCCAATGCCTGGGCGGCAATACCGATGCGACCTCCGCTCAGTGTTTTCATGGCGAACTTGAAACCGAATCCATCTTCACCGATGCGATTTTCCTTGGGTACTTTCACATCCTGGAACATCAACGTGTGCGTGTCACTTCCGCGAATACCCAACTTGTTTTCTTTTGCTCCGATGATGAACCCAGGCATGCCGCGCTCTACAATCAAGCAATTGATTCCTTTGTGTCCTTTGCCTGCATCGGTTTGTGCCATCACCAAATAGGTACTGGCGCTGCTACCATTCGTAATCCAGTTCTTCGTTCCATTGAGCAAGTAATGATCGCCCATATCGATAGCTGTAGTGCGCTGTGAAGTAGCATCGCTACCCGCCTCCGGTTCTGACAAACAAAACGCACCTATCTTCTCACCTTTGGCCAGCGGCACCAGGAATTTCTGCTTCTGCTCTTCCGAGCCAAATGACTCCAATCCCCATGTAACAAGTGAATTGTTTACGCTCATGCACACGGAAGTAGATGCATCAATCTTCGAAATCTCTTCCATCGCGAGCACGTAGCTCAGCGTGTCCATTCCACTTCCGCCGTATTCCGGACTTACCATCATCCCCATGAAGCCCAACTCGCCGAGTTGCTTTACTTCTTCTGCAGGAAATTTCTGGTGTTCGTCGCGGTCAATTACGCCGGCTTTCAATACGTTCTGCGCGAATTCGCGAGCCGCTTGTTGCACTGCTTTGTGCTCTTCTGATAATTCGAAATGCATTGTTCGAGATTTTAGGCCGCGAAGGTAATCAATTAGTGAAATAGTGAATAGTGAAATAGTGAAACAGTAGGGACGCACTGCTGTGCGTCCACACCGATCATAATACACTGCTGTGCGTCCACACCAATGAAATGCAGCGTCACATGGACGCGCGGCAGCGCGTCCCAGACAAAGGGTTATTTAGAAGTGACCCTGTATCATTAGTCATTCGTCATTAAAAAACACCGCCCCGGCCTGCTTAACGCAAACCGGGGCGGCAATAAAACAAACAAACTAACTACAACTACTTCTTCATGAAGCTGCGAGTTACGCAGTCATTTCCATTTACAAGTTTCAATTGATACATGCCCTGAGCAAATGCATCAACCGAGAGTGTTGTCGTGGTTGAATAAATATTTCCTGAAGCAACCAATTCTTCGGTGATGCTGTAGATCGAGTATACCGTTGCACCTGCCATAGAAGGCATGCTCACAGTCAACTGATCGGCAGCCGGGTTTGGATAAACCAGTGCAGAATTCATAGTAGCTTCATTCACTGATGTGCTAGGTGTAAGAACTGCATCGATCACGTGCACCACACCATTATCAGCCATGATATCAGCCATGATAACCTGTGCGTTGTTGATGAATACGTTACCACCTGTGATGGAGACCGTAACATCTTGACCCTGCAGTGTCGTGATGGTCTGACCATTGGTAAGGCTGCTTGAAAGAGCTTCACCTGAAACTACGTGATACAACAACACCTGAGCAAGAGCACCTGTTGGATCAGCCAACAAAGCATCCAATACTCCGGCAGGAAGTGCTGCAAACGCTGCATCTGTTGGAGCGAACACGGTGAATGGACCATCACCAGAAAGATCGTCAGCTAAGCCCGCTGCAATCACAGCAGTTTCGAGCGTGTTATGGTTCTCGCTGTTCACGATGATGTCTACTACGGTTGTTGGCTCCGGATTGAGTTCAGGAACCAATACTGCATCGATTACGTGAACAACACCGTTGTCTGCCATGATATCGGCAACAATTACTTGAGCGTCATTGATGAATACACCGTTCGCGTTAATTGTTACTGTGATGTCCTGACCTTGAATAGTGGTAATCATCATACCATCTGACAAGTCAGTTGAAAGGGCTACACCGCCAACAGCATGGTACAACAATACCTGGGTAAGTGCTCCTGTTGGATCAGCAAGCAATGCATCGAGCACACCTGCAGGAAGCGCAGCAAACGCCGCATCAGTTGGAGCGAACACAGTCAACGGACCAGTACCTGAAAGGGCACTTTGCAAACCTGCTGCTACTACAGCTGCTTCCAGCGTGTTGTGATCAGAACTGTTTACTACGATGTCCAAAATAGTATTGGTTGGCTGTGGTGGTGGCGGTAACAATACTGCGTCGATTACGTGAACCACTCCGTTGTCAGCCAAGATATCGGCAATGATTACTTGTGCATCATTGATGAACACACCGTTACCATTAATAGTAACTGTTACATCTTCTCCAAGCAAAGTCGTAATCATTTGTCCGTCGCTCAAATCAGTTGAAAGTGCAAGACCTCCTACTACGTGGTACAACAGAACTTCAGCCAATGCACCTGTTGGGTCTGCCAACAACGCGTCGAGAGCTCCCGCAGGCAATGCTGCAAAGGCATCGTCAGTTGGAGCAAATACGGTGAATGGACCCGTGCCTGAAAGATCATCAGCAAGACCTGCTGCGATAACTGCTGTTTCCAAAGTATTGTGAACATCGCTGTTTACGATGATATCAACTACTGTGGTCGTTACCACAGTGCCGGCACAAATGCAATCTGCACCATATACATCATTGATTGTTGCTTCAATACCATCGTCGCAGCTGTCGCCGGGGAACTGACATGAGCCATTGTCTACAGATGCATTTGCATCGTAGTTACAAGCCATCATTTCAGTACAACCCAACAATGCTCCTGCACATACGCAGTCTGCGCCTAATACGTCATCAACTGTATTCTCATTGGAATCGTCGCATGGCTCACCAGGGAAAACGCATGTGCCATTATCAACCGTTGCATTCGCATCGTAGTTACAAGCTTCCATCGACAAACATCCTTCAACAGGTGATGGCGGTGGAAGAAGAACTGCGCTGATAACGTGAACAACACCATTGTCGGCAACAAGGTCGGCAACCGTAACCAACGCATCGTTGATAATCACATTGCCTCCGGCTATGGTCACAGTCACAGTGGCACCATTCAATGTCTCTACAACCATTCCATCTGTCAAGTCAGTTGAAAGAGCTAAACCACCAACTACGTGGTACAATAGAATTTGAGCCAATGCACCTGTTGGATCAGCCAACAAAGCATCGATAACACCTGCAGGAAGAGCAGCGAAAGCTGCATCTGTTGGTGCAAATACGGTGAATGGGCCTGTGGCTGAAAGATCATCAGCTAGTTCTGCAGCGATAACTGCAGCTTCCAATGTGTTGTGGTCAGGGCTGTTTACGATGATGTCTACAACGGTAATTGAAGTTGGGGTTCCTGCACATACGCAGTCAGATCCCAAAACGTCATTGCCCGTAGCTGAGTTCCCGTCATCACAGCTATCGCCTACGAACTGGCATGAGCCATTGTCGACTGTTGCATTCTCATTATAGTTACAAGCACCAACCGACAAACATCCTTCAACAGGAGGAGCTGGTGGAATAAGAACCGCATTGATTACGTGAACAACACCGTTGTCAGCGATAATGTCAGCAACAGTTACTTGTGCATTGTTGATGAATACACCACCGTTGATGGTTACAACTACGTCTGCACCATTCAAGGTGGCGATAACCTGTCCGTCAGACAAATCTGTTGAAAGGGCTGTTGCGCCTACAACGTGATAAAGTAAGATCTGTGTAAGAGCTCCTGTCGGATCTGCCAACAGCGCGTCTACTGTTCCTGCAGGCAACGCTGCGAAAGCTTCGTCTGTTGGGGCAAACACAGTAAACGGACCTGTACCTGAAAGTGTTCCCGCCAAACCAGCTGCAACAACGGCTGCTTCCAATGTGTTGTGGTCTGGGCTATTTACGATGATATCTACAACAGTGTTGGTAGAAATGATTCCTGCGCATGAACAATCAGAACCCAAAACGTCATTGATGGTCGCTGAATTATTATCGTCGCAGTTGTCGCCGGGGAACTGACATGAACCATTGTCTACAGATGCATTTGCATCGTAGTTACAAGCCATCATTTCAGTACAACCCAACAACGCTCCTG
>CANIAA010000111.1 GCA_947465255.1 Flavobacteriales bacterium | reverse complement strand
TGAATACGAGCATGGATTGGGCAAATCGCCATCATAATAGCCTCCGTATAATATTGTAAAATTATCACTGCAAGCACCTTCAACAGTTAATAGATAGTCGATGTTTCCAATAGTGTCTGAACAGTCAAATGTTGCGTCTAGTGCAGAGATGGTAAGAGTTTGTTCATCGTAATCGCACACTGCATTACTATTAAAGTCTATTAAGTAGCCTGCACAGGAGCAGTCAGCAATGATTTGATCATTAAAGGTACATGGATTATTATCATCACAAATGAAGCCTATGTATTGACAACTTCCATTGTCAAACAAAGCCTCCGGATTGTAATTACATGCTTCGATATTAGTGCATCCTGATAATTGCCCGTAACAATTGCAGTTTGAATCAAGTTGGTCATTGAGTGTTAGCGGATTATTGTCATCACATGGCAGACCTTCATTAATGCAGCAATTCAATTTGAAGGCTAGATCTCCTGCACCGGCAATCGATTGAAATGATCCGACGCTTGGGTTATAGAAATTTCCGCTATAACTAAACCACGCCTTTAAGCCATAGTCATTATTGTAATTATTGGCGCCATCCCCAATTTGCGTTGCAAAGTAATTATTGGAGGGTGCATGCGCGATGTTCAGCGCTGAACCTGCGAAAACTCCATAGCCGGTTAACTCATATTCCGGTTGACTTTGGATCAAATAGTAAAGCCAGGATGGGTGATTGGCTCCCTCTGTGCCGCAATCGGCAGTGTAGCTTGTCGGGAATGATTGACTTGACCATTCTTGCCAGGTGAGTCCCTGAGAGAGTTTCATATTCAAAAACCAACCGCTAGTTGGATACGTTTGGCTTCGAAAAACAGCCTCAATAGATACACTTTCATCCGGGTTTCTGGTCAACTGTCCGTTCTCAATCGTGTAAAAACGAAACGCAGATGGCAGGCTGAAAAGTGCCATGGCCCAGTCATTCGGATAGGCGCATGGATTTGCAGCGGGCCTTAACGGAGTTTCGATTGAGCAAGCTTCACTGTAATTACAAGAGCCATCATCAATTTGTGCAAATGGATTGTAATTAATTGCTGTAATGTCTGTGCATCCGCCACAATTTTCATCGACACCAACTCTTGCTGTATCTATTGCGACGTTAACCAATGAAGTATTACAATAACCATTTAGTGCAGCAAAGTTTCCATAGTAGCCTATTCCATATAGTGAGAGCTCATTGTAGTCTTCACCTGAGCAACTGCAATAAGGCGCAAGCGCATCATTGATACAGTAATAATTATTTGTCCTATGGTTGTTGTAGTTAACGAGTGCTTCGTCGTAACAATCTATCCCGATTGCGCTGCAGCCATATGTTGTATACTCAATGGAGTATTCTGAGTTTATTGTCGGGGAGATAGTAATGCTGGATGTAGTATCTCCTGTAGACCACAAATAAGATCCACCAGGAGTATCTGAAATCGCACTCAAAACTATGGGCTCATTCGGACATGCTAGAATTGATTCTACGTATACCTGTGGCTTCGGAATAACCGTGAGAGTCATTGTATCTGAAAAATTCACACAGCTGCCTATAGTGTAGTTAACCCCAAGTGTTACAGTTTCAGTTGCAACGAATGTTCTTATATCCCAGGTGTTACCATCTGACCATAAATAATCACCTCCCTGATAATTTACATTAGGTGTAATTGAAACCGTAAAACCTTCGCAAATGGTGTGATTCATTAATTCTCCTGAAAATTGAGTTCCGTCAACAACTTCGATACTAAAGATCTCTGATTGCACGGAACACTCGGTATTAGGGTTGGCTACACAATAGAATTGGTATACACCTAGCTCATTTAAAGAAGGCGAAAGCTCAGCTGAGTTGGCGCCAATAATTGCCGTGCCATCCAACTTGTACCATTGAAAGTCAATTAGAGGAGCAGGACTCCAGGCGGATATCTGAAGCACGGGCGATGGATCACCCAAACATTGATAGTACTTTAATTCGCAGGGGTGGAATAATTCAGGTTGTCCTAAGTCGCAACGATTATCTGCACTTTTTGTGCATCGAATTGACCCTCCAAATGTCTTGTACCCGAAGTCGCAGCCAACGACTTCGGAATTTGCGTCGTTATAATTGAATTGAACAATTTGAGCACAGGATTCGGGTGCTATAATATCTTCGGTTGTTGACCACATGCGAGTTGCATTGTATAAACCGGAGTTCTCATCAAAACCTGCTCCTAGCGCGGAAAATCCGTATTCATTAGTCGCCCCAGTGTTCGGTGTATTCCAGTATCCATTATTACTTTGTATAGTGCCGGTGCCTTTGAGCATTCCCCCAATAATCGGATGTTCTATAAAATAAGTTGTGCTTGGAACAACAGTGGAATCAAGGAAAGTGAATAATTCATACCATTCGGCTATCGATGGTACGTGCCAACCAACCGGACATGCATTACGAGTGTCTTCGGCAACATACCAATTATACATTTTGCCAAAGGGTATGTTATAGTTTGCGTTATTTTGATAGTATGTCCACTGCGGAGGAATTCCGGGTATAGGTTCAGGGGTGCTCCAATTGGGAGAATGCAGTATAGGATCTCCGTTCGTGAATTTTGTCGTCCTCAGATTCTCAGCCATCCAAATTTGATTGCCTATTTGAATAGTGGGATAGATATTGCCGTCAATGTCAGCTACACTTCCATACGTAAGATTCGGGTTGAGCCATGCTTGACCTCGAAGACTTGGGGCAATACCCATATTTATATATAAAAGAAAAGTTAGAACTGTTATTGAAAATACCCTTTGTTTCTTGGTGTATTTAGATACGTTCGAAGGATTGAATTTTTCGTATTGGTTTTTTATATGCGAAAAAACCATAGCAGTTTGCTTATAAGACATGATCAAAGAATGGTTTGGATGCCCTCTTTAACGGGCAAGGTTGCGGTAATTAGCTTCACGAAAGTACATAAATCACATACATTCTTCGACGAATTCGTCCAGGAATTTTATGAAAATGCAAAACCGGCTGACGACGCCATGAGTTCCCGCAGTAAATAGCTGGTGTAACGTGCTAATGCTGCTTGGTGAAATACAGGCTCTGTTTATTTCTGAGGAGACGTTTTTATTCGATAACCCCACAAATGAAAAAGCCACCCCGAAGGATGGCTTTTTAAATGACGAATGACTAGTGACGAATGACTAATGTTCGCGGAACGCAATTCATTAGCCACTCGCCACTCGCCATTAGTCACTAATTACTCAATAACAACCTTCTGCGCATACACCTGCTCGCCGCACACAACGCGTACAGTGTAGATGCCTGCTTCCAGGGTGTTGATGTCGATGTTTTGAATCGTAGTTGTAACCAGTGTATTGGCAACCACACGTCCACGAGCATCGAAAATCTGAACGTTTGCAGATTGTGATGTAGAAGGAAGCGCAATGTTCAATAGATCGTTAGCCGGGTTAGGCCACATTGCAATGCTAGCAGCGTTTACTTCTTCTGTGTAAACACCTGTGCTTTGAATTAACTGAACATCGTCGATGTAGTAAAGGCCATCGCCTCCGGAGTCATTCGTTCCGAAGAAGTCGGCTGCAGCTAAGATGTTCTCGCCTGGTGTGCCATCGGCATTATTCAATGACCACTGCCAGCTATTCACCATATCGCCGTTGATGTAGATATAGCCCATGTCCATATCCAAGTCGGCTGTTATCTGCACATCAAACCACTCGTTGAGTGCAACCGATGTATCTCCACCGGGAGCACCACCTGTTACCCAGGTAACAGTTCCGTCTGCTCCGAAGAATACATCCACTGCCCATTCCCAGGTATTGGGGGCTGTTGTCCATGCATGCATTACGTTGAAATATCCGCCCAGGTCCGTTAGATACATTTTGAATTTGATGTCATACTTACCAGAAGAGAAAGGACCGATAGGCAATACGAGGTCAGTGGCCATTCCTTCAATTTTAGCACTGTTCGCACCGCTGTATGCTACAACGGATGACACTGCACCATCAACTGCTGCGGAACCATCCCATGTGTCCCATTCAGAGCTTTGCTCAGCAACTCCCAAATCGGGGACGTAAGAGTCAAAGTTGTCTTCGAAAATGACTGTTTGAGATGAACCGGCCAGGCTCAAGCCGAGCATAGATAGAAAGAGTAAAGGTTTTTTCATTTGATTTGGTTTTGATTAGGATGGCAATATAGGAAAAACGAGCAATAGACAACTGAATTCCTGGAATCATTGCTCCTTGAAAAACTATGATGCGTGAGAGTTGTTCTTCTAAACAAAATCATACTCCTTGTCTTTAGCTACACTTTAATTCGAACCATTATCGGTCTCAACAATGAAAAAGAAAATCATCCTGATTGTATTGCTGGTAATTCTCATTCCCACCATCACCCAACTCTTCACGCTTATGGCTTCCAACAAAACCGAAAAACAACCTTATACAGTTGTCAAGAAGGAGAAGGACTTCGAAATACGGTTTTATCCTTCAGCCACCTTGGCTACTGTCATGACAACTGCATCGACCTATAAAGAAGTCGCCTCACCGGGTTTTAGGAAATTGGCCGGCTATATTTTCGGAGGAAACCAAGAGGGAATGTCCATTGCCATGACGGCTCCCGTGCACATGGACATGAGCGAAACAGGTTCTACCATGAGTTTCGTAATGCCGGAAGGAATGACTCCCGAAAACTTGCCCAAGCCCAATGATCCTGCGGTTCACATTTCCACAACCAAACCGGAGTATGTGGCTGCAATCCGTTTTGGGGGGTATGCATCCGATCAGGATATTCAGAAGTATACGGCGCGACTCGAAAAGGCGCTGCAAGAGAAGGGCATCAAGCACACCGGACACTTTCGCTTTTTGGGTTACAATGCACCGTATCAGTTTCTGTGCAGACGCAATGAGGTGATAGTGACGGTGGAGTATGAAGGTTGATTGAGTAAGTCCAAGTTGATAGGCCATCACATTCCATTCCTCATTCTCTTTCTCATTCTAAAAAAAAAACAAAGCCCACAATCAAATTGCGGGCTTTGTTGTACAAAGTGAAAATCAGTTTCTATTGCTTCACGAAATGAAGCGATGCTTCTTTATCGCCCCGGATGAGCATAATATTGTAAAGCCCGCTCGCCCATAGCTCTGTAGGGAGTGTGGTTTGTTCTTGAGAAATTACACCGGTATATACGAGCGCTCCCATTGAGTTTATAATCCTTAAGTCACAACCCAGCCATTCCGATGCTGCGCGCAGGTTCACATCACCGCGTGATGGATTTGGAAACAGCCGCGGCATGGAAGAAATCGTTGCAATGTGGTTTGTGACGGTTACGTTGAACACCTCAGAGGTAAGCACGCAACCCAGTGCAGTTGTTCCAATTGCCTGATAGATACCAGAAACCTCTGCCTCCAGAATGGTTGTTGACTCCGCAAGAAGCACTCCATCCAGATACCATTCCACGCTTGTCACTGCATCCAACACCTCCAGCGTGTTGTCATTAACCACCATCATCAGTTCGGTTTGTGGGCACGCATAGATGGTCGTAATGGCTTCATTTGTGTGAATAGGCTCGTTGTAGTCGAAATAGATGGAAGCACTATTCGTGAATTGCGTGCCAATCGCTAAATCAGGATCCTGATTAATGCGGAAGTGAATATACCCTTCATTCAACAGAGAATCCTCTGCTTCAGCCGGCAGGTTGATATCGTTGAACTCAATGGTTAATGCTCCGAGTGCATTTACAATCATATGATAATTGTGACTGGCACTAACGGGCACAATGGTAGCTGGATCTACTTCATCGGGAAGTTGATCGACAATCACCACGTCATAGGCCGGTGCCGTTCCTAAGTTTTCAAATCGAATAACATAGTCGAGGGTAGTGTTTGGCGCAATACGACCTTCCGGCCCGATTCCATTCAGCTCCCGTATATCATTGGGGTCGTAAGAGCACAGAATAGGCGTTGTGATTGGATCGGTACTGGCGGCCAGCGTATCGACGCCATTGAAGTAATAAGTCTGTAGGTTGAACCAAATGCTATCGCCGGGCAATGCTGTATTAGGCATGTCGAGGGTTACGTTGAAATTGGAAACCGCACCGAAGTTCAATGGACCATAATCAAAGAACAGCTGATTGCCCGAGATAGAGTCTGGCTCCGGCGTGGCACTTACAAAAGCACACAAAGGATCAAAGGTGTAAACCGCGTAGCCAGAAGGCTGGGTGTTTCCCTGGTTCAGTATGCTGATGACTTGCGTATTGTTAATGATGCAAAGTGCAAAGGGTATAGAAATAAAACCATCTACGATTGTGGTGGGCGTTCCGCTGGGTATCACACCGAAGTTGTAGGTGAAAATTGTTTCTCCACTGGAAATATCATAGGTGTAGGATGTGCTCGTGGTGGGAATCCACAGTTCGTTATCGACCAAAATGGTGATGGAGTTTCCGCTGTTCATCGGGAATGCGAAGTACGCACCCGTTTGATCGCTAAACGAGCTGTACTGATTGTTGGCTATGGTGTACGGGAAGTTAGGAAGTGCCTGTTCATCACTATCAAAAATGCCGTTCTGATTGCTGTCCAGGAAAATGAAGCCACCAATCTGTATGTCGGGAAGAATGACATCGATGGTGTCTGAGCTGCTACAGCCCGGATAGGTAGGGTGTTGCACTGTGACCACATAAAACTCATTGTCGTTTGGAATCATGAGGTTGGTAAAGGCTGTATTCACCGATTGCAATCCGTCTGCCGGCCACCATTCCCATTGTGCGCCATTTTCGAGAGTCCAATCGGAGAGATAGGCATTTAAATAGGGCAATTGAGGAAATGTTGTCGGGTCATAGACATAGGTTTCATCCAGCACGATGTCGAAGAAATTACTAGTAATGTTGACCTCGATAGACTCGGTTGTGGCGCAACCGATGTTATCAATGGTTGTAAAAGTTAATTGTGCAAGGCCTTCTGTGTTTGTATCAAGGGAGATGCTATCTCCATCTGCTGAAATGGTTTGAATGGCTTCGCTACTCCAAAAAGAACCATTTATACCCGCGTCAATGGTCGGTGTGTATGAAATGGGCGACGAGCCATTAAGGTTGCCTTCCAGCTCAATAGACCAATTGAAAAGGTATCCGTTGTCTCCAATAAAGTTGTCCGTAATGATAATGGTCCATGGACCATTGTGCGGACAACCGATGAAGTTGCAAAGGTCCTCTTGTGCGGAGTAAACACCTGGAACTAGTGATGCCTGCCATGTGTTTTCGCTAGAAATTATATTACCTGCTATTACTTCTTCACCCCATGTTCCATTCAGTGCTTCAGGACTCCAGGAATAATCCCATCCAATGCCGGGCTCAGTTGGTTCATCAGCTACTGGCTGTCCTAAGTTTGTTCCACTGCCTCCATTGATACCAAACGATACCAAATCCACGAGGATACCATTCGGACATTCCAATGCGATATTCAAGTCGCCCATGTAGCTGTGTTCCATGTTCACCATGATGGAATTGAACTGGTCGCACGAGTTGATGGTAGAGCCTGCTTCAAATCCATCCACCAGAATGGTGCTCGTGTAGCTAAAGCCGACACCATCAGGTAGAAACATCGTTTCATTGTTCGAGTATATAGGTGCGTTGGAAATGGATTGGACACCATATTCAGCAACGAACAGTGAGTCGCCACCCAGGCAAATTGCATCGATGTTGGGAAGCGAAATTTGGGTAGGTGCCAGCATTCCGACAGGAAAAACGGTATCGGTCGTGCAGCCGATGTCGTCGATGACGGTTAGGGTAACTTCAAAGATGTGAGGGTATGTGTAGCTATGGATGACGGCCGCAGTGGTTTCAATGGGTGATCCATCATCGAAGTTGAAAATATAGGAGCTAATCGAATGACCGGGAGCGCCAGTGGAACCTGAGGCGTCCAGTTCGACTACATCGCCATTGCAATAGAGCAGAATTCCTTCATCTTGTGAAGTCGCATTGGAGGCAATTGAAATGCTTGGCGGTGTGCAAGGTTCA
>CANIAA010000110.1 GCA_947465255.1 Flavobacteriales bacterium | reverse complement strand
GTCGTGATGTTTTCGCATACTTCGGACTAGGCTGCCGCAATGTGTCGAAGGTGTATTTACCCGAGGGTTTCCGGATAGATAAGCTTTTCAATGCGCTGTATGATTACAATGCCATCATTCATCATCACAAGTACGCTAACAACTACGATTACAACAAGGCCGTTTGGTTGTTGAATAATGAGCAGTTACTCGATAATGGATTCTTATTGCTGAAAGAGGATACATCCCTTGCTTCGCCAACAGGAAGTTTGTACTACGAGTACTACACAGATGAGCAGGAATTGCGAAAAAATCTTGATAGTCGTGCAGAGGAAATTCAGTGCATTGTCAGCAACTCTGACATTTCCTTCGGGGGCAGTCAGCGTCCGGCGTTGTGGGATTATGCGGATGGCGTCGATACCCTGGCATTTTTGCAGGCTATCTAGCGTTACTGCGCTCGACAATAGCATCATTTTTTCTTTCCGTTGATAACACCGCGTTTCAACCACAATAGGGTACATTTGTGCGCCTTTGTATTAGCTCTACTATCATGAAACAAACGATATTTCTTCTCTTTGCAATAGCCTTGGTTTTCACATCCTGCGAAACCGAGGTGGATTTGAATGCACCTTACAAGAACACGACTGTCATTTTCGGTTTGCTGGATCCCGATTACAATGGTGACAATGTTATTTCGGTTCAAGACACGCAGTGGATCAAAATCAATAGGACTTTCCTCGGTGAAGGCGACAATAACAGCTATGCCGCCGTCAGAGATAGTTCAGAGTATTCAGATGAAGATTTTGTGAGGAAGGTGGTTGAGAGAATTGTCGATGGAAATGTAGTCGATGAATATGAGCTAGTTTCTACCACGGTTAGTAACCGTCAAATGAACGGTATATTCTACGGTCCGGACCAGACGATGTACTACTTCGTTCCATCGGCTCCCGGGCTCGATCAAAATTCGGAGTATCGCGTAGTTCTTGAGTTTACAGATGGACGTGAGGTGTCTGCGACGACCAAAGTGGTCAGTTACAATAGTTTTTCGTGGTTGACCCCTCAGCAGAATGCAACATTCATTCTTGCGTCTGTTTCGACTAATGGTGGATTTAATTACACATCCGAGGTAGCCATTCGCTGGAATGCGGCTAGTAATGCCAATATTTATGACGCTCGTTTGCGATTCCACTATACGGAAATGAAGTATGAGAACGCAGACTGGTCTGGCGCTCCGGTGAGTGTAACTCCTAAGTTTTTGGACTATTATCTGGGAAGTATCTCGGATGATGAAATCACCAATGGGCAACTTCTGAAAATCACGTTCGATGGTCGCGCATTCTTCTCCTTTTTGCAAAATAATTTGGTTGCAGACCAGCGCATTCGCCGCATCATTGGAACATACGACACCCAGCAACAGCGCACCGAGTGTTTCGATGTTATGCTCACGATGGGCAACAACGATTTAAAGTCTTACATCGAAGTGAATTCACCATCGACCGGTGTCGTTCAGGAACGTCCGATATACACCAACGTCAGCAACGGTATTGGATTATTCGCATCAAGAGGAACGCGTAACTTGGTTGGTCTGCCAATGATAGCCTTCGATAACAACAACCAGCCTAACTCGGGTAATTTGCGAGCGCTGGTTCAAAGCGAGTACACCGCGGCACTCAACTTTTGCGATCCGAACGGCTCCTCTGATTTTCCTTGCGGAAATTGATGATTGCCTATTGCTTAGAGAATTGTACTTGTCGGATACTTCCTTCGTGATTTAAGCGAATGAAGTAAATGCCGGCGGATAAATCATCTACATCAATTCGATTGTGAACCAGGTTTCCTTGCTTCACAACTTGCCCTGATGAATTGAGAATCGTGAACGTATCTCTCGAAGTGCCATCTGCGACAATCAATTCATGTGCAGTTGGATTAGGGTAAACGCGCCAAGTGTTGAGCATGGTTTCATTCACATTGACCCCAAGATCTGCAGTTCTCACGGTCAGCTGCGCTCCGCCAAAACCGCCGACAGAAGAAATTACTTCCAGAACAGGAACTTTGAATTCAGTGCTAAGCCATTGATAGGTGGTGATGTCTTTCGGGAGTTGAAAGGCAAGCGGAAGACCATTGAAATTAACCGATAACGAATCAAAGCCGACGAGTGTTGACTTCACGCGCAACACGTCAAACGATTGGCCATAGATATTGAGCGTTCCCCAACCGTCACACACGTAGTTGCGATACTGATCTGTGCCATAGTAGGCCAAGGTTGGGACTTCAAGCTGCAAAACAGAGTGAGTGTTTCCGGATGCCGGATAAGTAAGTGGCAAGTCGTAAATGATATCTCGCTCATCATATCGGGCATTCAACGGAACACCTTCGATTGTGGCAACGATACCGGTCATGGCATATACTCCGCCGCTGTTTTTATAAACTTGATAGGCATTTTCGATGTTGATGAGCGGGTTGTCGAGGAGCGCTGCACCAATACCAAAATCCGAATTGTAGTCGGGGAAAAGGGGGTTGTTGAAGAATAACTGATCTACCAGAGAAAGACTTCCCATGTCAACGCATTCGGTGCCTGCATCGAGCCCATCTGCTTGAATGACATCATCGCCGAAGGTCCACGAGTAGTTCGGTCCGGTTGCTTCTAAATCAATATCGCTGAGCAAAGTGGCCGCGCGGGTATAAAGCAAATCGCCGGCGCCAGGAAGATGGTTGCTGTTAATGGTGATTTGAGCAGTTGCATTCAGCGCAACAAAAGCTGACAAAACGAGGAAGTTTTTTTTCATGGTTATAGATGTCAATGAGTGCAAGTTAGTTCAAAATGAAGGATTGATTGAGCAATGAAAAGAAATGAAGTCATGGGAGTGTGTTTGGTTAGGTTGAAAAGTTGTGAGCAAAAGGTTTCGAGTTGCTCACAAAACACCCCCATTGTCGATTCTATATTAGCCCCGCGTTAAGACGCAAATCTAAATTAACCGGCCAACCTTTTTTTACCCATGTTCCTGGACAAATACGACTACGTCATTCTCGATATTATTCAAACCTACAAGAAGAACAACAAGAACGAGCTTATCAAACTTAGTCAACTCGAAACGGCTTTCTGGAGTCGAATCGAACACGATGATGCTTCTTCTACACGCAGCGCTCAGTTGGGTGAGCGTGTGGCGAATCTTTACCTTGATGGTTATATCATGAATAAAAACAACTCGGGTTATCGTCTTACTAAAAAAGGTAAAGAAGAATTGTCGTTTCAGGAAATGGAAGTGTAGTACACTTTCGACTTACCAGTTATTACCTTCCAGTTCGCGTTGCAGGCCAATCATTTTGATGGCGGTGATAGCAGCCTCTGTGCCTTTGTTTCCTTTGCTTCCGCCGCTGCGAGCAATGGACTGTTCCTCTGTATCGTCGGTTAATACACCGAATACAACAGGTTTGCTAGTTTTGAGAGCCAGTTGCTGGATACCTGTTGCACACGCATTACTCACAAAATCGAAATGTGCTGTTTCACCACGAATCACACAACCTAAGCATATCACAGCTTCAGGCTTGTGGTTTTCGAATAGCAATTGCGCACCGAGCGAGAGTTCGAAGCTACCGGGTACATGCGCAACAATTATGTTTTTGCTGTTCACCCCACAATCGGTAAGGGCATCCACACATCCTTTCAATAGATTCGACGTGATGTGATCGTTCCATTCAGAAACAACAATCCCGATGCGCATAGATCGTGCATCGGGAAGATGTTCTTTGTTGTATACAGAAAGATTGTTCGTTGCCATGGGTTTAACCCTTAGCCTTCAAATAGGCGAGAAGCTTTTCGGCTTCGCCGTATTCCTGCGAACGCTTATCGTAGTTGTCTACTACATACTGCAACAAGGCTTCGGCTTTGTTGTTATTGCCAAGCTCCATATATACTTTGCTGGCTTTCAGATTGTACATCGGACCGGTGTAATCACGGCTTGCGCTTGTGTTGGCTTGCTTAGCAGCTTTTTCCAACCAAGAGGCACCTTGTTCCAAATCGTTCGCCATAACATACATGTCGCCAATGCAACCTGTTAATTCTACGCTCATCGCTTCATCATCGAAGCTTGCTTTTTTGAAGTGATCCAAAGCTGCGTTGTAGTCTTTTGCAATGTCACGGTAGTATACGCCGCACCAGAAATGAGCGCGGTCTGCTACTTTGGTGCCGCTGTAATTAGCTGCAATAGCTTCGTAGCCTTCGAAATTAGCATCACCTTGTACGGCTAAACGAATAGAGTCCATTTCAACCAGAAGGTCTGCGCGAATAGCAGCATTTGAAGCTTCTACTTCACGTGGCTTATTGTAGAGGAATTGAAAGGCGAAGAATCCGCCCAATACGACTACAACCGCACCCATTCCTAATGAAATGGCTTTGCGGTTTTGTTCGAAAAACTGCTCGGTCTTCGATGCTACTTGTTGGATGTCAACAATTGCTTCTTCTTTCGGTGTGTCTTGTTTTGACATATTTTTCAATGTTATGCGGCGGCAAAAATAATCGATTTCGGTTATCATCGAACAAATCTGCTCACTTCGACACAGATACTCCCTATTTTTGACGGGATATCGACCCTCTTGAACCGTTTCTTTTCCATGAAGTACCTGTCAAATCTGAGCCTAACGCTGGTGATACTTAGCCTAGCGCTGAATTCAGTTGGTCAGAATAAATATCAGAGTTTGCTTTGGGAGGTTACCGGTAATGGGTTGCGCAAGCCGTCTTATCTATACGGCACCATGCATATAAGCGGAAAACTCGCTTTTCAACTTGGCGACCCGTTTTATAATTGCCTTCAGTCTGCTGATGTTGTGGCCTTGGAGTTGGAACCCGAGGAATGGCTCATGGCCTTGTTTAGCGACCCACAAATAGTGCAATGGTTGGGAACGGAATCATTCGAAGAAGGGTATTATGATGAGTTTGATTCTGATTCACCGCTGCCTCAATTGAAAGGGTATTGGAACCCGGGTAATGGACTTTCGCCCTATGAACGACTTCAGGAAGTTTTGCTTTACGAGCCTGACATCCTGAATTATCTGATGTTTAGATATGGTGATAACGAGTTGTCGGCCGATTTTGAAGAAGATACCTGGCTAGACATGCATATCTACCAGACGGCTAAGAAAATGGGACGCCGGACAATGGGCTTGGAGACCTATGCTCAGAGTGACGCGTTTATCCGAAAGGCAAATGCAGCAGAGGCCGAGGAGGGCGACATGCGTGAATGGGATGAAGGCGATATTCAGAATTTTGAGGCGCTGAACCGTCAGTTGGAGCCCGCATACCGAAGACAGGATCTTGATTTTATCGATTCCCTCACTCGATATGCAACAACTGCTGCCTTTAGGAAATTCATTTTATTGGAACGCAACAAAGTTTTTGTGCACAACATCGACAGTGTCCTTCACCGGGAGCAGTCGGTGTTTGCTGCGATGGGTTGTGCCCATTTACCGGGTGAGGGCGGTGTGATAGAATCATTGCGCGCCCTCGGTTATGAAGTTAGTCCTATCAGCAAGGGTAGCAGAAATGCCAAACGCAGAAAGGAAATCGATCAGCGCATTTACGTTCGTCCTTCCATTCCTTTTACTACCTCTGATGGTTTGGTATCCTTGAATGTGCCCGCACCTATGTTTCATTCGAGAGTGAACAGGGAGTCTTCTACTTGGTTGTGTCTCGATATTGCCAATGGCGCTAACTATACGTTCTCGCGTTTAAAGTCCTACAACGGCATGACCGGATTCAGTTCCGGTGATGTGCTCGCGATGATTGACAGCATGTTCTACGAAACGGTTGCCGGCGAAATCATTTCCAAGAAGACGATTAAAGTAGGAGGCTATCCCGGTATTGATGTTGTGAATAGAACACGTCGAGGTGATTATGAGCGTGAGCGTGTTATTGTGATGCCCGATGAAATCATTGTTCTCAAATTGGAGGCTTCGGGCGACAAGGTGAAGCAGGGGTTGGGTGATTCGTTTTTTGAAAGTATTAAAATAAATGAAGCTCCTTCCGGCGCGCCGCTATGGCAATCGACGGATGGCACGGTAAGGGTGAAACTGCCTTCGCGCGCTGTATGCTATGATGAGATTTCAGTCCTGACCACGGGTTCCGATTTTGAAGTGATTGCAACCAACCCTTCGACCGGAGCATACTACACAGTGCAGCGACACGTCATTGAATCACCGGAGTTTTTGGATGAGGATAACTATGAGCTTCAGCGTTTTTTGAGGGCATTCTGTGAAGACAGGAATTTAGATGTTGTAAGCTCCGAGTTCATGAGTCATCAGGGTAAAAGGATTATTGCTGCGGAATTGTTAGGACGGAAGGATGGCATGATTTCTTTGAAAGAAACCGTACATGCATTTTTTATCATTCATGCCAACAGCTATATCGCATTGTCAACGAATGAAAAAGATAGCGAGGTTCGTAAAAGCTGGTTGGCTGATTTTACGCTGGAATCAGCCTCTCAACTCGATTTTCAGAAGTATAGCAATGAAGAAATGTGTTTTTCGGTTCAATTGCCATTCATTCCTGTGAATTCAGTTCCTTCTGCCGAGGCCATGTTGTTTAATGCTGATTTGGAAGTTGATTCCAACTCTCCCTTCGGCACAAATGCTTCTACAGTTTTGAACCCGCCGCATCATGCTGAGGCGATAAGAGTTGACTTTCAGCGTTATCACGAGTATTCGGACGGAGAAGATAAAAATTCTTTCCTGCGGGAAAAGCGGGAGTTGGTGTTGGGGCTTGATATGCGCATGGTTTCGGAGCGAAGTGAATGGAATGAGCGAGGAGCCGATTTTGAGTTTGTGGTGGGTGACACAGGCACCACCAAACGCTTTCACCATCGGATGATCTTGCACAATAAGTCATTCTATCATTTGTCAACTTGTTATGATTCGATAATGGGAATGCCGGCATGGGTTAAGGAAGCTTTCGAAAGTTTTCAATCAACCGATACAGTATTCTCGTTTCCGCATTTTGATTTGCGCGATAATGCCTATTTCGAGGCATTGACTTCTGCTGATTCGTCATTGCGTGAGCGCGCACTCATGATAACCGGTGAGATGGATTTCTCAGATCAGTCGTCAGTAAGAATGCGCTCTCTTTTGAAAAATCTGCCCTACTTCAATGGCGAGGATGCTCTGCATATCAAATCAAAATTGCTTTCCGGTTTGGCGGTCGACACCTCATCAGCCAACATAGATTTTTTGGTGAGCGAATTCAATGAGCACCCTGATAGTTCGCAATACCAGTACGAGATACTCCTAACCTTGTTGCGCATGAAAACAGCCAAGGCTTGGAGGTCATACGCACGCCTGGTTGTGGAAGAACCGCCAATTGTTTTTGATGAAATGGGAGGGAGTGGGTGCGAAACATTATTCGATTCCGTGCGCTTGGCCGCTCCTTTGTTACCGCAACTAATGCAGCTTCTGGCTATTGATGAATATGAAGAGAGTATCTATCACCTCATGGCTATGTCAGCTGATAGCAGTTTGCTACCCGTCGTAACGTATCGGTATTTGGTTCCCCAAATTCTGGTAGAGGCGCGCAATGAGCTGAAGCGACTCAACAGCAGTGAAGAAACCGGATATGGCTTTAGCACAGATGTATTGCTTGACTATTGCAGCTTACTCAATCCTGTCCGCAAAGAGAAAGATGTCGCTTCGTTTTTTTCTAAAGCCTACACCACGAAAAAGGGTAAGCTCCTGATTGATTTGGCGAGGTTTGATTTGAGTCATGGAGTGGCCATTTCGGATTCGCTGATTGCACGAATTGCAAGAATGAGCGATCAAGTTCATTCTTTATACACGCTGCTATACGAACACGGACAAGTGGCTCGGATGCCATTGTCCTACTCATCTCGGAATGCGTTGGCTAATCTTTATTTGCGGAGTCAGTATGAATCATTGGAGTCAAAGGCCGACTCAGTTGTGTTTATTGTAGGAAAGTCTGCTGAAATTAAAGGGAGAAAACTAGACGTGCATTTCTATAAAGTTTATAAGACTGAAACCGGACAATGGTTAGGTCACATTTTGGCATTCGATGCAACGGATGCGTCAAACGCCTGGCCGC
>CANIAA010000109.1 GCA_947465255.1 Flavobacteriales bacterium | reverse complement strand
TTGATTTTGTGATCATCATCACCGTCTTTGAACGTGCTTACCTCCCGACCATAGAGCGATGAACGAATGGCATCACCGACCTGATAGATACTCAGTCCGTATCGACGCGCACGTTCGATATCTACTTCGATAGGAAGTTCAGGTTTGTTTTTGTCGACATCAACTTTTAGTTCTTCAATACCACCGATGTATTTCGTTTCCACCAGTTGCTTGATACGTTGCGCAGTAAGCAGAAGCGAATCATAATCGTCACCGCGCACTTCGATGTTCACGGGAGGCCCTTGCGGAGGTCCCATTTCACTTGGGCTTACGATGATACTCGCATCGGGATATTCTTTCAATCGCGTGCGCAAATTGTTCATCACTTCGGTCGTGCTAACATCGCGACGCAAGCGTGATTCAACGAACGATAACGTGATGCGCCCTTTGTGCGGTGTGTTTTCGAGCGATGGCCCTTGCTGCGGGTCAGATGTTCCATTACCCACATTGGCAATCACCGACGATACGAGGAAGTTCTTGTTTTTTTCGCGAATCGTTTCGTCATCGTATTTCGACACCTCATCCAAAATAATGTCTTCGATTTCTTTGGTGATGCGGTTCGATTCTTCGATGTTGGTTCCAATCGGTTTTTCGATGAAGATGTTGACGTATTGCGGATCTCCTTGCGGGAAGAAGATTACTTTGGGTGGGAATAAACCGAAAAGCACAAACGAAAGAATAAGCAATCCGAACGTACCCATGAACAACCAACGCTTGCGACCTTCTTTGAGTGAGAAGGTGAGAATGCGGTTGTAAAATGCATCGAGTTTCATCAGCGGTCCGTTCTGGAATTTTTTGGAGAATGGGGCAAGAAAGTATTCGTTCAACAGCATCATCACACCGAGTAGCATGAGAATGTTTCCTAACCAAATGACACCGGCTATGGCACTAGCAAGGCCAATCACAAGGAGAGTCCCCGCTACTTTCCACAATTGCTTGCGGTTGGTTTCGATTTCATCGACACGCATGTATTGCAAGCACATTACGGGGTTGATGATAAGTGAAACAACCAGTGAGGCGAACAGTACGACAATTACCGTGAGAGGCAAGTAGCCCATGAATTGCCCCATGATGCCGGGCCATACACCGAGAGGGAGATAGGCTACAACATTCGTGAGAGTTGAAATGATAATGGCCCATGCTACTTCACCGACCCCGAGTTTGGCGGCTTCCATTTTGGAATGCCCTTCCGACATGAGACGATTGATATTCTCAACCACTACAATACTGTTGTCGACGAACATTCCCAGCGCGAGAATCAGCGCGAACAGCACCATGAGGTTGAGCGTTACTCCCATTAGACTCAAAATAGAGAACGACAATAACATCGTGAGCGGAATAGCAACACCAACGAAAAGCGCGTTACGCAAGCCAAGCCAAAACATGATTACAAATACAACGAGCACAATACCGAAGAAGATATTATTCTCGAGGTCGCTCACCTGCATTCGGGTGAAACCTGTTTGGTCGTTGGTTATCGTCAGTGTGAGGTTGGAAGGAAGAAAGTCTCTCTTTGCATCTTCGATTGCTATCTTGATGGCGTCACTTGCCTCGAGCAGGTTTTCGCCGCCGCGTTTGATCACATCGAGACTTACCACCGGATTTTTGAACTCACGAGCGTATGATTCTTTTTCTTTCTCGGCGAATGTTACCGTGGCAACGTCGCGCAGGTAAACGATGTCTTGTCCTTCGTTTTTGATGATGACATTCTCAATGTCCTGCATGTTTTTGAATTCGCCGCTCACCTTGACGGAGCGGTTCATATCGCCTAAGCGAATATCACCGGCACTCACAGTGGTGTTCTGACTGCGCAATGCATCAGCAACATCGTTGAAGCTGAGTTGACGAGCTTCGAGTGCGAAGTTGTCAATCTCCACACGCACTTCTTTTTCCGAAAGTCCTTTGATGTCGACCTTGTTGATTTGCGGGATTTTTTCAAGCTCATCTTCCAAACGTTCTGCATAATCTTTTAAGTCTTCCAATGAATAGTCACCGCTGAGATTGATGTTCATGATGGGCATCAACTCTGTGAAATTCATTTCAAAGATGTTCGGCTCTGCCGGTAAGTCTTTGGGGAAGTCGGGATCCGACATCGCCTTGTCGACTGCGTCTTTTACCTTTCGCAGCGCATCTTCTGCGGTTATCGAAAAGTCGAATTCAATGTTGATGGCACTGTATCCTTGCACCGACGACGACGTCATTTTGTCGATGTCCGTAATCGTATTGATTTCCTTCTCGAGTTGCTTGGTGATGAGTTTCTCGATGTCCTCACCTGAGTTTCCGGGATAAGCTGTTCCAACATAAATGGTAGGAACAACGATTTCCGGAAAGCTCTCCTTCGGTACATTGATGTAGTTGTACACCCCCCAGAAGAAGATGATAAACGTGAGCACCATAACCACCTTGCGGTTGTTGAGCGCCCAATTCGAAAGCCCGAATTGACGGTAGGTAAACTCGGTGTGATTTTTATTTTGATCCATACCTCTTCAATTAGATGTTGGCAATGCGTATTTCTTGACCATCGACCAGTTTGCGGGCACCTTTGCTAATAATGCTTTCGCCGCCCACAAGGCCATTGAGAATTTCTGTTTGACCTTCGTAGCTCTTGCCTGTCGTTACGATAACTTTCTTGGCTTTCATGTTGTCGTTGATGAAAACGAATGAGCGTTCTTCCGCATCTTTCATGATGAGTGATGAAGGCAATACAACCGTGCTATCGGCTGCATAGTCTGCGAAGCGCACGCTACCAACGAGGTTTGGCTTTAGATTAGAATTCCCGGCAGGCAAGTCCATGCGTACTTCGAAGGTGCGGTTGGCAGTTTTAATGGTATTGCCAATGAGTGAAATTTTAGTAGAAATAGTGTCAAGATTCGGAATCATGACTTCAGCTTGTTGACCTTGTGCAATAATTCCGATATAGCTTTCGCTGATGTCGGCTAGCATATAGTTGCTACCCGGATTGATGATGCTCATCACGGGCATAGGAGTGCCAATGGCAGCAGCTTCGCCTTCCTTCGAATAAATTTTGTCGACCGTTCCGCTGATAGGAGCGGTGATAACGAATTGTGCAATTTGTTCGCGCAATTGCTTTAGCTGTTCTTCGAAATTTTCTTTCGCACGACGAGCTTGAAGCACTTGCATTTCGCTGCCTATTTTTTGTTCCCAAAGCTTTTTGATGCGATTGTAATTTTCCGTTTCCACGGCGAGATTTACCTCTAACTGTCCAAGCATTTGGCGTGTAACGGCATCATCGATTTGAGCGAGCTTTTGTCCCGCAGAAACACGATCGCCTTCACGCACATATATTTTTCGAATGATGCCCTGGCCCATTGGATTCGGATAAATTTTCGCTTGAGCGTCGGTTGTTACATAGCCCTGCACTTGGAAATACGATTTAAAGTTTTGGCGCATCACGGGCATTACAGCTACTGCCGGAGCTTTTATGCCGGTGTCGAGCAGTGCTATTTGTTCTTCAATGGCTGCGAGTTCTTTTGCGAGATTCGATTGCACATTTTTAAGCGAGTCACGCTTAGCGATAAGCGAGTCGAGTTGTGCGTTTCCGGTACCGTTGGAGCCGCAAGAGGCTGCAAGAAGGGCGGCTGTAAGGGCAAGAATGAAATACTTCATATGAGTGGATGTTGTGTTGTTGGTCGAATGGAATTATTTGTTGAGCACTTTATTGAGCTTCGTTTGTGCGTTCATGTATGCAATCGCGGCATTGGTGTATGCGCTCTGTGCGTTAATGACTTGTTGGTTGCGCTGTGTGATGTTGAAGCTATTCGAAAGACCTTCTCGGTATTTGATTTCTTCCTTTTCTAAAATCGATTTGGCAAGTTCCAGATTGGACTTGGCTTGCGTCATGCGTTTTTTGGAAAATGCTAGTTCAGTGGTTGCTGTATTGTATTCCAGTTGCACTGCTTCTTTGGTCATTGAAACCATGTCGGTCATGCGCTGAACTTCGACTTGTGTTTTCTTGATTGTTTTCGATTTACTTCCTCCGCTGAGAATCGGAACATTGAGTTGAATTCCCCATAGTTGTATTGGAAACCAAGGCAGGCTGGTGTCGAAGTAGTCGAACTCATCACGCAAGCCTTGGGTTTGCACATTGTAGAATGCCGCCAGATTGGGCATGAGCGCTGCCTTTTTTGACTTCACGTTGAGCTGTTGCATGAGCAATCCGTTTTCGGCAAGCTGCACATCGATGGTGGAGTTGGCGTTGAAGGAAAGCACATCATCTCCTGCTGTTTCTGTGAGAGACTCCCACGTGTCGCTTAACTCAATTTCAGTGCTAAGAGGCATGCCAATAGCAAACTTTAGTAAGTCTTTTGTGATTTTGACATACTGCTCAGTGTAGTCAATTTGAATCATCAGTTCGTTTACGGAAAGCATGAGCTGATCAACGTCTTGTTGCTCGCTGTATCCTTCTCGTTGCATGGCTTCGGTGTCATTGAGCAAGCGCTGCATATGAGTAAGCATATCGCGGAGAATGGAGAGGTTGGCTTGCGTTGTGATTGCCATACTGTAGGCCTCTGCTGTTTTTGCCCGAATATCGATTTCAGACTTCTGGATGTTTTTGCGTTGCAACTCGGCATATGCTTTTGAGGCTTCTAAGCCAACGAGCCAAGTACCATCGAAGAGCAATTGAGAAGCCGACAGTCCGACGGTCATTTGATGGGGCACACCAAATTGCACGCGCACGTCTTGACCGGGAGCACCGAAGAAATCACCCGGAACAATTGAGGTTGGAAGATTGATGAAGTTCTGATATTGAAGGCTTCCGTTTAATTGTGGAAGTCCGATACCGAGCAATTCATCGGAGGTTAAGTCTGCAGAAGTTTTGTCGTGCTGCGCATTCTTCACCTGGAATGCGTTTTTCAAAGCGTAGTCCTGCGCCTGAATAAGCGAAAGCTGCTGCGTTTGCGCCCGCATGCTTGTGGCGTGAACCACCACGATGATGACGAATGCCGATTGCAGGATTGATTTCATAGATCGGAGTTTACTTGCGTTTTTGTTTGAGAATGGTTTCGAGTTGTTCGATTCCTTTTGCGTTGGCTATGCCGTGAATGTGATATTGGAAAAGCTCTTTGTAGACATCCACCGGTTTGAAGCGGTCGAACGGAAAAATGTCGGGGTCGAGAAATGCATCGATGCGAGCCAGGTAGATGCGTGTGATGATCTCTGCATCCAGGTCTTTGCGGTAGGCGCCTTCTTTCTTGCCTTTCTTGAGATTGTTCAGAATACAACTATGAACAACTTCTGCACGCGCAAGCTTCATCGTATTCCCAAGTTCCGGATGATATTTCTCCAAATCGAACTTAACGGAAGGATGGATTTTGCTAAGAATACTTAGTACCCAATGCATGATTTCGAACATCTCTTCGATCGCACTGAGTTTTTTGGAAACGATGGAGGAAATACTTTCTTGTTCCATGGAACAATGGCGCTGCACGACTTGACTCAGCAGGTCTTCTTTGTCCTTGAAATACAGGTAGAGTGTTTTCTTGGAAACCCCCAATTGACGAGCCACATCGTCCATGTTTACGCTCTTGATTCCATAGCGCATGAAGATGGACATAGCACCTTCTATCAGTTGTTGCTCTTTATCGGTCGACATTTCGGGGCGCGAAAATACGGCCGTTAAACACTCGGGAAACAATTTTTGTTCAAAATCGTTTCCTGATTTTTCTCAGAGGCCCCTTATTTGCGAATCCATTGATAGTCGAGCGTGCGCTGATTGAGGTTGCCGCCCATTACTTTAATCATCACTTTATCGCCCATGTGCAGTTCAGTTCGAGTGCGCAAACCGCGTATGATGTACTTGTCGGCATCGAACTCGTAGTGGTCGTCGGTAAGGTTGCGCAGCGACACCATGCCTTCGCTTTTCGTTTCGCCGACCTCCACATAAAAGCCCCAACTGGTGAGTCCGGATACAATGCCTTCGAATATTTTGCCCTCGTGGTTGAGCATGTATTCGACTTGTTTGTATTTGATGCTTGCGCGCTCTGCTTCTGAGGCGCGCTTTTCCATGAGCGAACTATGCTTGCATTTTACCTCGTAGTCATTCGGATTTACACTGTTACCGCCATCGAGATAATGCTGCAACAGTCGATGCGCCATCACATCGGGATAGCGGCGAATGGGTGAGGTGAAGTGCGAGTAGTACTCGAATGCCAGCCCGAAGTGACCGATATTGCTGGTTGAGTACTCGGCTTTGGCCATGGTGCGAATGGCCATGTTTTTAATGATATCTTCTTCGGCGTGTCCTTTCACCTGCTCCATCAGTGATTTTATGAGTGTGGAAGGATTGACGTTTGACTGTCGGGGAATGCTATATCCAAGGTGCTTAATGAAGGTCTTCAACTGCATCAGTTTGCCATCATCGGGCGTGTCGTGAATTCGGTAAACGAAGGTGCGTTCCTGTCCGTTCACTTTGTTCTTGCCAATGAACTCGCCCACTTTTTTGTTGGCCAGCAGCATGAACTCTTCAATGAGCTGGTTGGAGTCTTTCATTACTTTGATGGTAACACCAATCGGTTTTCCGAGCTCATCAAGTTTGAACTTCACTTCTTCTGTGTTGAAGTCAATAGCGCCCGTTTCGAATCGCTTCGCGCGCATTTTCTTGGCGAGCTTGTCGAGGTGCGTTATTTCATCGGCGAATTCTCCTTTGCCGGTTTCGATTATTTCTTGCGCTTCTTCATATGTGAATCTTCTGTCGGAGAATATCACGGTGCGACCAAACCACGCCGACTTGAGATTCGCATCGTCGTCGAGTTCAAACACCGCCGAGAAGCAGAGTTTTTCCTCTTTCGGGCGCAGTGAACACAATTCGTTTGAGAGGCGCTCGGGGAGCATGGGTATGGTGCGGTCTACCAGATAGACTGATGTTGCACGAATGAACGCTTCCTTTTCAAGTATGGACTCCGGCTTCATGTAGTGCGACACATCAGCAATGTGCACACCCACTTCGGTAAGGCCATTTTCGAGTTTGCGATAGGAGAGAGCGTCGTCGAAATCTTTCGCGTCGAATGGGTCGATGGTAAAGGTTGAAATCTTTCGGAAGTCGCGGCGCTTGGCGATTTCCTCAGCAGTAATATCTGTCGCAATTTTCTCGGAATCAGCAATGACATCTTCCGGAAACTCATAAGGCAATCCGAACTCGGCAATGATGGCGTGCATCTCGACCTGATGCGATCCGGGTTTACCGAGAACTTTAGTGATGCGTCCGAAAGGCTTGCGATCAGGCTTAGTCCATTCGGTTATTTCTGCGATTACTTTTTCGCCGTGCTTAGCTCCGTGGTAGAGTTCTTTCGGAATGAAGAAATCGACGTGTATGCGTTGGTCAGAAGGAATGAAGAACGCGTGGTCTTTTGACATCTCGATGATGCCCACGTAGTTCTTTTTGCCTCGCTCAACAACGCGAGTAACGCGCGCTTCGGGTCTGCGTGCTTTGGGGTTGAATTGAATCTCGACGGTATCGCCCCACAGCGCGAAGCCGGTATTCCCTTTGGCAATTTCGATGTCGTCTTTCATGCCGGGAATGTTCACAAAGCCACGGCCGAATTTTGTAATCTGAATTACACCTTGCAAACTCGTTTGTTCGGCTGCCAACAAAATGAACTTGCCATGTTCAATTTCCTTCAGCTTTCCATTGTCGGCTTCGGTTCGAAGTAATTCATAAACAAGTGTGCGCACCCCCGAGTCTTTAATGCCCAGCTCGGCCGCCACTTGCTTGTGGTTGAGAGGTTTTTTCGGATGACGTTGGAATATTTCGAGGATTTCGCGGCGCAGGTCTTTCTTAAAGTCGCCTGCCTTGCGTTTTTGATTTTTCAAGAGTAGAAAACGTTTTGTGCGAATGTAGTAGTATATGATTATTGTGGATACTGAGGGAAGTTATGTTTTGAACACCCGCTTTGTGTCGGTGCCTGAAATACGTTGACCGTTTTGAAAGTGAAAATTAACTTTTAAAACGTAATAGGATGTCAACAAAGAACCCATTTGAATTAAGTCCCGCCGAGCGGAAGAATCGGTGGTTTAGCGAAGAA
>CANIAA010000108.1 GCA_947465255.1 Flavobacteriales bacterium | reverse complement strand
TTCGTTCACGCTTCAACTGTGCTTCACCATTGGCACTGGTCTTCAGGTTGTCGAGTTTGCTGCGGAAGTTCGACATTTCGCGCTGCTCACGGTCTGCATTGATTTGACCATACTTTACATCCAGTAATTGGTTGTAACGATCCATCACTTCCTTCACATTGTCTTTGGGGACAAAGCCTACCGAATGCCAACGTTCGCCAAACTCTTTCAAAGCAGCGAGATCAGCGCCCTTGTTTCCGGTAATCTCCAACGCATCAAGCTGAGTCAGCATATCCATTTTCAGAGCAAGATTTTGTGCTTGCTCTTCGATAACTTTCGAATAATTTTCTTTCTTCCTGGCGAAGAAATGATCACAGGTAGAACGGAATCGCTGCCATAATTTCTGCTCCTCTCTCGGATCAGCTGCACCTACTGCCTTCCATTCCTCCTGAAGACGCTTCAGCTCATCCGTTGATGATTTCCAATCTTCACTATTCTGAATTGCACGAGCACGTTCAATGAGGGCTTCCTTCTTATCCTTGTTGATCTTGTAAGCTGAACGCTTTTCTTCAAACAAAGAATTCCTCTTGCTGAAAAACAAGTCACACAAGCCGCGGAATTCCTGCCACACCTCTTCGTTTTCTTTCTTGCGGGCCCATCCAATGGTACGCCATTCTTCTTGCAACTTCAGTACTTCGTCGGTCCAACGATTGCTGGTGGCCGCATTGGTTATTTCCATGGTCAGAATTTCGCTCATCTTAGCAACGAGCTCCTTCTTCTTAGCCAGATTCTCATCACTGTGCTTATGAATCTCATCATAGTGAGCCTGCACTCTGTTCTGAGATTCGCGCAAAATGCCGAAGAAAGTATCACCCAATTCTTTAAAAGTTTCGCGCGGAGAAGGACCAATGTTCATCCATTCTCGCTGAAATTTCTTGATAAGAATTTCCAGGTCATTAATGACGGTAACTTCTTCCAACTTCTTGGCCTCTTCAATCATTTCCTCCTTCTTGCGGAGGTTGATTTTCAAATCATGGTCTTGAAGAGACTTATAAATATTGATGTTATAGAAAAACTCATGGTTGAAGCGCTGCCACTTCTCCTGCACATCATGGTATTTGTCGCCGGGCACATCACCAATGGCATCCCATTGTTCTTTGAGTGCCTTATGGGTAGAGAAAGCCTTACCGATGTTTTGTTCATCTTTAATGAGCGCATCCATTTCATTCAGGATGTTCTGCTTCAATTCAAGATTCTTCTGTCGCTCAGCGGCAAGCTTTTTCCCGTGCTCTTCAACACGGTCTTCATAGACTTTTACCAACTCTTGAAACTCCCCTTCCAGTTCATGGGGGCTGTATACAAATTCTACATCCTCGGGGTGTTCCTCCGCTTTGAATGCTTCCATTTGTAATTGGCGCTCTTTAGCTGTCTCCGCTTTCCAGTCATTGCGGATTTCACGAACTCCGTCGCGGATAGATGCAATTTCCTCCGTCTTAAGAAGTTCGCGCAGTTTAACAATCAATTCGTTCTTCATTACTACTTTAAAATATCAGTGGTCTTTAAAATGACCGCCTCGCAAAAATAAGCAAAGCGGCACATTCATAAAAGGGGTTAAAACGGATGAACCAGAGAAAGGTTCGCTTTTTCCGTACAAAACACACACAAGCCCGATTCTACAGCACTTCGGACAAACTCAATTCGTTTACTTTTGAAACGAGCCACTAACCAAAAACATGAAATACCCGGAAGAAATAGCCTACTCTAAACTCGTTGACTGGTGCAACAAAGCGGAGCGCTGCAGGTTTGATCTAACGCGGAAACTGAAGCTATGGGGGGCCGAAACATCTATGATCGAATCATGCATTGCACGCCTTCAAAAAAGCAATATGTTCGATGATGCGCGCTTTGCTTGTGCCTTCGCTCACGACAAATCGACTCTGCAGCGATGGGGAGTTCAAAAAATCAAGATGCATTTGAAGGCCAGAGCCATTCATGACGAGCACATTAAAGAGGCTCTGGAAACACTCGAAACCGAAACACACCAGGAGAATATTCGAGAACTAGCAACCCGCAAGTGGCCAACCATTAAAGGGAAATCAGAATATGAACGCACGTCAAAGCTCATACAATTTCTACTGCGTAAAGGCTTCACCTATGACAGCATACGCCGAGAACTATCTGCGTCTGAATTTCATCTAGATGACAATTAGTCTCCGGTAATTTCTTTGTAAGCCGCAGCTAAAGAGAGGTAGTAAACCGGCAGCGCAGCAAGCAATCCTACGCAGCACATCAGAAAACCGGCAATCAACATCAACCAAAGAAGTAAGTTGAACATTAAAAAGGCAGGGTACTTTTTACTAACCAGTTTCCAGCTGGCACCAATCGCCTGAAAGGCAGAATATCCACGGTAGATAATAAAAAGGGGAGCCAAACAAAACAGCGTTAACACCGCAAGGGCCGTAATAGCAGCTAATAAGGCCGCCCAACCAATTTGCGGATTAAAAAGACCTATCACGAACTCGCCGGCCTTTTGTTGATCCATGCTCTGGATTTTCTCCAGTTCCGTGACAAAAGCTTGAATTGGCTCATAGAAAAATGGCAAAACTACAATGGCAACGAACAGCGCCATACAGAGTGTGGTGCTAATACCTTGCGACACAAGAGAAGGCCAATTGCTGCCTCGAAAGCCGCCAAAAAAATGAGAAAACTCTCTGAATTCATTCCGAGACTGTAGGCGCATATAACAGGCAAAACCAGCCACCAGCGGAGGTCCTACCAACATACCTGATATGTCGCCCACAACTGGCAAGGTACTAAGCGCCATAGAAATGGCGATATACACGAGGGTAAAAGCAATGTAAATACCGAACTCATCACTGAAGTATCGCATTCCCTTGCGGATGAACGACAAACCATTCACATCAAAGCCTGAGGAGATAATAGATTCTAGGGTTCGCGTTTGTTGATTTTGATTGGGGTCGGAAAAAAGTTCTTCCATGATTATGCAGCGATCAGTTAAAATTCGACTTGAGCGGTAAAGATAGCTACCTTCGCGGCCGCATTATTCAAATTCAGTGATTAATCATTATGGCAATTACAAGCGATGCTATCGGTGAGCTGAAGGAGCGCGTGACCGCGCTCGGGAGGTACCTTTGACGTTGAAGTAAAACTACTTCAGATAAAGGAAGACGAAAAGCTAACCCAAGACCCCGACTTCTGGAACGACGCAAAAAAAGCCGAACAGGTGATGCGTCAAATACGCAATAAAAAAATCTGGACAGATGCCTTCAAGAGTTGTTCAGACTCTGTAGAAGACATGGCAGTGCTTTATGACTTCTTCAAGGAGCAAGCAGCTACTGAAGAAGAATTAGAGGCGCAGTTCAAACTTGCTTCCTCGCGTGTTGAAGATCTCGAGTTCAAAAATATGCTGAGCTCTGAAGAAGACAGCCTGAACGCCGTTCTGCAAATCACAGCAGGTGCCGGCGGAACAGAGAGTTGTGACTGGGCCGGCATGCTCATGCGCATGTATGTTATGTGGGCGCAGAAAAACGGACACACCGTTAAAGAACTAGACCTGCAAGAAGGCGATGTAGCCGGAGTAAAACAATGCACGTTGGAAATCGATGGTGAATTCGCATTCGGTATGCTCAAGGGTGAAAACGGAGTTCATCGCCTTGTGCGCATCTCGCCGTTCGACTCAAATGCACGGAGGCACACTTCATTTGTGAGTGTATACGTTTACCCGCTTGTCGATGACTCCATCGAAATCGCCATCAACCCTTCCGACATCACCTGGGACACTTTCCGAAGCGGAGGCGCCGGCGGACAAAACGTGAACAAGGTTGAAACCGGCGTGCGACTCCGTCACGCGCCTACAGGCATCATTATCGACAATACCGAAACTCGTTCACAGCTTCAAAACAAAGAGAAAGCAATGCAGTTGTTGAAGTCGCAGCTCTATGAAATGGAACTCGAAAAACGCAATGCAGCACGAAGCGAAATCGAAGCAACAAAGAAAAAAATTGAGTGGGGCTCGCAAATTCGCAACTATGTAATGCAGCCCTACAAATTGGTGAAAGATGTTCGAACGGGAGTTGAAACATCCGATGTAGATGCTGTGATGGACGGCTATATCGATGACTTTTTAAAAGGCTACCTCATGCAAAAGGGTAAAGCCGCAGAAACCTTTTAATACAAGAAGAATTACGCAACAAATGGAATATAGAATTGAAAAAGACACCATGGGCGAGGTTAAAGTACCTGCACATGTATACTGGGGGGCGCAAACAGAGCGCTCACGTAACAACTTTAAAATTGGCCCGGAAGCATCAATGCCAAAAGAGATTATTCGCGCCTTCGCCATTTTGAAAAAAGCAGCAGCTCATGCCAACTGCGAACTAGGCGTATTGCCTGCAGAGAAGCGAGATGCTATTAGTGCTGTGTGCGACGAAATCCTTGCCAGCAAACTCGACGACCAATTTCCACTGGTCATTTGGCAAACAGGAAGCGGCACACAAAGCAATATGAACGTGAACGAAGTGGTTGCCAATCGGTCACACGTTTTACTGGGCGGTAAACTAGGCGAAAGCGATATGTTGCTCGGCGCCAACGACGATGTGAACAAGTCTCAGTCTTCCAACGACACCTACCCTACCGCCATGCACATTGCAGCATACGAATCGGTGGTGAAGAAAACCATTCCCGGTGTAACACTGCTGCGCAACACGCTTCATGCGAAAAGCAAAGAGTTCATGAATGTCGTAAAGATCGGTCGCACTCACTTGATGGATGCTACACCGGTAACGCTGGGACAAGAATTAAGCGGGTATGTAGCACAACTCGATCATGGCTTGCGCGCGCTCAACAACACACTTTCTCATTTGGGTGAACTCGCTCTTGGCGGCACAGCAGTAGGCACAGGCTTAAATGCACCAAAAGGATATTCTGAATTGGTCGCTAAAAAAATTGCGGAATTCAGCGGCCTTCCTTTCACGAGCGCTCCCAACAAATTCGAAGCATTGGCTGCTCATGATGGTATAGTGGAAAGCCATGGTGCACTGAAGCAACTCGCTGTTTCGCTCAACAAGATTGCCAACGATATTCGTATGATGGCCAGCGGCCCTCGCAGCGGTATTGGCGAAATTTTCATTCCGGAAAACGAACCGGGAAGCAGTATCATGCCGGGTAAAGTAAACCCTACACAATGCGAAGCGCTCACCATGGTGTGTGCTCAGGTTATGGGCAACGACGTAGCCATTACAGTAGGAGGCACACAAGGACATTACGAGTTGAATGTATTCAAGCCAATGATGGCCTATAATTTCTTGCAGAGCGCAGAGTTGCTAGGCGACGCTTGCGTGTCGTTCAATGATCATTGTGCCGTTGGTATCGAACCCAATCACGAACGAATCCAACAATTAGTTGACCAGTCGCTTATGCTCGTAACTGCTCTTAACACCAAAATTGGTTACTACAAGGCTGCTGAAATTGCAAAGGCTGCTCACAAAAACGGCACTACGCTGAAGGAAGAGGCTGTTCGCCTGGGTCATGTCACAGCAGAGGATTACGATCAATGGGTCATTCCTGCCAACATGGTAGGTACTCTTTCATAGAAAATTCAAGAACTTGAAATGACGCAGAGTGGTGAAATCTACTCTGCGTTTTTTTTGTTACAAAGGATCGACATCGACACTCAGTCTCACTTGTTTAAACTCCGAATCTGCCAGCCGCAAACGAGTCATTTGAATGACTGTTGCCTTAATCGCTTCACTCTCCTTTTTCTTATCGAAGCGCACTAAAAACTGCTGTAGAAAATAATTGTTGATTCGAGGAATGTAGGGTCTCTCGGGACCCAAAATTCTGTCCTTCAGCACGGGCGCCAACAATCGCTGTATTTCTTGAGCGGCACGCTGCACAACAGAATCATCCTTGTGCTTAAGCGTTATGCGCATGAGGCGAACAAAGGGAGGGTATACAAACTGATAGCGTTCTTTAACCTCGCGGTCATAAAACGAACGGTAATCGCCTCGGGTAATCATATCGAGCAACCAATGCTCCGGGTTATACGTTTGAATGAGCACTTTACCGCGCTTGTTTCTGCGGCCCGCTCTGCCTGCTACTTGCATCATGATTTGAAAGCTCCGCTCCATCGCTCTGAAATCGGGGTAGTTCATCATCTTATCGGCACTTAAAATTCCAACAAGCGAAACATTGTCGAAATCAAGCCCCTTGGTCACCATTTGCGTACCAACTAAAATTCGGGTTTGTCCTGATTCAAAATCGCTGATGATTTTTCGATAGCTTGATTTGCTTCGTGTGGTGTCAAAATCCATTCGTTGTACGCGAACATCCGGAAAATGAACTTGCAAATCCTCTTCGATTTTCTCGGTTCCGAATCCAAGCATTTTCATATCGACTGTTCCGCAGGCATGACAGGCGGGAACCGGCGCGGTAGTGTATCCGCAGTAATGGCAACGCAGTTGATGCGAGAATTTATGATAAGTCAAACTCACATCGCAACGAGTGCACATAGGGACCCAACCGCAACTTTCACATTCCCACAGCGGTGAATATCCTCGTCGATTCTGAAATAAGATGATTTGCTCACCCGCCTCCAACGCACGCTGCATTTCAACGATTAACTGCTCTGTGAAGTGATTATGCATCGTTTTAGCCTTGATTTCCTTGCGCACATCACACAACACCACTTCCGGTAATTGCATACCGCCAAAACGTTCATTCAATTCTACCAACGAGTAACGCCCGTTGACCGCGTTCCAGTAAGACTCAATGGAAGGTGTGGCCGATCCCAGCAAGACTTTCGCTTGATAACGCGAAGCAAGCCAGAGAGCAGTATCTCTGCCCTGATAGCGCGGTGAGGGATCGTTTTGCTTGAAACTCTGCTCATGCTCCTCATCCACTATTACCAAACCCAAACGGCTGAACGGCAAAAACAAAGCGCTGCGTGCGCCCAAAATGACATCGCATTCTCCGGGAATATCGCTCAGCACCTTGTTCCAAACCTCTGTGCGCTCGTTATCACTGTAACCACTATGATAAACACCCACGCGCTTTCCGAAGAATTTACGCAAGCGATCAATAAGCTGAGTAGTTAACGCAATTTCCGGAAGCAGAAACAAAACCTGCTTTCCAAGTGCCAGCGTCTCTTCGATGATGGAAGCATACACTTCTGTTTTACCACTGGAGGTTACACCGTGCAAAAGACAAACATCCTTCTCATTCCAGCCTTCCAAAATCGAATTTTTCGCAACCATTTGTGCTTGCGATAATTCTCGAGTTGGTGCTGTATTCAATAAGCCGGCATTCAATCTTCCAACCTCACGTGTGGTGCTAATGAAAATGCCTTTTTCAATCATGGCTGAAACAACAGCACTTTGCACGCCCAGTTTCTGCAATTTGGTTCTCTCTGCTTCAGGCTGTCGATTACCATCACATTGCACGAGCTGCAAGAACAACATCAAAGCGTCGCTTTGTTTCTGAGCGCGACGTGATTCCAAATCAGCAAACAACTTTTGCAGAGCTGCTTCGGAGGCATACAGCCCATCAAGCGCTAAAAAGTCAGCCGTTTTGGGCTTGAATTTTTCTTTAATTTCCTCCTCGCTTCGCAACCATCCGGCCTCAACAAGTCGCTTCACAATGGGCTGCACCTGTTTAATAGCAAGCAACTCGGCAATGTCATCCAATTTCATGGTGCCACGTGATCGTAAAGCACGAATAACCGTTTGCTCTCGCTCGGGCCAACTACTTTCATCTTCGTCTATTACAAGAACAAATTGTGTTTCGCTCGATAGTTTCAACCCGGCAGGAAGTGCGGCATTCATCACATCACCCATCGTGCAACAGTAATAAGAGGCCATCCACTCCCACAAGGCCAATTGCTGAGGTCTTACGAGCGCATGCTCATCCAGGAGGGCATCGATATATTTTGCCTGATAAGTTGTTGGCCCTTGTTGGTGCAGACTGCGAATAATACCGGTGATGAGTTTGGACTTACCGAGCGGAACAACCACTCGTTGCCCCACAAGAACATGACTATTCCAATCATACGGAACGCGGTAGGTTAGAGGCACAGGCAATGCCTGTGGCACAATTACATCGGCGAAAAGT
>CANIAA010000107.1 GCA_947465255.1 Flavobacteriales bacterium | reverse complement strand
GCAACTGTCGCAGATCCATCCAGCTCATTCCAGCAACTTTCGGGCGTGGAGGTCATATTCAGAATCATGTCTGTGATGATGTCGGGCACAATACCCAATGTATCCATGATGCGGCATCCGTTCTCATCGGAGAGTTCCAGATAAAGCGTGTCTTCAGCCAATTGACTCAAACCATAGGTAACTGAGTCGATAGGTTCTGTTTCGTAGGTGTCCGGATCGATGAATAGCGAAAGTTCTCCTGTACCACCGCCAACGGTTATTTCTGCAGAGCCATCGTTCATGCCGGTGCAAGTAGGTGCATCGAGAAGAATTTCAATAGTGAGCGGATCAGGTTCGATGATGGTAAACTCTGCGGAATCCATGCAGTTGTTTGCGTCAATCAAAAAGACTTCATATTCTCCGGCGCAGATACCATTGATGATACCGAAGGCGGGAGCCGGTGGTCCTTCAGGCAATGTGTCTGTGAGAAGGTCAAGGCGGTAGAGGTAATTGGGTGTACCACCGGCAGGTGTGAATTGCGCGATACCATCACATACACCACCGCACGAGCAGGAAATGGTCGAATCGATTGTAATGGTCAACAGTTCCGGTTCTGTAATATCGAAATAGTTGATGGCAGTGCACTCATTGTTGTCTTGGATCGTAATGAAATAATTACCGGGAACTAGCTCGTCATAGGTATATACGCTATCGAATGGAATAAAAGCGAGGTCTGTGAGAGATATAAGATATGGCTCGGTTCCGCCTGTAACGTTTAAGACGTTAATCAATCCGTCGCCTGCTTCGAAACAGCTCACGTTCTCCACAAGGTATTCGAACTCTACGGCATTTGGAGAGTCAACAAACACATCTGCTGTTTGCTCGCAACCATTGGCTGATTCTATGGTTATGGTGTATTGACCCGAACACAAATCGGTGAATGCAACATCGGAACCGCTACAAGGCGCCACACACGTATTGGTATTTGGGGTGATGTCGTAAATGAAACCTTCGGCGCTTCCGCTCACTTCAAGAAGTTGTATGGTACCATCGCAAGAACCGAAACATGTCACGGCCGTTGTATCGGTCATGAAGGTGATTTCCGTTGGTGAGCTTACGAAAATGCTATCTGTAACCACGCAACTGTTGTCATCTTCCATTACGATTTGGTAATCGCCTGCGCAGAGCGCGTTGAGTGGAGTCGTGTTTCCGGAGACATCGATAGCTGTGAATGTAAACGGAGCTGTTCCTCCTGTTGTGGCTGTGTCCAGAATGCCATCACAGAATCCGAAACACGAGGCATCCGTAACGAAGAACTCATGAACGAACTCGAGTGGTTCGGTGATTTCTAGGTCAAATGAAAGGCTACAGGAGTTCGTGTCTGTGAGCGTCAGTGTGTATTGCCCCTGATTAAGACCTGAAAAGTTGATGTCGAATGGAGCCAAGCCGCTAGCTTCCGTCAACGGGTCACCATTCCATACTAAAGCCGCAGTCAAGTCACCCGAACCACCGAAAGCAGTTCCGAAAATGACTCCATCGTCATCGCCGAAGCAGTCAATGTTCGTGGTTGATGGGTTCAAAGCGATTTGAGTCGGACAAGAAATACTCGCTACATCAGTAACTATGCAGCTATTTTCATCCTCCGCTGTGTAGGTGAAATCGCCACATGTCAGGCCGTCTACAGTTTGGCTGCAAGAAAAAGTATTACCGGCCACGTCTTGAATCGTCACATTACCCGTACCACCGGAACAGTTGAATTCAATGACACCGGCGTTTTGTCCAAAGCAAATTTCATCGGTTGTTACCGTGGCGGAAAATTCAAATGGTTCCCATGAGATGGTGAAATTGTCAGTTGTATCGCGACATCCGGCTTCATCTTCCATGATGATATAGAAATCACCCTCCTCTAAATCTAAAATTTCCAATACACCAAAAGGGTCGTTGTAACTGCTTATTTCGATGCCATCTGAAGAGTAGAGAGTGTAATCTACCGCTCCATTACCACCTGAGTTGAGCTCCAGTGTCGCAAACTCACCTTCGAAGCAAGGCGTGGTGAAGGTGGGAACATTACTCATGGGTTGATCTAAGCAGGGGTGAATTGCATCAAAACAAAGATCTAATTCAATTAATCCGGTATTACCATTTGCATCGACATATTGAATGTTGAAGCAACCACTCATATTTCCGCATGTTGTGAATTGACCTATCAATACTCGATTATTGTCATCTGCGTTGGTCGGTGATTGCGGATACTCGTCGAAGCAACTCGCACCGAAAATGGCAGCGTCATCCCAAAAGAAACTTCCACCATCATAAATGCCCTGTCCAGCTATGTTCTCGAAATCAATAAACCAATCTTGGCATAAATCAACACTGTTGATGAAGTCGCAGCCGCCGTTGTCAATGCATGTTTGACCAATAGTCAGATATGAATCGTATTCCAAAGTAGGATTAAAGGGAAACAGTCCGCACGGTTGGGAGTAACCAAACTCACTTCCGAATTCGTGTTGAAACACGCCGCAATCGAAATTGAAGAAAGCGGATGAATCGTTGTCAAAAAAACAATTCGGGGGGCTCTCTTCGGCGAAAATACTCGTTAGATAGTTGTCAGAATTGGCAAATTGCACATACACCTTGTAGGTCACAAAGCCTGCCAGATTGTGATCAGCCTCTCCATAATCGCTGTGGTGAACGATGGTTTCGATGTAAATAGGCGGGTTGGCTAACTGAGCGTTTGCTTCGGTGGCCCAAAAACAAAGGGCTGCTATGAAAAGCCTGTATAAATGTTTCATCGTGTGTGTTCCTTCTTGGTAGTCGCCATTAGAGTAGGGCAACGTTGCTCGGTATGGTTAAAAAATACCAAGCGGTGCGAATTTAATATACAACCTCGGTCGGTTGAGTATTGATAATCAAGGAAATTAACGGGCGACTCTTTAAATCTTAACTTCACTAGACAAGGGACACATACACGAGTTTCTTCGTCTCGAAGAATGGGTCCGAAAACCATTGCTGCAAATCGTAAACTTCAATGTCTTTTGAAAGTCCCTTCAACTCCTCCTTTAAATCGCCGCCCTTCAAGCAAATGAGTCCGTTGGGAAGGGCGTTTATCTGCTTACGCGCCATCTTGCCATTACTCCATTGGAGCAGGAGTTTCATCTCGGCTACTGCTCGGCTCACCACAAAGTCGAATGGTCCTTTTATCTTTTCGGCTCGCTCATGAATGGCGGTTACATTGGTCAATCCCAATGCCTGACTTACTTCCTGGACTACCTTGATTTTCTTGCCGATGGAGTCGACCAGTACAAAGTTGACTTCCGGATTGAGTATAGCCAACGGGATACCCGGAAAACCGCCTCCGGTGCCGATGTCTAACACACGCGAACCGGGTGCGAACTGCAGAAATTTATGGATAGCCAAACTGTGCAACACATGACGTGTGTAGAGCTGGTCAAGGTCTTTGCGTGAAATAACATTGATCTGGGCATTCCATTCTTCGTAGAGCGGGAGCAGCTGAGTCAACTGTGACTTGGCATTGGCCGAAAGACCGGGGAAAGAGGCGAGTACTTCGTTCACCGCAGAATCAATAAATGTCTTTGGTGTTCTGCATCATCTGGAATAGAAACTCGCGCGCTCTGAAGAGTTGTGCCTTTACAGTTCCGAGCGGCAGATTGAGTTCTTCGGCAATTTCCTCGTAGGCCATTTCATCGAAATAGCGCATTTCAACGAGTTTGCGATAGCGTGGCTTCAGCTTGTCTACGATTTCACGCATTTTCCGAATACGTTCTTCTTTCTGCATCGCCTCTGCCGGATCGAGCACCGAGTCTTTGATGCTGATTTCGATGGTCTCACCGTCATCGTTGCTGTATCCTTGATCGATCGATACTGCGCGAATGCGTTTGCGACGAATGAAGTCGATACAGTTATTCGAGGCGATTTTGAACAACCAGGTAGAAAATGCATACTGAGGCGTGTATTGTCCCAAGCGCTTGAATGCTTTTCCGAATGCTTCAATGGTCAAATCGTCTGCATCATCCTTATCGTTCACCATTTTCAGCAACATGAAATAGATAGGCTCCCGATAACGCTGCATCAACTCTGCGTAAGCCTTTTGGTCTTTTTCATGCAAGGCACGTTGTACGAGTTTGTAGTCGTATTGGCCTTTTTCCGATAGATGTTCAATCAGTTCCATTTCTTTGGTTTTCTCAACAGGTTGATGAAATACAATCCAAGGTTGATTGTATGCAGCTGAATTTCGAGAACCGGCGATAACCATGCAACATCACTGCTCACAGCCAGCTTATTCGAAACTCGGTGCAAAATAGCGATTTGCGCTATGTAACGGACAGCAAGACCGCCAATTATAAACAACGGGTATGTGTGGAAATAAAGTGCCGTAGCTCCTGTGAGCAATAAAACGACAAAGCTCACGGGCCACACAGAAAGCATGAGTTTGTGTGACGTTTTGTAAAGGCCCGAGGTGGTAAAGTGCCTGCGTTTTTGAGTGAACCATGCGCCCCAAGTCTGCTTCGGTTCCGAAATCGTTTGACTTTCGGGTGAAGTAACCACTACTGTGTTTTTACCCGTGGCAACCTGATTAACGAACAAATCGTCGTCGCCACTGGCAATACTGTAGTGACTTTTAAATCCGCCAATTTTGAAGAACAGATCTTTGTGATACGCCATGTTGCGGCCAACCCCCATGTAAGGCGAGCCACTGCGGGCAAATCCTAAATACTGACAGCCAATCATGAGCGTATCGAATCGAATAAGGCGATTGAGCCATCCTTCCAATCGGGCATAAGGAGAAAAGCCGAGCACGAGTTGTTTGTTTTCGTCCATTCCTCGTGTCATTTCCGTGATCCAATTTTCAGATACCGGTTTGCAGTCTGCGTCAGTCAACAGAATGAGATCATATTTCGCGGCTTTAATTCCGAGCGTAATTGCGAACTTTTTTCCCTGCATGTTTTGCTTCTCTTCATCGATGTGAATGACGTGCAATTGGGGATAACTGAGGGATAGGGCTTTGAGCACGTCGGCTGTATCGTCCCAGCTACTGTCGTTCACGATGATGACCTCAAACTGCGGGTGGTTTTGCGCCATAATATGTGGCACGTTTTCCAGGAGGTTTTTCTCTTCATTGCGCGCGGCAATTACAACAGAAACCGATTGTGCAGACCGACCGGCAACGCTGCCGTGATTTCCGGTTTTTAAAAAACGGAACAATAACAAGAAGAGTTGCAAGGCAAGTGCTACTCCAAAAAGAATAGCAGCCAGAAGGCCGTAAGGCGAGTTTTCTATCAGGTCGGTCATGCTCAAATTATCCGCCCCGAAATTATTGGCGTTCCTTCGAACAGAAAAAGAAAAAGGCCCTGTTCAGGGCCTAGTTATTCACATCAAATCTGCTCAGTAAGTATAGGTCACTTTCTTGGATCTGTCGGCATTGATCAGAAGAATCACCGTGCCTGTTTTACCCACTTTGCAATTTTTCAAGTCGAAAGCAATCGTTTCACGAATGAGTTCGCGGCAGCCATCTGCGTTTGCCTGATGGTCGATGTACAAGTTGAGCTGCGGCGGCATGCTCTTCATGTAATTCCCATTGTGACGCGCAGTGAAAACGTGGTCTTTGCATCCGCCGCTATACTCGGCATCGATAAACAACGTGTCACCACTGATGCGCACTTTATTCGCTTCGAATGCATCTTTACCATATCGTGTTGTATCGAGAATAACGGGCTTAACTTCAATCTGGTAGGCCCTCATGGATATGGCCGCTTTCGTTTCGGCGTCCACATTCGTTTTTTTCGATTTGCAAGATGATACAAAGACCACAAGCAGAAGCAGAGTGGCCATGTAGGTTGTATGCAGAAAATGTTTCTTCATCGTTTTAGAGGTTTGTTTTTATGTAATCTACAATTTTCGTAATGAGGTGAACGCGGTCTTTGCCTCGCACATTGTGAGCATGGCCCGGATAGGCAAAGAAATCTACCTGTACCTTATTGTCCACACACGCCTTCAGGAAGTTTACGTTGTGTTGCATAACCACTACATCATCGTCCATGCCGTGAATCATCAGCAATTTACCTTTTAGATTTTTGACGTGATTGGTCAAATTAGAGTTCTGATATCCTTGCGGATTTTCTTGCGGGGTGTCCATGTAACGTTCGCCATACATCACCTCATACATCGACCAGTCAATTACAGGGCCACCGGCAACCCCCACTTTAAAGGTCTCCGGCGATTTCAGCATGAGTGTCGTAGTCATGAAGCCTCCGAAACTCCATCCGTGAACTGCCATTCTATTCGCGTCCACGAACGCTTGTTTTTTCAGCCATTCAACACCGGCTAGTTGGTCTTGCATCTCGGCAGTTCCCAGTTGGCGGTGTATGACTTGCTGGAAGTTCTTTCCGCGATTGCCCGATCCACGATTGTCGAGTGTAAACACAAGGTAACCTTCTTCGGCCAACTGATTCATCCATAAAGAGGCACCGCCCAACCAACTGTTCGTGTTCATCTGCGCGTGAGGTCCGCCGTAGACATACACCACAACAGGATATTTCTTGGATGCATCGAAATTAGAGGGCTTAATGAGGCGGCACCACAACTCAGTGGCTTCCGCACCGGGAATGGTGAAGAGCTCGGTCTTGCCAATCGACTTGCCTTGGTATGGGTCAACTGCTGTGTGAAGGTTGCGCACCATGCGTCCTTCCGAATTGTTGAGGTTTATTGTATTAGGGGTCGACAAGTTTGAATACTGGTCAATCACGAACTGTCCGTTTTCACTAACCTTCACCGCATGAGTTCCGGCAATGGGTGTCATGTCGGTCAGGGTCATGTCAGAAAGATTCACTTTAAATGCGCGGCTCTCGGTCGGATTGCTTCCGGTTGCCATTACAAAGGCGTGTTTGCCACTGAAGTCGAAGCCCAAAAATTCGGTGATGTCGAACTTGGCTTTCGACTGCTTCAAAAGTGCACCCTTCGTGTCGTATACATACAGGTTATTGAATCCGTCGCGCTGACTTATCCAAATGAACTGGTTAGGTGATCCCGGAATGAAATAGGCCGGGAATTGCGGCTCCACCCAACGGTCGTCATGCTCCGTAAACAAGGTTGCCGTTTCCATTCCGGTTGATGCATCAAATGAAATGAATCGCATATCGGTGGTTGTCCGATTGAGCCATGCTACGTAAACGGTTTTTCCGTCGGGAGCCCAGCTCAGATTAGTCATGTAGTATTGATCGTTCTCGGGTAAACGGCCCATTTTCAAGCGCACTGTTTGCGAGGTAGCAACATCATAAATTCCGACGTAAACGATTTCACTTTTACCACCGGCCATAGGATACTTGATGGTCTTGCTTGAAGCTGGCGTAGTCGTGAAATCGACCAATGGGTAGTCTGTTACGTTGCTTTCGTTTTTGATGTAGTAAGCCAGTTTAGCACCGTCGGGGCTCCAGAATGTGCCTTTGCTGATGCCGTATTCGTTGCGCGAAATACTCTGACCGCACACCATATGCTGGGGTTCATTGGTCACCGCAACTTCTTTCTGATTGAAGGTTATAAATAGGTTGTTGTTTTTGGTGTAAGCAGTGCGGCGCGATTTAGTATGAAAGTCAACATTTGCACCTTCTGCGGGGTATGAAGAAACTTTTTGTGCTTTCTTCATTTTCATATCTACTTCCCAGAATGCGTTCTTGTCTTCGAAATAGAAACGCTCAGTGCTGAGCCATTGAACAGACGGGAATCGCTTTAGATCTCCATTGCCTAGCATGGTATTGAGTTCAGGTAATGCCAGTATTTTACGGTCGGGAGTGCCCTGCTTAACCCCTCCAACAGAGAGTGTCTCGTCTTTGACATACGAATACAAATCTGCTCCGGGTACCCATTGTAATTGTTGAATTGTCGTGGGAGCGAATTGGCGAAATTGGCCTGTGACAGCTTCTTCGAGTGTGAGTTTTTGTTGTGCTGTTGCTGCCAGGTTCAGCGCTAGAGCGCTCATAAGAATGAATAAATAACGCATTGTTTGTAAGGATATGGGTGCCGAAAATACAACGCACGCTGCAATCCCTTAGTTTTGAATTTTCTAAAGTCATGAAGAAAATACTCGTTTTAATTGGTTGCTTCAGTTTGTTGATTGCCGCCTGTCGTAAG
>CANIAA010000106.1 GCA_947465255.1 Flavobacteriales bacterium | reverse complement strand
CCGTAATCCGTAATCCGTAATCCGTAATCCGTAATCCGTAATCCGTAATCCGTAATCCGTAATCCGTAATCCGTAATCCGTAATCCGTAATCCGTAATCCGTAATCAGTTCCCTCATGGACACCCGAATAATCAAATCCATCCTAGCCGCAGCAGCAATTGCGTTTAATACCTACTTATTCATACTGGGCCGCTGGGGCTGGGGTATCACCCTGCTTTTCGTTACAGCCGTTTTAGTTTTGGTTGTATTCCGAAGCACCCGCATGATTATGGTATTTTATCAAATGCGCATGCAGCGAATGGACAAGGCAAAACTGTGGCTAAACCGCATCAATCCTGAACATTTGTGGGCTAAACAAAAGGGGTATTACTACTTTTTATTAGGTTCGGCCGACATCCAAACCAACAGTTTGTCGCAATCAGAGAAGAATTTCCGGACAGCTTTGCAACATGGCTTGCGCCTTGACCATGATAAGGCTGCGGCCTACTTGAATCTTGCCGTAATTTCGGCCAACCGACGTAAAAAGCGTGAGGCCATCACCCTGCTCAATGAAGCCAAGAAATATGATTCGAAGGGATATCTTAAGAATGATATCAAGCAGGTCAGTAAAATGGTGAACGGACTGTAGGGACGAAGGGCGAAGGGCGAAGGGCGAAGGGCGAAGGGCGAAGGGCGAAGGGCGAAGGGCGAGGGACGAGGGACGAAGGGCGAAGAGCTAGAGGCGACTCCTGCTAAGATCCAGGCACGGACGCACTGCAGTGCGTCCACAGATCGAGGCCGATGCTAGAACTACCCTTCGAAAAGCATAGGCACGGACTCACTGCAATGCGTCCAAAGAACGAGGGTGATACAAGGGTCACCCAGTGAAAAGCAATAGACAGACATGACAAAGAAGCTAACCAACGTAAACATCTTCAAGTTTCGGGTCATCGTAGACACTGAACAAGATGTTTTTCGCGACATTGAAATCGAAACTGACGCAACATTTGAGCACTTGCATGAAGCAGTATTAGATGCATTCGATTTCGAATCCGGGGAAATGGCCAGTTTCTATATGAGCAACGAGCAATGGGAAAAAGGCCTGGAAATACCGCTAATGGATATGGCCGGTGATGCTGCCCTGAGCATGAAGTCGACCAAACTTTCCGATATGCTGAGCAAGCCGTCCGAAAAAGTACTTTACGTCTATGATTTCATGCGCATGTGGATTTTCTATGTGGAACTCATGGAGGTAAAGAAAGACGCGCCGAGCACCATTTATCCCCGCGTAGCCCTTGTTTACGGCGATGCACCTTCGCAGGACTCGAAAGAAATGGATCTTTTTGGGTCAGAATTCAGTGAGGAAGAGTTCACTGAAATGCATGGCGATGTGAACAGCGAAGAGGAAAGTGATGAGGATGAGGACATGTTCGAGTCGGGTGAAGATTACTTCGACGAAAGCGAATTCAACGGTTCATATGGAAGTTATGATGATCATTAAAGTACCCCATCTGTATCCGTTTTTGCTGCTCCTGATGCTCGGGGCATGTAAAACCGATAATCGCCAGATAACTTCCGATATGATCCACTTTCCCCCATCCGGAGGTGGACAAGCCGAAAACGCTCCCATTATTACGTTCGATTCTACTACGTGCAATTTCGGGATACTTGCAATAGGCGAAAAATTCCCACATACCTTTCGATTTACCAACACCGGTAAATCGCCATTAATTATCACGCAAGTCAGCCCTTCCTGCGGTTGCACAACAGCTAAAGACTGGCCAAAGCAGCCTATAGCCCCCGGCGAAACCGGACAAATCTCCGTAGAGTTCAGCAGCACAGGTAATTCAGGAAAGGTCGACAAAACAATTTCAGTGCTCACCAACTGCGTTCCTGCGGTTCAAGTGCTGCGCTTTCAAGGCACCGTAATCGGTGTCGACAATCTACCTGCAGTTAAATCGCCGGTTGAAATGGAAATGGAAACACCCTAAAATTTATAAACCAATATCATTATGACTTTTACATTACTACAAGCAGCACCTCAAGGAGGAAGCGGCATGGGCACGCTCCTGTTCATGGTTGGCTTTTTCGCTATTTTCTACTTTTTCATGATTCGTCCACAAATGAAAAAAGCCAAAGAGCAACGCAAGTTTCAGGAAGGGGTAAAGATTGGAGATCGGGTTATGACACTCGGTGGTATTCATGGTGAAGTTATCGAAACCGATGAAACTACAGTCGTTATCAAGCTCGACCAAGGTCGCATGCGTATCGAGAAAGCCGGTTTGAGTGCAACCAAGGAAGTGACGGAAGGAGCAGGAAAGTAATTGTTCAGCTACGTACATTTGACTAAAATTCAATCCATGAAAAACATCATCCTATTTTCTTTGACAGCTATGCTCATGGGCGGTTGCGACCATGGCCACAACCATACGAAAGCCGAAGAAGGTGCTATCACGCGCGAGTTCTATGGCGATTCGTTCGATATCTCAGCCTCAATCCCGGTATCGGCCGTGGTTGCGCAGCTGGAAGGTAAAGACACGCTCTTTACCACCATCGACGGAGTGATTGACCAAACCTGCCCGGCAGCCGGCTGTTGGATGAATATGCGCCTCGACAGTGGGGTTCAAAAAATTACGACCGATCACATTTTCTTTGTGCCCATAGAAGGCTGTGAAGGCCTGAACGCGAAAGCCAAAGGCAAGGCATTCTATGATGAAATAAGCGTTGAAATGCTTAAGCACTATGCCCAGGAAGAAGGCAAGTCTGAGGCTGAGATTGCTGCTATAACTGAACCCAAGAAGGTGCTGAACTTTGTTGCCACCGGAATACTGATTGAGGGATACAAAGAGCCAGAAGGAGGTGCAAAACAAGGAACATGCAATCATGACCACAGCGATGGATCATCGCATGATCATGAGCACGAACACAATCAAAACGAAACACAGGAAGAGGGCGGTCACTGACCCCCTTTTCTTTTTATGACGCCGGCGCCCGATGGACAAGTACCGTATTCTGCTCGTGGAGGACGAAGAGAGCCTTGTTTCAGCTCTCACCCTCAACTTAGAAATGGACGGGTATCATGTTGTTGCCGCGCGTGATGGTCACACTGCTCTGGACAAATTTCGCAACCAGCATTTTGATTTGGCCATATTGGATGTTATGATTCCATTGATGGATGGCTTTGCCGTTTGTCAAACCATTCGCCTGGAAGGCAACACCACCCCTATTTTGTTTTTATCGGCTAAAGGCAGCGGCAAAGACCGTGTAGAAGGTCTGAAAATAGGAGGCGACGATTATCTCACGAAGCCATTCGACTTAGAAGAATTGCTGCTTCGGGTTCGCAAGCTCATTAAGCGGCACGACAGCTCTTATAGTCTGGCCGAAATGAACGAATACTCATTCGGACAAGGCAACCATGTTCATTTTCTCAACTTTACAATACGCGACCGAGAAGGCCATGAAACAGAGATCAGCAAGAAGGAAATAATGCTGCTGAAATTGCTCATTCAACGCAAAGGAGAAGTAGTGAGCCGAGAAGAAATACTAGAGAAAATTTGGGGGTATGATGTATTCCCCAGCACCCGAACGATCGATAATTACATACTCGCCTTTCGCAAGTATTTCGAATCAGACTCTCGCCATCCAAAACACTTTCATTCCGTCCGTGGTGTAGGCTATAGATTCACTGACTAAATGAGTTGCATCGCTCGTTTCACCTCGTCGTCCAAAGTTTGCATCGAAACCGGCGTACCCTTCTTCTGCTGCCCCAAATAGAGTTTCCACGCAATGGATTCCGCCATTTGTCCTAGGGTTTCCATTTTAAAGTTTTGAGCCGTTTTATTGAGCAGGAAAATTCCACCTGCGCACATAGCCATTCCTATACCACTAAAGAACCAGTCCATTCCAATACCCAAAGGGATGAAAGCGAAAAAAAGGAATACCAAAAGTCCGTTGAGCAGACCATTAGGCTTGAGAACATCAAGCTCCAAACCACTCGCTCTGGACCACTCACGAATCTTGCCTCTTCTTTCCTTTGAAGGAATAAGCTCATTCAATTTCGCATCCATATGAATATCTGTCGATCTAACCCCCATCTTCACAAGTCCTGTTTGAAGAATAGCAAACGCTTTCTCTGTCGTCCACTCTCCTGTCAATTCATCCATGTATCGCTGCACAAGCAGGTCAGCTAGACTCGATGCAGAGTAGGATTTTTCGCTGTAATCAGAAGGATTAACAGAACAGTTCATTCGGCTGTTTAACTCAATGATGAGCTTTTCTACTTGAGAGGGCGTATACAATTCAGCCATACGATTTTAGAGTGGGCCGCAAAAATAGTCGGCTACGCGTGTTTTAGACGCTCCTTTTTCGATTGTGTTAAAGTCCAAGCACAAATCATTACTCTCTGATAACCAACAAGCTACAAATTTCACCCAAAAAAGAGGCAACCCTACCTTAACACTATCGTCATATAGATGGTTGCGCAGTTTTTCCAGGACTGCGTTGGTTTCAAAATTTTCCTTGCAGGTTTACAAAAAGGGGTTCAACGTGAATCCCTTTTTTGTTGCGTGAAATGGTGAAGTAGTGAAGTAGTTGTGAAGTAGACATGAATTCGCAATTCGCCATTCGCAACTCGCCACTATCTCTTGTCCATCATTTTATTCATACCCATCATTTGCTTCATTACCTTATCCATGCCATCGGGTGAGCCATCGAGAAAGATGATATTGCCCTTGCCGTATTCAGCGAAGTTCTTGACAGCTTCTGTCCACATGCTAAACATGATTACAGAAGTATCCAGATTCGCCTGCTGCATTTCACGCGCCGCATTTTGCATACCGCGTGCTACCTCTTCACGGAAAAGAGCAACCCCCTGCCCTCTCATTTGAGCTGCTTCTCGCTCAGCCTGTGCAGCTATCTTGATGGCATTACCTTCGGCTTCAGCAGCTTTGGTTTTCGTGATAAGCAAGGCCTGACCTTCGTTCTCGGCAGCTGCTTTGAGGTTGTTGGAAGCCACTACTTGTGCCATTGATTTGATGATGGCTTCATCGAAGGTGATATCATTGATCTGCAAATCCTGAAGATGATACCCCCACTCTTCTAATCGGTTGTCGATTTCTGCTTTCACGTGCTCGACAATTTCATTGCGCAAACCCAATACTTCTGCTTGTCTTTTTGTGGCAACGAAAGCACGAATGGTTCCTTCAATAGTGCGCACCAAGGCTTGCATCAGACTGCGCTCATCAATGAATTTGAATGCCACACGCTTGATGACCTCTTCCTCTCCGTTCATCACAGAGTACAACAACATTGACTTAAAATACACATTGGCCTGATCAAATGTTACAGCCTGGAATTCCATTTCGACGCTACGGTTCTGCGTACTGATTTTCTTGAAAACAACTTCAATAAAAGGAATGGTAAAATTGAGTCCCGGGGAAAGCACGCGGCGATACTTTCCAAAAACAGTTACTACCCCCATCATACCTTGTTGAATAACAACAAACGATTTTAAAAGTAAGAGAGCCACAACAATGATGGCAATTAAATTCCCTGTGATAAACTGCATGATAATCTGGTATTGGTTACTAATGTGAATGGCGAAAGTAGATGAAAGCTTATGCGCACCTTATTTATTCTTCAGAAATTGCGCAAGCTTAGCAATGGCTCTGGCTCGATGGCTAATGGTATTCTTCGCATCTATAGTCATTTCGGCAAAGGTTTCAGTGGCTCCTTCGGGCCTGAAAATCGGATCATAACCGAAACCATCCGAGCCTTGACGTTGCTCAATAATCTCTCCTCGAACCACGCCTTCAAACAGAAACTCCTCACCTCCCTGTATCAGGCAAATCACGGTTTTGAACTGTGCTGAGCGATTCGCCATTCCGTTGAGATTGGCGAGCAGCAATTCCATATTGTCATCAGAACTACGCTGAGGTCCGGCATAGCGGGCGGAATAGACGCCCGGGGCACCATCCAGCGCATCGACTTCGAGTCCGGTATCGTCGGCAAAGCAATCGACTTTGTAATGATCCCAAACATAGCGGGCCTTCATGCGCGCATTTTCTTCCAATGTCAACCCGGTTTCAGGTATATCTTCAGTGCATCCGATGGCACGAAGACTCTTCAGGCGAATCGCCCCCCCCAACTTATGCTCCACCTCCAACACCTTGTTTTCATTGGCACTCGCAAAAACCAGTTCCATATTCAATGTCTAATTTGTTTAATTTTTCCACTTGATGTTCGCTCCAATGTTTGAACTACAATGATTTCCTTGGGCACTTCATATCGATCCAAAGCCACTGTTATCCGTTCCTTCAGTTTCTTCTCCTCGATTGGCACTTCACTCTCGATATAGAGCACCAAACGGCGACCTAAAATATCATCCGGAAGTGAACTTATGTGATAGGGTCGATCCATATATGGCTCGATCTTTTTTTCTATGGCCTCGGAAAATAGCTTCACACCACCACTGTTGATCATACGATCATAACGGCCTCGGTAATAAAACGCAGAAGGACTCAGCAATTCAACTACATCTTGCGTTTGAATTATTTCCGGGAGTAAATGAGGAGCGGATATTTGCAGTCGATGTTCGGTATCAATCGATAACTGAACACCTTCCAACGCCTCAAATGGCATATTCTGACCACTTAACCTTCTTACAGCAATGTGGCTTAGCGTTTCAGCCATTCCATAGGTTTCATAAGTGTTGTCACAGTAAGATATAAGTCGCTCGCGCAAAGCGTCTGAAACAGCAGCTCCGCCAACGATGACAGTCCCGAATTGCGCGAGCAGCTTCAACTGGTCGTCGTTCAATTCAACCAGCTGCATAGGAGTGAAAGCCGCAAAGTCGAAAGGTTGTTTCAGCGTGCTAAGGGGCTGTGCTGATGGCATGATTGAAGTAAGGCTCCACCCTTGGGTCATGGCTCGCACCAGCATCATTTTACCCGCTATGTAGGTCGCCGGCAAGACCAGTAGCGCCGATGTTCCACTATATCGATGAAAGAAGTTTGCCGTCATAGATGCACTTGCTTCCAGGGCTGATTTCCCAGTGCGCCAAACGGTTGGCTCACCGGAAGAACCTGACGTTTGAACCTCAATGGTTTCCTCTGCATTCAGCCATTCGCGCATGAACAGTATGGCTGGGCGTTCCCATTCCGGAAATGTTCCTTCAATGAAAGAGGCGATCTCATGCGCAGGAATGCCGTTGTAAGAAAAACGCGGATGGATTCTCATTTCAACAAGTGCTTTAGGTTCCACTGAAGCTCAGAATCATATCGCAAATAACCTGCTTCAGCCACCCACGGTGAGGGTATATTGTTGGTAAACAGCGAGCCCGTTCCAAGCCCTTGCGGCAAGGAAACATTTTTGGTCAGTATCCATCGAGCAATGGCATTCAAGCCAATGTTCGATTCGAGCGCAGAGGTAGCCCACCAACCGATATTACGCGCTTCTGCCAACCTTATCCATTCATCACAGCCACTAAACGCTCCGTGTAAGGATGGCTTCAATATCAGGTAGTGGGGCTGAATGGCATCGAGCAAGGATTCCTTCGCCAGTGTGTCATGTACACCTATTAGCTCTTCATCGAGCGCTATTGGTATGGGCGTTTTTTCAACCAAACGAGCCATTTCTTCTATGTTACCGGCCCTTATGGGTTGCTCGATGGAGTGAATTCTAAACGACGATAAACGATCCAGTTTTTCGAGTACATCAGCACTGCGAAAAGCACCATTGGCATCGAGCCTGATCTCTAGATCGTTAAGGGCAAACTCACTTCTAACTCTTTCAAGCAAGCGAATTTCCTCATCAAAATCAAGCGCTCCCACCTTGAACTTGATGGTAGAATACCCCTCGTTGACCTTTTGCCTGCACTCCTCGAGCATCGATTGCGCATCGGACATCCAAATCAGCCCGTTGATGGGAATTGGTTGGGAGACATCCGCATCAAAAGGAGCTATGTTTCCGCCATTAGCCAGGTCGCGCATGGCACATTCCAGTGCAAAGCGCAGTGAAGAAATGCGAGTCAAAACAGCCTGCATTTCACCTTCATTCTCCAGAATGTTCGCCCAATGTGAAATGGCTCTCTCCACTTCGGGTTTCGTTTCCGGACTTAGCCCCCAGATGGGAGCGCACTCCCCTAGCCCATGTGCTTGTTTATCGTCAGAATGCGCGAT
>CANIAA010000105.1 GCA_947465255.1 Flavobacteriales bacterium | reverse complement strand
TGTAATACTGTGGCCTAGCAGCTAAAGTGGCCTGAGTGGCATGGTTAGCCATTCCGCTTGCATCATTCCAATTGGAAATGGCTGTTCCATCGGCAACAGGCGCAATACCTGATGCGTCGGGCTTGAGCCAAACAGTTAAGCCCGAAGAAACTCCTCCGGGAGCTTGCGCCAAACCAACTGTTGCCAGAATAGTGACGCATAGGGAAGTGAAAAGTGTTTTCATTGTTTTTGCTGTGTTTCGGTTAGACAGGGTGCTTTTGTGTTTTTGCATGTTTTTAATGATTGCAGTCGTGTGTACGCCACATGAGCGCAAATGGTTACACAATAGCATAAACAATAAGATTACAACCCGAAACATCTTTATTCAATGACCTTTGAGACTTGAGGCCATAAAAAGCAACAGGGCAACCCGAGGGTTGCCCTGCCTAACCTAACTTTAAACAAACATCACCAGAGGTGATGTTTTCTTTACTCTGTCACCAAAGGGTAATCTGAATCGACTACCTAGTTTCTTTTAATTGTCGCGATTCGAAATCGCTACTTTTACCGAGGCGAAAGTATTGTGTCACGACACCCCAAATGTGACGTCAATACCCCTAAAGAATCAACACCCGATGCAGAGATTTTAACGTCTGTGTGTGAATTGTATACCTAACCTATGCATCTTACCGCTCAAGGCATCGTCATTCAAACCATTCGCTACAGCGACAGCAAGCTCATTATCAAGCTTCTGTGCAGCAACCTTGGCTATAAAAGCTGTATGGTTCGAAGTTCAAAACGCCCCACAAATTCAACGCAGCACCTTTTTCAGCCTCTTCGAATACTGGAGTTCGATACTGATTACCAGGAAGTTAATAAGTTTATTTCGATTAAAACGCCCCGATTGGCTGCGCCTCTTCATAACCTAACGACCGACCCCGTAAAAATGGCCATGACCCTTTTTATGGACGAGGTGTTGGCGAAAACGCTGGCCGATGATTATGCCAATGATCGTCTTTTTTTCTTCCTCAAAAACTCCATTCTACTGCTCGACGATGCCATCAATCCCAAAAACTTCCACCTCTGGTGGCTTATCGAAATAACGAGGTACTACGGATTCTATCCCAGTAAAAGTGAGGGCGATTATTTCGATCTACAGCAGGCTCAATTTACAGGCATGCGTCCTGCGCATCCTCACTACCTGGAACAACCGGCATCCGGTATCCTATTTAGTATGCTCGATTTAGAGTGGCCGCAGGCTCAATCCCTCGAATTGCACAGCTCCATTCGCAAGCAATTACTCTATGCGCTTGTAACTTATCTTAAACTCCATCTCGACAATTTGCGTGAAATAAAGTCGCTCGATGTTCTGCATGCCGTATTCCATTGAGCGCAGCAACCTGTTGTATTTTCGCCTTCCTAAAGTCAGATGCAGTTTTCTCAAATCATAGGACAATCAGTGCTGAAAGAACGACTCACGTCTTCTTTCCGAGATGGGCGCATTGCTCATGCTCTCATGTTTCTTGGTCCGGAAGGCAGCGGAAACCTGGCCCTTGCATTAGCTTTTGCCCAATACATCGCTTGCCCCAATCGCACCGAAGATGACTCATGCGGAGTTTGCCCAACCTGCAAAAAAATGGACCAGCACCAGTTTGCGGATCTGCATTATACGTTTCCGTTTTTCAACAAAAGCGAAGGCAGCGAAAAAACGACCTGCAATGATTGGCTTGCCCCTTGGCGCAATCACCTGAGGCAATATCCCTATACCACGGTCGACGAATGGCGTAATGAAATAACCGAGGACAACAAGCAGCTCATCATGTCGGTATATGAAGCCGCTAACATCATTCAGCATCTCACGCTGAAAAGCTATGAAGGCGGCTACAAATTCCAGATTATATGGATGGCTGAATACCTCAAAACCGACACAGCCAATAAACTTCTCAAAATTGTCGAAGAACCACCGGAAAAAACCATTTTCCTTTTCGTCGCCAATAGCTTGGAGAACATTCTGCAAACAATCCTCTCGCGCGTTCAAGTTGTTTATGTGCCAAAAGTAGAAGACGAGGCTATCATGCAAGCCTTGTTGAATCTGGGGGCGTCTTCCGAAAAAGCAGCAGAAATAGCACACTTCGCTCATGGCGATTGGAACAAAGCACTGCAGTTATTGCACGCCAAGAATCCCGATGAGAATTATGCGATTCAGTTTCAGCACTGGATGCGTATGTGCTACAAGAAGGATGTTCCCGGCTTGGTGCGTTGGTCTGACGAAATGCATAAACTCAATCGGGAAGACCAAAAGCACTTCCTTTCTTATGCTCTCGACCAGATTCGTCAGAACTTAGTGCTGAATTATGCCGGTGCCGACTTTGTTCGCCTCAATCATTCCGAAAAGAGTTTTTCCGACAAATTCGCACCATTCATTAATGATTTGAACGCGGAAGAACTGATGGAGGAAATAACGGAAGCCTATCATGATGTTTCGAGAAACGCTTACACCAAGCTAGTCCTAACCGATCTTTCCTTCAAGTTGCATTATCTTTTGACTCGAAAGGCTGAAGCCTGAATTGAACAGGGCTTGTTGGGAAATACCAAGTCGACAGCCTCGTAAATCTTTTTCCTCCGTATTTTTGAGCCTGTATGTTGAGTGAAGAACTCTGCGTGAGTTTACTTCAGATGAGGTTGAATAATACTCGGCAGACCCTATGTGTTTGCCCTACTTAGATTAATTATGGGATGTTCAAGTTGTTCTTCCGGTGCCAATGGATTGCCCGGAGGATGTAAAAATAACGGTGCCTGCGGCACCTACGGCTGCAATAAACTCGATGTTTTTGACTGGTTGGCCGGCATGGAATTGCCCCAAGGTCAGAAACCGTTCGATATTGTAGAAGTGCGCTTTAAAAACAGTCGCAAAGGCTTTTACCGTAATTCAGGTAACCTGGAACTCTATGCGGGCGATGTGGTTTGCGTGGATGTATCACCAGGATTTGACGTGGGTGTAGTAAGCATCACAGGCGAGCTGGTGAAAATTCAGATGAAGCGGAAGGATGTCAAAGACAACTACGAAATCAAGAAAGTACTGCGCAAAGCAACAGAAGACGACATTAATCGCTGGCAAGATGGGCGCAAGCTTGAACAAAACACGATGATGCGCGCGCGCACCATTGCACGTGATTTGCGCTTGGACATGAAGCTCAGCGACGTAGAATATCAGGGCGACAAAACAAAGGCAACCTTCTTCTACACCGCCGACGATCGTGTCGATTTCCGTGAGCTTATTAAGAAGTACGCCGAAGAGTTTCGTGTTCGCATTGATATGCGCCAAATCGGTTATCGCTACGAAGCCGGACGATTGGGCGGTATTGGCAGCTGCGGTCGTGAACTTTGCTGTTCCAGCTGGCTCACCGACTTCCGTGCTGTGAGTACGAGTGCTGCGCGCTATCAGCAATTGTCGCTCAACCCTACTAAACTGGCAGGTCAATGCGGAAAACTAAAGTGTTGTCTAAACTTCGAACTAGACCAATACGTGGAGGCTCTGCGCGACGTTCCCTCAGTAAACACTCGTTTGCGCTTGCCTAAAGGAACTGCATCGCACTTCAAAACCGATATTTTCCAGCGTATCATGTTCTTTACGTACGATGGTCAGCACGGAGAGCCTCCTTTCCCACTGAGCATTGATTCAGTTAAGGAAATTATCGAAAAGAACAAAAAAGGAGTTGAAATTGAAGATATCGACCAGTTCATGATTGAAGAGTCCGTAGAAAAAGAAACGGATTTCGCTGAAGTTGTTGGTCAAGATAGTTTGACTCGTTTTGATAAGAGTCGCAACCGTTCTCGCGGTGGTCGTAATCGCGGAAGGAATAATGATAGTCGCGGTCCACAAGACCGCGCCGGAAGACCTTCTCGTCCTGAAGGAGAAAAGAAAGAAGTTGGCGCTGACCGCAACGAAAGAGGCCCTCGACCTGAGCGCCCCGAACAGGGTCCACGACCAGATCGCCAAGATCGCCAGCAACGGCCCAAGCAAGGACCGCCGAGAGAAGGCAATGCTCCCCGCGGCGACCGTCCACAGAAAGAATTGAAAAACCCAACCCAGCCCGGAAACCCCGGCTCAGGAGGAACGAATGAACCCAAAGGTGAACGTGGTGAACGCGATAACCGTGGTAGAGGCGGACGCCGCAATCAACGCGGTCGAGGCCCCAAAGGAAACGAGGGAGGCAACCCTCCGGCTCCCAATAACCCTCCTGCATGAGAGTTTTAGTGCTTATCATATGTGCATTAGTCGGCCTGACGTCGTGTGAAACACCGAGCGAGTTCGAAGGTAATCAACCCATTGACCCAAACGGCTGGAAGTCAGCGGAGCCGGTGCACTTCGAGTTCGAAACACACGATACTATTCAACTGCACAATTTCTACATCGATGTGCGCAACAGAGAAGATTATGCCTTCAGCAACATCTTCTTTTTTGTCGAAATGGAGTTCCCCAACGGCAAAAAATCAATTGACACGGTAGAATGTCTGCTTGCCAATGAACACGGTCAGTGGCTCGGCAATCCTACTGCCAACTTGTATGATCACGAGTTTCTCTATCAACGGGCCAAGCAGTTTCCACTTGGCGGGCGCTATAAAATCGACATTCGTCACGGTATGCGCACAGACATGCTAGAGGGTATCACTGACGTGGGTTTCAAACTCACCCATACCAAGCCGTAATCGCTTGCAAAAACTCTCTATTTGAACTCGGAAAAAATTCGCGTGTTTAGTCTTTAATTACTAGGCATCCGCTTAATTTTACGGCCAATTCAAAAAACCGTCTCGGGATTTTTTATGGAATCATCACCTTCATTAGCCGCGCAATATTTGCCCATCATCGCTATGGCAGTTATTGCGCTCGGATTTGTTGTTACAACCATGCTTGCTACCCACTTTCTCGGGCCCAAGCGTAAAACACAAGTAAAAAGTGATCCGTTCGAATGCGGCGTAGAAGTGCAGGGTAATGCCCGCTCGCCGTTTTCCATCAAATATTTCCTCGTAGCTATCCTCTTCGTTCTATTCGACGTGGAGGTCATTTTCATGTACCCGTGGGCGGTGAACTTCAAAGAACTCGGAGTGTTTGGTTTGATAGAGATGTTCTCCTTCATGGCGCTAATGATCGTGGGCCTTGTCTACATCATTCGTCGAGGAGCTTTAAAGTGGGAATAATCCTACTAAGTCTCTTTTTTCAGCTAACGTTCATGAGCTTTCAAAACATCAATTGACATGACAACCAACGTAGATATCAAAAGCGAATACAAGCCTGAAGGCCTCGAGGGGCAAGGTTTTTTCGCGACCAGCCTCGACAAGGCTGTGGGTTTAGCACGGGCTAATTCTCTTTGGCCACTGCCCTTCGCCACTTCTTGCTGCGGTATTGAATTCATGGCTACCATGGCTTCGCACTATGACCTATCGCGTTTCGGCATGGAGCGTTTGAGCTTCTCTCCTCGCCAGGCCGACCTGCTCATGGTGATGGGTACCATCTCCAAGAAAATGGCTCCGATTCTGCGTCAGGTTTATGAGCAAATGGCAGAACCAAAATGGGTCCTGAGCATGGGTGCATGCGCCAGCAGTGGCGGCATATTCGACACCTACTCGGTGCTTCAGGGGATTGACCGCATCATTCCTGTTGACGTTTACATTCCCGGTTGCCCTCCTCGCCCCGAACAAGTGCTCGACGGCATTCTGAAAATTCAGGAGCTTGCCAAAAACGAAGGTCGCTCACGCCGCACTTCACCCGAATACAAAGCCATGCTTGCCAAATACGGTCTCGAATAATGCATCACGAAATACATCCATCGGCATCGCCTGCAGCCATTGAGTTGCACAACCACATCAAAGATGCACTCATCAGCTCGTTCGGTGACGACATCACAGGCTCGCAAATCGATTACGACTTCCCTGTTTTCTCCGTTGCCAAAAACCGCATTCACGATGTGCTCGAGTTTTTGAAAAACCACAACGACTTAGGTTTCACCTTCCTCACAACGATGTGCGGAGTGCATTATCCCGGGAATGCCGGCCAAGAGTTCGCGCTTGTCTACCAATTGCACAACATGGAGAAGAACTACCGTGTTCGCATCAAAACATTCATGGCCGACAAAGATCTGAATGTGCCCACAGCTACCGACTTGTGGCTTGGTGCCAACTGGATGGAGCGTGAAGCTTTTGACTTTTATGGCTTCCGCTTTACCGGTCACCCCGACTTGCGCCGCATCCTCAACATGGATGAAATGAATTACCATCCTCTTCGAAAAGAATACGCGCTGGAAGATGCGGGCCGTGACGATAAAGAAGATAAATATTTCGGACGATAAGATCATGAAAGGAACTTCAGGAAACATCGGACAAACCTTTGCGACGGCGTCGCAGGTTACAGAGCAGAAGGATTACTCCATTCTCAATCTTGGTCCAACACACCCTGCAACGCACGGTATCTTTCAAAACATCCTCACGATGGATGGAGAGATTATCGTAAAAGCAGAACCCACCATCGGCTACATACATCGTGCTTTCGAAAAGCTCGCTGAACGCCGCCCATACAATCAGATTACTCCTATTACCGACCGTCTCAATTATTGCTCGTCACCCATCAACAACATGGGCTGGCACATGACGGTGGAGAAATTGATCGGATGCGAAGTACCCAAGCGCGCGCAATACCTGCGCGTCATCATCATGGAGCTTTCACGTATCGCCGACCACATTGTGTGTGATACGGTTATCGCAGTAGATACCGGAGCCATGACCGGCTTCCTTTATCTATTTCAATGGAGAGAAAAAATCTACGAAATATTCGAAGAAATATGCGGAGCTCGCCTCACCACCAATATCGGTCGTATAGGCGGCATGGAGCGTGATTTCAACGAGAAAGCATGGAGCCGTATTCATGCCTTCTTGAAAGAGTTTCCTAAAGCCCTCTCTGAATTCGACAAGCTCGTTACCCGCAATCGTATTTTCATGGACCGCACGATTAACTGCGGTGCTATCAGCGCTGAAAATGCACTGGCCTACAGCTTCACAGGTCCCAACCTGCGTGCAGCCGGTGTCGATTATGACGTGCGTGTTATGACACCCTACTCTTCCTACGAAGAGTTTGATTTCACTATACCTGTAGGAACCAATGGCGACACTTACGATCGCTACATGGTTCGTATGGAAGAAATGTGGCAGAGTATGGGCATCATAGAGCAGGCCATCAAAAACATGCCCGACGGAAAGTATCACGCAGAAGTTCCAGAGTTCTACTTGCCTCCCAAAGAGGACGTGTATAGCAAAATGGAAGCGCTCATTTACCAATTCAAAATTGTAATGGGCGAAACCGATGTTCCGAAAGGAGAAGTATATCATGCAGTGGAAGGCGGTAATGGCGAATTAGGCTTCTACCTCATTAGCGACGGCGGACGCACTCCGTATCGTTTGCACATGCGTCGTCCTTGCTTCATTTACTACCAGGCCTACCCTTCCATGATTGAAGGAGGCATGCTCAGCGACGCCATTCTTACTATGAGTAGCATGAATGTTATCGCAGGCGAACTCGACGCATAAAAACAACACTATTCAAGACACACACAGCAACATGTCTGACAACAAGGAATACAAATTTTCGGATGAAACGCTCGCTACTGCGCAGCGCATCATTCGAAGATACCCGGAAGGAAAAGAAAAGAGCGCACTCATTCCACTTTTGCATTTGGCACAAGCTGAATTCGACGGCTGGTTGAGCCCGGGCGCCATGGACTGCGTATCGGCACTCCTCAAAATTCAACCTATCGAAGCCTATGAAGTTGCATCGTTCTATTCGATGTTCAATTTGAAACCGGTTGGTAAATGCGTCATCGAAGTATGCCGCACTTCTTCATGCTGGTTGCTAGGCGCAGAAGACATCGTGCGCCACATTGAAAAGAAACTGAACATTCATGTGGGTGAAACAACAACAGACGGCATGTTTACTTTAAAAACAGTAGAATGCCTGGGTTCTTGCGGAACGGCTCCGATGCTTCAGTGCGGTGGTGACTACTACGAAAATCTCACCTTCGATAAAGTCGATAACCTGCTTGAGAAAATGAAATCGGAAGGCAAGCGCCGAGTGTACACTAAAGACGATATGATCAACATCTGATGGGACGCAAACTATTACTCGCCAACGACCATATTGA
>CANIAA010000104.1 GCA_947465255.1 Flavobacteriales bacterium | reverse complement strand
GCGATAACTTCAAATTTGTTCGTCAAACGAACCTTTGCCACTTTGCGAAGAGCCGAGTTAGGCTTCTTAGGCGTAGTGGTGTAAACCTTTGTGCAAACTCCGCGACGCTGTGGACAAGAGTCTAGCGCTACAGACTTGCTGCGGTATGTCTTAGGGGTACGTCCCTTTTTGATTAGTTGCTGTACGGTTGGCATCTTTTCTCTAAATTGCTTTTTTTCACCAATTTCGATAGAACTCACGTCTCCGAAAATTCGGGCGGCAAATGTACGATTTAGTTCCGCTCGTGCAAGAAGTCTGGAAAGATTTGTGAAAAATAATTTTCATTCGCTTGCAACTACTTGTTTTTCAATTTTTTAAAAATGAGTCGTTTTGATTTTTTTTTCGCTCGTTTGTGCAGATTTCGAAAAATAGACCCAATTTCATCGCTCACAGGGTACGAATAAGACCTTTTGAAGGTCGGTACGCGAACACTGCTCATGCATGATGTTAATACAGGTTTTTAGTGTCCTTATCCCAGATACTTGAGATCAGTTTACCGGGCTTAATGCGCACGCGCAAGAGTCCTATGGGAGCCTCGTAGACATTTCGAATTTCCCTTGAAGCGGAAGGAACATAGCGATAGCCGATTCCCACACCGACGCTGCACCAATAAGTGAGATTATAATAGCCCAGTGAAGAAAACTCCAGTATTTGCAGACGTTGCTCCGGCAGGGTCTCCACGGCTGTTGATCCTGAGCGAGTGTAACTGCCGGCAATCTTACCAAAACCGTAATGTGTAGTTAGCGACCATTCCAGCTTTCGACTGAAATACATAACTCTTTCATAATACAGACTGCGATAAGACATGGTGAGTTTCGCCCATGTAATGGTGGAGTCAATCTGAGGGAGGCTATTAAGCTCTACGGCGCCGCTGATGCCATTCAATATGCCATCACGCAATCCATAAATACCAATACCAATGCGGTGTACACGTCGGTATTCCAGTCCCACTCTAATACCTCCAATTTTGGTGCGCTGCGAACCAATAATCGTCTGGCGAGCGTCTAATGCGAAATCCAATTTGTATCGGCGATAAGCCGGTCCCAACTCTCGCTTTCCGGTGATAATCCAGACTGTATCAGGATGAATACCCCGTTTAGGCACAAAGTCCCCATTGAACTGAGCTCCGGCAATCGTTGCCATCATGCAAAAAATGAAAACCGTGAGCCATTTCATGGAGTGCAAAAGTACACAGAAAAGGATGGCCGGAAACGAAAAACGGCCACTGAAGTGGCCGCTTTTCAATTAAAACAAAGTCGATTAATGTGGGAGGAAAGAATAATTCTTTCCATAGAACAAATGCTGTTCTGTAAAGCTTGTAGGATACGAAACCTTCACATCTGTTATCTTTCCATCTGCATCCTTCACAGGTTCAAGCAGCGGATTGACCATCGCATTGAATGGTGCGATATTGAACTTCGCGGCACGATCAATTACCTGTTTACGCAAAGCCTGATCTACCTTCTTCCCGTAATTGTCAGCCAATGCCGCAGCCGAATTGAAATCACCTTCACTTGTTATGCGTTGTACTTCTTTCAACAACTCGCCAACGTTGGCGCGCATTTTATCGTAGTCTTTGATGTCGATAAATGTCTTTCCGTCGCGAATTATCATCTCCACGCTGCCATCTGCTTTACCCTTCTCAATGAGCCAGTTGCTAATCCAGGCACGATTGCGCATGTGCGCTTCCTCCAGGTCTTTGCCCTCTGCTACTCGACGCAGCTGAACCATAAGTCCATTGCGCAAGTAACCGTCATACTCTGCCTTTCCCACTTCGATGCTCGGCATAAGCCCCCATTCCACCAACTTGGGGTCCATGATGAAGTAGAGTGCCACTAAATCGGCACGTCCCTCTTCAATAGTGCTTGCATAATTCTTCAGTGTTTCGCGCGGTTGACCAACACCCTCCTTGATTTTACCGCTGGCATGGCCAATTACCTCGTGCATGGCTGTATGAAGTTTACCCGCGATTCCGCCGAATTCCTTGGCCAAACGCACTTCTTCCTCATCATTTGCAAACTCGCTCAACAGGCTTGCTCCGCTTGCCTTTTCATAAGTATCCTCGATATTCCCCAGGCTCACACTCTTACTACCGTACTTCGCGCGAATCCAGTTGGCGTTTGGCAAATTGACACCTATGGGAGTTTGAGGCGATGCATCACCGCTCTCTCCGGCTACATTGACGATGTTGTAAGTGATTCCAACAACCTTTTCTTTCTTGTGCTCCTTCGCTGTTGAACTATTGTCTTCAAACCACTGTGCATTGTCCATCATCACTTTCATGCGCTGAGACGCCTCGAAGTCTTTAATTTCTACGATACTCTCATAGCTTCCGCGCATGCCGAGAGGATCGTTGTACGTCTCCACAAAACCCTGAATAAAATCGATATCTCCTTCCGTAGCCTGTGTCCAGGTGATATTGAAATTAGCCCACTGCATCAAATCGCCTGTTAGATAGTACTGACGCAACAAACGCAGCGCTGCTGCCTGCTTATCGTTTTCAGCTACCTTCTCGGCTTTCTCCAGCCAGAAAACCACTTTTTCCAATGCTTCGGTGTAAACACCACCTACTTTCCACGTCTTCTCGACCAACTGACCATTCTCCTTGACCAGCTTGCTATTCAATCCATACTCGAAAGGAGTACGGTTGCCCGGATTGCGCATTTTAGCGTAGAACTCTTCCACTTCCTGTGTGGTAACACCTTCATAGAAATTCACAGCAGAAGCAGCCACTAAATCCTTGCTCACATCGCTTTCGACCTTCATAGCCATAAACTCCTTATCGAACATGGCACGAATGACCTCTTCACTCACTTGAGTGCCTGTTTCCTGGCAAACATCCTCAAAATAATCAGCTGAAAAACCAGGCATCATCTTCGTGCTATTGTAGTGATGATGTATGCCTGTATGCGCCCAGATTTGCTTGAGATAAAGCTCCAACTGCTTCCAGTTTTCAGTGGTTTTATCACCCTTATACTCCGTGTATACTTTTTCACAAGCGTGACGTATGGGCAAGTTGTATTTGCAGTTCTGGTCGAACATTATGTCTCGCCCTGCAAGGCCCGCTTCATACAAATAATACACAAGCTCTTTCTGCTTTGCAGATAAACTATCCCACTGAGGAATATAATAATGAAGAACCCGTAAATCGGCAAACTGCTCGCTTTGATAAAGCTTTCCGTCTACCTCAATTTTTTGTTCAACGGGTGCAGCAGGTTTCACTTCCGTTGTTTTGGGAGCTTGCTCTCCACAAGAGAACAATACCGCCGTGAAAGCGGCCAACAGGCCGTATGATAAATTACGCATAAGTATTATTTTGAATATGGTCGGCTAATATAGGACTGAAACCAGACGGGCAAAATTTCAGGAAGCATCCTTTCCTGCTATAGCCGCAGCAAAGTTGGCCCAGCTCATGTTTTCCGTAGCCTTCACCACATTCATTCGATCTATAGGTTCATCCAGAAATCGGAGCATGATACGAGCCATATCATCGGTGTCGTTTGCATCGGCAAGAAAACCGTTGAAGCCATCTTCAATCGTTTCAGGAAAATGCCCTACTCGAGTTGCTAGGATAGGTAGTTTAAAGTTATAGCTCAGCGACTCAATACCGCTTGGCGTAGCTGTTCTATAAAACAAAATTGCAGCATCCGATACCTGAAAGAACACCGGTAATTCTTCATTTCCGATAAACCGATTGAAAACGACACACTGTTTTTCAATACCCAGTTCCTTGATGCGCTCCAGAGGCGAATACTCACGCTCATCATCCGATTTCTGTAGAACAATCTTTTTAGCCAAACCAAACAAGAACTGCTTCACACGGGTCGACCATTTAGAAGTGTCGAGCGTATGCCAGAAACTCTCGCCGCAAATGAGAAAAGAAACATCGCTTCGCTGTTTACAGACCTTGGCAAAAGCCTCGATTGCCATATCAAGCCCCTTGTATTTTCGAATAAAACCAAAAAACAAAAAGACATGTTTGTTTAAACCCAGTTTGAGCTTCTCTGATTCGATATCAAGATTATCGATGGGTCTGTACAAATCATAAACAGGATGAAACAACTGCACTACCTGCACCGCATCATTCTTCGTTGAATCCAATTGTTTCACTACTTTCCATGCCATATTCGGAAATAGCTCCTGTAATTCTCTGAATGTTTGACCAGCATGGACAACAAAGGAACTCGCCTGGCTTAGGGCTCGTTTGGTCAGCATGCGATCGATGAAGCTATGTTCCTTTTGAATAACGAAGTGCACATCGAAAACGACGTGAACGCCCGCCCTCCTGAGTGCGCGCGCCATCGACGCTATGGGCAAGCCCTGAAGTGCAATACTCCATTGAAAAACCACTATGTCCGGCTTGCGCGATAGCATGTACTGCACAGTGCTTCGCCATGAAAAAGGATTATTATAATTGGTAAGATAAGTGACTGGAACTTTGCTGTCTTTCAGCAAATCAACTTTGCTCTGTAAATCGCGAAACTGGCGAGGAATGATACCGGGGTATTGTTGAGTCCAAGACACAATTTCAACATCAACTTCAGGAATTTTTTCGAACGCGAGCGCCAGCGAGGTATTAAAATTCTGGATTCCGCCCTTGAACATGGGCCCCGGACCAAAGCAAATTATTTTCTTCGCTGCATTCATAATGCACTATGCTTGATTTCGCAATGCTGCTTCATAAACACGACGCATGCCCTCTTCGATTGAAATTTTCGCCTTCCATCCCAAGCGTTGTTCAACAAACGACATATCGCAATAGCGTGAATGCACTCCCACAGGCTTGTCGAGCAAAGGCTTGATGGTTGGCTCATACCCGGCAAACTTGCAGAACACGCGAATAATTTCATTAAATGATGTTAGACGCCCCATTCCAATATTGATGGCGGTACCATCGTGAATATGGTCCATGGCCAGCAAAATGCAGTCGATCACATCCTCGATATGTACAAAATCTCGTCCTTGGTTACCACTTCCCCATACCTCAAAAGGATCTTCTTTTTTCGCTGCACGCGCTGCGATGGCTGGCACAGGGTAACTCAAATCCTGATCTTCGCCATACCCGCTAAACGGTCGAATGCACGTGACTTTAAGACCATAATGTGACGCGGCGATTTTCGCCAAGTACTCACCTGTGAGCTTACTCCATCCATAGGTCATATCAGGTTCACCCATTTTCTTGAAATTGATATCCGACTCCTTCAATGCAATAGCACCATCGATGGTTTGAAGATCGACAGGGTATGCAGCCGATGAGCTCGGATAGAGCATTCGGTCGGGCAAATAGCGACAGGCCCAGTAGAACATATGAGCGTCAATGGCAAGATCAAGTGCGACCGCCATCGGATCACCGTCTATCTTACTTCGTCCGCCGACAATAGCCGCGAAATGAAATACATCGTTGATTCGTTGAACCGGAAAATTATACCGCGATTGAAAATAATCGGTGTCAGCGGCGAAGCCTAGCATAACATGCAGAACGTCAGCCTTGATGAAGAGCAAACGCCCATCATATATCACGAACCCCTCTCCTTCCGCTGTTCTCGAAGCGTTCAACCATGTGTCGGGGTGGGTACCAACGGACAAATCATCGATAAAAATAACTTGAGCATCGGTGGTCGACTGAAGGCGCTTCACCATGTTTCGGCCGACAAAGCCGCAGCCTCCTGTGATGAGATGGTTTTTGAGATTCATGGGACAAATATAGAAGGAGTGTGATTGCTCTATGGAGAAGAGTGAAAGAGTGAAAGAGTGAATTGTGTAATTCTAGGCATTGCTTGTGTCGGAGACGCATGGAGGCTGCGACTGTTTTTTACTCACCGAGAATTTGATGAGTTGCCTAATTGAATAGCGCATAGGCACGTGATATTTGCAGCATGAAATTATCGCTTGAACAACTCACTCCGGCTGTTATCCAGCTTAGTCGGGAAATTGGAACATGGATGAAGGAACAAAATTCCGTTGGCGAAGAAATGGCTGAGGTGAAGAGTGAGAACAACCTGGTCACGTATGTGGACAAAGAAAGCGAACGACGATTTGTGGAGGGGCTTCGAGCCTTGCTACCGCAAGCAGGATTCGTAGCAGAAGAGGGAACCGGAGAGCGCAACATGGGAGGACTTAACTGGGTTATTGATCCACTCGACGGAACTACCAACTTCGTTCATGGCATGCCGGTTTGGTGCACCAGTATTGGATTATGTGATGGTATTGAACCCATACTTGGAGTGATCTACGACCCAAATACCGACGAATGCTTCAGTGCTTTCCAGGGAGGCGGAGCCTTCCTAAACGGCAAAAGGATTAGCGTTTCGGGAGTAAAGGCTGTGCAACAATCGTTGCTTGCGACTGGTTTTCCCTATGACGACTTCGGACGTGAGGAGGCTTACATAGAGCTTTTCCGCAAACTCATTCGCGGCACACGGGGTCTTCGCCGGTTGGGTAGTGCAGCGCTTGATATGGCTTGGACTGCCTGCGGAAGAGTAGAAGGGTTTTATGAATACGGACTTAACCCCTGGGATGTGGCAGCAGGTGCAATCATAGTCAAGGAGGCCGGCGGTATTGTTACCGAATTCAACGGTAGAGACAATTACATATTCGGGGAGGACCTAGTATGCACCAATGGTCATATACACGAAGAAATGCTGAAAATAATACAGCAATATTTTCCATAAAAAAGGCCCCGATATCGGGGCCTTTTAATTTCCTTATTTCAATTTCTATTGCTTCACAAATCGTGCTGAGCCACCATCTAAATTCAAAAGGTGATATACACCAGCGGCCCATGAATCTATGTCAATAGAGTGAGTTGTTCCAACACCGGATGCAGTGTAAACGATTCTACCCTGAGCGTCTGCAACAGTAACTGATTGCATTGGGCGAGAGCAGGTAACACGAACCAATTCCTGCGCAGGATTTGGATAAATCTGCGGAGTGCTAACTCCATCCAACTGAACACCCATAAAACAAGGTGCACAACTAGAGAAACATACAGACGGCATTGTAATGTCATTGTCATTGGTCGTTACCGAGCGATTGTAGCCGCCAAAGCCGTCATCTGTTCCACATTCAAAAGGAACAGACTCAGCACCGGCGAAATCATTACCATTGATAAACTTGAAAAGCACTTGTTCATTTTGGGCAACATCAACCGTTATGCGATACAACGCGGGCGAAATCTCTTCCATCATGGTGGCAGTTGGTGAGAAATTATTGAATGTTCCCGCCACGTGCACGCCCAAAGGACTAATTGTAACCTCGGTCATTTCAACAGTAAGTGTCAAAGAAACCACTGGAACTACAATACAGCCTGCGCATTCGTTAAAGCACACAGGTGCGTACTCGATGTTTTCATTTGGCGCCGTGAAAGCACGGTTAAATCCGCCAAAACCGTCGGAAACACCGCAATCAGCCGGAACAGATTCCCACGTTGTGCCATTGATGAACTTGTACATTACCTCCTCACCCGAGTTCACGGCGATTGGCAATTGAAAAATACCATTACCCAGCGGAATCATCAACGACTCTGTAGCGTTCCACCCATTGAATGACCCTGCCACGAAGACTTCATCATTGGTTACGGTTTGGTTGGTCATATCTACTTGAAGTGTAACGATTACAAGCGATTGCGGCAAGCAATCTGTGCATTCACCAAAACACACAACATCCAAAACAGTATCATTCGCCGCAACCTCCAGGCTGCGGTTGAAACCTCCGAAACCATTGTCCACACCGCAAACTGCAGGAACCACTTCCTCGGGTGCACCCCAATCATTTCCATTGAGAAACTTATAGGCTATGGATGAGTTTATCTCAACCTCTCCTGTATAGGTGTATATACCATCACCATCCGTATCAGTCATTTGAGTGACACCTGGTGTCCAGCCCTGAAAACTACCGGCAATGTAAACGCCATCTGCGCTTATCGTTTCGTTTGCCATGTTTACGTTAAACGTAACGTTGATAGTGGTAGGCTCAATAATTGGCTCACAATCGGTGCAGGATCCAAAACATACAGGTCCGTAAATGCTCTCGATTTCACCCACTAAGAATGACCGATTCAGGCCACCGAATCCATCATCTACACCGCATTCCACAGGGACTATTTCTGAGAAAAGCCAATCATTACCATTTAAAAAGCGGAATTGAACTACGCTTCCAACTTCCGCGGTGAGAGTAACCTCGTAAACTCCGTCACCATCGACATCGGTCATGGGCGTATCGCCGGGGCTCCAACCTTGGAGCTCCCCTACGTAATAAATGCCATCAGGACTGAT
>CANIAA010000103.1 GCA_947465255.1 Flavobacteriales bacterium | reverse complement strand
TGTGCTGGGTTCGGGCGTCTACAAGCTGATCAGTCCGGATCTTGCCACGCACTTCGACGAGAACATCGTGATTCTCGAGAAATGGATTACTGAGAAGCCGCTCACCGCAGTGTATTATGACGGCGAGAAGGATCAGTGGTTCGTGAAGCGCTTCTTAATCGAAGCGTCGAAAGGCCCTGTAACCTTCATCTCTGAACATCCGAAGTCGAAGTTGGGCATTGCATCGCTCTTGCATCACCCGGTGGTGTATGTGCGTTTCGATAAGCGCAACAAGCTTGCGAAGAACAAAATGGACGAGAGCATTGATTTGCGTGAGTTCATCGCCGTAAAAGGTTTGAAAGCCATTGGTAATCGCTTGACTGCTTATCCTGTGCTCAACATCGAATTGCTCGACGCCGATCCGCAGCGCGAAATTGAAGCAGAGAACATGTTGCAGGAACTCATTGCAGCGCGTCAACCCGAGAAAATCGAGATTGACCGCAACGAAGAGTTGTTCGACTTGGAGGACACGATCCGTCAAAATCCCGATGACATCGATTTCGAAATCGAAGGTCTGGAAGAAGAGATGGCGCGTTTCAAAGAGCAGCGTAAATCAGGAGCAATCCCTGATCCACCGAAGCCTGAGAAGAAACCAAGGTCGAAACCGGAACCGCCGGGTGAGCAGGCAAGCTTGTTTTAGTAAAGATTGAGTGGTAACAGCAGGATAGTTCTCCAGGGAGGAATGTCTAGGACTATTGTCCGAGCATAGCTCGGTTAATGCTTTGCTGCACGAGCGCGATAAGTTCTTCGGAGTCCCAGGGTTTGCTTACACAGTGTGCCATGTTATTACCCGTGACATGATTCATGATTTCAGATTGGGCGTAGCCTGTGAGAAGAATGCAGGGAGTGTCGGGTGAAATAGTTGCTGCACGTTCAATGAGTTCATGTCCTTTCATTCCCGGCATCATCTCGTCGGTTATAATAGCTGCTATTCGAACGTTTTGGTTTACGAATTGCTCGATTATTTCCAACGCCTCTGCTCCGCTTTCTGCGAATTCCAGAGTATACGTATCCGAGAAAGCACGCATAATTTGTTGCTGCAGCGCAGTCAAAATGGAACGCTCATCATCGACGCAAATAATAGCCTGTTGCATTTATTTGTGGTGTGGATTTATTTAGCTGTTTCGAACAGTTTTGGGAGTTCAACATGAAAGGTGGTTCCAGAGCCAACTGTACTTTCGAAGTAGATTTTCCCGTTGTGTTTAAGCACGATATTCTTCACAATGTCCAATCCGAGTCCGGATCCTTCACCAATTTTTTTTGTGGAATAAAAGGCGTCGAAAATGCGGTCACCTATTTCAGCAGGAATACCGCAACCTGTATCGCTAATGGTGATGTGTGCAATGGTGTTCTTCATGCTGGCTTTAATGACGAGTGTTCCGGCGAAGTTCATAGCTTGGCAGGCATTCACAATCAAGTTGGTCCACACCTGACCAATTTCTTCGGAGTATCCCGTAAGCTCGATTTCTTCGGGTACGTCGATAGCCACTCGAATACCATGTTTTATTTGGTTATGGTAGATGGTTAGCACCGTATCAAGGGATTCACGCAGATTGAATTTCTCAGGCACATTCGTTTCTGAGGTGTGCAGGTACATTTTAAGTGCTTTGACAATACGCGAAGCTTTCTCTACTGATGTGAGTGTTGTGTGATTGTTTTTTTGTTCCAGAAACAGCACGTGCAAAGTGTCTACAATAAGCCGGAAGTTAGGTCCAACGAGCGTCATGAGATTCTCGTCGATTGAGTAGATGTTGATTTGGCAGAGTTTATTTGAAAGAAGAGAGGAGTGTTCGATGCCGAGCGCTTCGAGTTCTTTTTGAAGTACCATCCGCAGCGGGCGTTCTTCGCGCGTGGTAAGAAATTCGTTTTTTACTTTATGATTTTCGATGAAGTCAATAAGCAATAGTATCTCTTGAGGCGATAGTTTCCGATACAATTCCAGGAGATTATGGACGAGCGTTTTGCCCATTGCTTGTGATTCTTGCGCAATAGCTTTAATGGCACCAAGAGGCGTATTGATTTCGTGTGCAATACCGGCTGAAAGTTGACCTAGAGCAGCAAGTTTTTCAGATTGAATAAGCATTTGCTGGGCGTCTTTCACTTTCGCATACGAGTTTGTGTTTTCGTTAACGTAAAAGATAACCAACACAAAAATGAGCGATGACACTACGGCGATATTCATAGAAATAAGTCCTATGGAAAAATCCATGTCATAGTTGGAGGGAGAAAGTGTCGCAAAAACGGGATCGAATATTCCGGAAAATGCCGTTAACAACACATAGGTAATGAGCCAAATAATGGAGGCGCGTGTGTTGGAGTAGCTCAATGATGCGGCCAGCGAAAGCAGCGCCCAAATCATTACTCCGCCTGATGCGTAGAAGCCTCCTAAATGCCATTGAAATAAAAAGGGGAGTAGTAAGCTAATGCCTGTTTGAAAACCTTGTGTAAATGCGAACCATTTGTAACGAGCAAAAAAACTAATATTAATTGCAGAGAGGATTACATAGGCAAATGGGATAATCGACTGTTCGTAGCGATGAAGCGTCAGGCAAATGACTCCCCATAAAATACCACCTAGGCTCATCAAGATGGATTCGTAAACCACAAATCGCTTCTTATTGGCATCGATGCCTTCGTCCCCCGGAAGAATCCCGATAGCATTGATTTTGTTCGTTAAGGTTGAAATCACAATGAAATTTTAGAGTGGGCAATGTAGTATAAATGTCATGCAACTCGACGAGAACTGATGACTGTTATACTTGGCGCGTTTTGGCCGTCACTGTGCCGTTGGGTATGAAGTTCAGATGTTTGACTTGGATGCTGTTAATTGCGGTTTTCTCACCTTTGTCGCCGGTTGCCAGAATTAACTCTTATTAGTAGAGAGCCTTTTAGGGTAAACAGCTGATTCTCTCTATCTGTGATCTGAAGGAGTTCTTATCTTAGACCCTGCTAATGGTGCTTTGAATGCGATTGTGGAGTTAACACAAATCAAAATTCCCAAAGCACCTATTTTGATTTTTAGTAACGGAATAATTTCTTTGAAATGAGTGAGAATCGTGAAACGCTGTATCGCCTGGTGCGTGAAAAGGCTATTTTAAAGCAAGATGTCTATCATAATACGCTCCGTGTATTTTCCGAGTTGAAGGGAGTTCTTTCGGAAACGGTACAGGACATATCCAAGAATTATGGTAAGTCAGATGAACGGGTTGATTTTCACTATCGCGATAGAGGCGACTTTCAAGCGGAGATCAAGATTGCCGGTGATGTGCTGGTATTCTACATGCATACGAATGTCTTTCAACTCGATGAATCCAATTCGGTTTGGAAGAGCGGCTATGTAAAAGACAATTCCGATAATGCGTATGTCGGGATAATCAATATCTACAATTTTCTCGCGGATTCATTTAAGTACCAACGTGTGTCGGATGTTGGTTATCTCATTGCCCGAATTTTCGTGAATAAGGAGAATCACTTTTTCGTGCAAGGGAAACGTCAGTTGGGGTTTTTGTACAACGATTTTATCAATAGTCAATTAGATAAAGAAGCGATGAGTAAAGTTGTTGAAAGCGTTATCTTGTATACGCTTGACTTCGATTTGTTGGCTCCTCCCTATGAAAATTTACAGCAAGTAACGGTCGATGAAATTCAGAGCGTAACCACTAGCACCAATCTGGCCACAGGCAAACGCATGGGGTTTAAGTTTGGGTTGAATGAGAGTCATTTTTAGGAACGAAGTTTTAAGGAAGAAGGGCGAAGGATTATGGATGACACACATTATCCTTCGCCCTTCGTCCTTCGTCCTTATTTCACAATAATCAGTCTCTCCTTCACAACTCCGAAGTCGTTTTGACCGGCAACCACGTAGGTGCCCGATGCAAGATTGTTAATCTTGATTTCATAGTTGTTCGAATTGTTGAGTCGAACCTCTTGCACTAGTTGTCCGGCTTCATTGACAATGTAATAGTTGCCTGCGTGAATTGACTTAAATGTCACCTCACCTGCAGATGGATTCGGATAGATGAGCACTTCTGTTTCAGTATTCCAGTCCAAAATGGAGTTAGGTTGCTCTACTGTGATTGTTATTCCGTTGCTCGATACCGTCTGAACTGCGCTGCAAGGCACTTGTCCGACAATGCGGCAAGAAATGGTTTGCCCGTTTCCAATTGTATTCGTTGTGTACGTGGAAGAGGTTGCCCCTGAAAGTGCAATGCCGTTGATAAACCATTGGAATGTAGGTGCGCTGCCTGCGTTGGTTGCAGTAGCTGTGAACGTAATCGATTCACCTGCTGTAATAGTATCATTGGTTACGGAAATGCTAACCTCGGGTGTCACGAAGGCTTGCGGCGTTACTGTGAATGCAGCACTTTCTGCCGCTGCAGGAGAGGCACAGCTGAGCGACGACGTTACAGTGCAAGTTACATTCTGTGTTGCATTGAATGAGTAGGTTAGGGTGTCGTTGTTAGTGCCTACCGCAGTGCCGTCAATGTACCACTGGTAATTCGGAGTGCTTCCGACATGGACCCCACTGGCGATGAATATGGCTTCCTCGCCCTCGCAAATAATTTCTTGTGCCGATGCAATAGAAACTTCCGGAGTAAGTGAATTGACAATCTCCAAGGTAAGTTCATTGGAAGTTGCCACTACACCCTCGAGTCCGGGTTCGTTGGATATCATGGAGCAGGTTATGATGTCACCATTTTGGGGTGTTTCAATAACGAGGGTATCGTTATTCAAGTTGAGGGCATTCCCGTTTACGAACCATTCATATTGAGGGGAATTTCCTCCGAATGCGGGAGCAGCCAGGAGGGTAATGGATTCACCGGTGCATGTCGGGTTCGTTACACCGTCAAGCGAGATGCTCACGGCTGCTGCAATGCAAGGCTCAATTTGATAGGAGAAGATGCGTGTGCGAGCAGCACTGAAGCCGGTTTGTCCGCCCATGTATTCACTGGTGCTCCAAATGGTTACTCCATCGGGATCCAAGCATCCGTGCGCGTAGTCACCATTGCGATTGGTACCTGTTTGTGATCCGGTTCCACCAACAATCAACTGCTCAGTTATAGGAAGCGTACCAAGCGGATCACAACTGCGGCGGCCGGTGTAATATAGGCCCGGATACAAGTTGGTGCTCGAATTTGTTTTCATATAACTCAATCCGATGGAGCCATTGTCGTCCATGATAATGCTACCCATCCAGCGTGTATCACTATCCGGAGTGTATATACCTTCCTGATACAACGACCAAGTACCTGTTGCTGGGTCTTGTCGCAGTTCACACCATTTAATGCTTCGCTGAGTGTTGCTGATTTTCACTGCCCAATTGAGAACGATCGAGTTGTAGTCGCCCCATGTTTTCCATTGACCGCGATACATGCATATGCCTCCTATTCCGTCCAGCTTTTGTGATGTACCGGGTTGTGCCACGTCATCCCAGTTGTTGTTGTATGATCCGTCAAAAGCGGCAGTGCTCACATTGTTCGCGGCAGTTATGGTTGCAGTTGGTGTGTTGGGGGTCCAGTTGACGGTCATGTTATAGATGTTCACGCGATCTTGGTTACCGCCTCCCCAGCCGTTATCGGAGTAAGAGAAAATAGGGCAGGGTGTTCCCGCAGGAGGTAAGATGCCATCAGCAGCGCAACCGGTAACCGGCACGAAGAAACCTCCGCCATCGGGTGGGTTGTAGGAAGTAAAAACGCTGCGCGCACCGGGAGTTCCTGCCAGCATAGCATCGCGTTCGAAAGCAAAAACGCGTTGAGTGCTTGTATTGGCAGTCATATAGTAACCGTCTTGCCAAACACTGAATTTCAGATAATCGGGAAAAGCAGGTGATTCAAATGTGTAGGTGTAATACGAGCCGAGTGGATCACCGGTTGTGGAAATGGCAATGTAAATTTCATTATTGAAGAAGGAACCGAACTGAGCGAGAAACCAACGGTCAGCGGCTTTGTCATACAATACAATCGGGTCACCATTGTTTTGTGTATCGGGATTCCAGAGGGAGCCAAGTGACTGAGCCGATCCAATGGTGGCGCCGGTTTCCTTGTTGTATACCCGGAAAGTAGTAGCATTAATCATTTGAACGTAGTGATTAGGACCTACGGCACCCGACGGGTCGAATGGGCGTGAACCTCCGCTCGATTGTCCAGCGAAATTGGCGCGCAAGTGTGTTGCGTTTTTCGTTCCCATTTCTTTCTGCATACTTGCTTCCTCGTTGTGGTAGGGCGCTCCATCGGCACCTGTATATTCGAAATATTGCGGCTGACGTTTGCTGCGGTCTTTCGATTCTTCTAATTCATCTTTTACCGGTTTAACCGCCGGTGCGTTCATGTCACGCAAGGGACGGGTAACTCTAAACTCCTTGGCTACAATGTATCCGGAAGAGGGTTGAAAGTCTTGTGCTCCGACAAGCACATTCATAGAGCAAAGGAGTAACAGGCTAAATATCTTCTTCATCATTTTTGAATAGGTTAATCAAGCTAATTTGAGTTTCGAAAGTAATTCTCTCTTTCCTGATACAAGAAAGAGTGAAACGTCTATTTTGCGTCCAATTACTACTTGCTATGAACAGAAGAAATTTCATGAAGACTACTGCCATTGCCACAGCCGGTGGGGTTTTGATGCCATCCATGATGAAGGGAGCCGGTCCGGCTGTTGATAAAAAGGTGCGTCTTGGTTTGATTGCCGTCGGTTTTCGCGGGCAATCACATTTGGAAGAATTACTCAAGCGCAATGACGTTGAAATTGTAGCCTTTGCCGATCCCGATGCTCGAATGATGGCCGATGCTCAAGGTTTGATGAAGAAGTATGGGAAGTCACCCGCAGTTGAATATGGCAACGGCGATTATGGTTACCGTGAATTGTTGCAGCGAAAGGATATTGACGCAGTTATTGTGTCTTCGCCTTGGGAATGGCATGCGCGCCACGGATGCGATGCCATGCGCGCAGGCAAGATAGTGGGAATGGAAGTGTGCGGAGCCATGACGTTGGGAGAGTGTTGGGAGTATGTGCGCGCGCAGGAGGAAACGGGAGTGCCCATTATGATGCTGGAAAATGTTTGCTATCGTCGTGATGTTATGGCTGTGTTGAATATGGCACGAACGGGCTTGTTTGGCGAGATTGTTCATGCGCAAGGAGGTTATGAGCACGATTTACGTGGTGTTCTTTTCAATGATGGTCAATCGGCTTACAACTCAGGCGTTGAGTTTGGTGAGAAGGGATACAGTGAGGCAAAGTGGCGCACGAATCATTACTTGAATCGCAATGGTGAATTGTATCCCACGCACGGATTGGGTCCTGTTGCCATGATGCTCAATATCAATCGGGGCAATCGACTGGTTCGTTTGTCTTCATTCTCATCCAAGGCGCGCGGACTGAACGACTATGTTGTCCATCATGAAAAGGGAGGATCGAACCATCCGAATGCGCATGTCAACTTTAAGCAAGGCGATGTAGTTACAACACAGATTCAATGCGCTAATGGCGAGACCATTTTGCTTACCCATGACACCTCGCTGCAACGTCCGTATAATCTCGGCTTCCGAGTGCAAGGCACACAAGGCTTGTGGCAGGATTTCGGTTGGGGCGACCCTGATCAAGGATTTGTTTATTTCGAGCGTGAGATGAAACACAGTCATCGTTGGGAAAACTCAAAGGAGTGGATCGAGAAATACGACCATCCGTTGTGGAAGCGCTTTGCAAAGGAGGCAGAAACAGCAGGCCATGGCGGCATGGATTTCTTCGTGCTTAATTCGTTTATAGAGTGCGTGAAAAACAAGTTGCCATTTGCGCTCGATGTATATGATCTCGCTACGTGGTATGCTATAACGCCCCTTTCAGAAATGTCGGTTGCTCGCGATGGAGCCATGGTGGAGATACCTGATTTTACATCGGGTTCATGGGTTGAACGAGAGCCTGTATTCGCCTTGGATAATCGTTATTAGGCTTTCCCTTTACTACCTGTTTTGGGAAGGTAATCACTGCCATAGCCATAACCATATCCATAACCGTAGCCATACCCGCGCATCGACTTGAAGCGGTTCAATACGATACCCATTCTAGGTAAACGCCCTTCGGAGTGAATTGAAGCGATGAACTCCAGTTGAGATTTGCGAATAAGGCGTGAGTTTATAATGTAAACGAAACAATCCAAATGGTGTGCGATGTGATAGGCGTCAGAAACCAGGCCGATGGGGGCGGTGTCCACAACAATATAATCGTAGTGTTTGCGCAATTCCGCAATCAGTTCTCCAAAGCGTCCACTCAAGAGCATTTCAGAAGGATT
>CANIAA010000102.1 GCA_947465255.1 Flavobacteriales bacterium | reverse complement strand
GTCCGCTGCAGAATTTGCATCGAAAAACGATGCGGGGACAAGAGCATAACAGTCGGTATCAAAAGTGACGGAGCAACGTCTGAAGACACCTTCCATCCAATTACGTTGGTAAATGAACTTATAAACAGACATTCCGGGTGGAACCTCTGAATCGACACTCCAAAAACAGACAGAAAGCGAAAAATCAAAAAGGGCTGCGTGAACATGCTGACGCCCAATGTGCAGAGCCAAATGCAAGTCATGTGCTCTATCAATGAGCTCTTTCGGCATCTTCATTCTTGCTGCTAATTCGGGGTCAAACACTACCATGGCATACGATATTCCGCTGCTAAGCTAAGCACAGAAAAACGGATGTGTTTTCTTTGCACTGAAATTCAAGTACACTTGAGCACGACCGTTGACAAACCTTTAAACCCTCAGCAACTCGAAGAAGCTTTGCTGAATTCATTCCGATTTGAACCAACGGAAGGTCAGCGAAGGCTGTTTCATGCTTTTTCTCGATTTGCTGTTTCGGATAAATCACGTTGCGCATTATTACTGCGAGGGTATGCCGGAACGGGAAAAACAACCTGTGTAGGTGTATTGGTTCATGTAATTGAGCAGTTAGGCCTCAAATACGTCTTGCTTGCACCTACGGGACGTGCAGCGCGCGTGCTGGCCAACTATTCCAACCGCAGCGCGAGCACCATTCACCGCCATATTTATTATGCCAAGCAATCACGTTCGGGTGAAGGAGTATTCGAGCTTAAAGAAAATGAGCTCACGGATACTATTTTCATGGTCGATGAAGCATCGATGATTGGTCATGCCAGTGGTGAACCCTACAATGATTTGTTAGACGATTTAATTAGCCACGTATACAGCGGTGACAACTGTAAACTACTTCTCATTGGAGATGCTGCGCAGCTTCCTCCTGTAGGAAGTCCCGAAAGTCCGGCCCTGCAATTAACTCACTTGAAAAACAACTACTACCTGAACATCGCAGAGATTGAGTTAAATGAGGTAATTCGTCAACAGGAGGGGTCGGGGATTCTACAAAACGCTACTCAAATAAGAAATTTAATTTTGACAGGTGATGCTCAACTACCCCACCTCAGAACAAACACATTCAACGATGTCAGCAGAATCGAAAGTGATTTGCAAGACTATCTTGAAAATGCGTTTTCGGCCTACGGTAAGGATGATATGATTGTCATTACGCGAAGTAACAAACGAGCGAATCTTTTCAATCAGCAGATCAGGCAGCGTATTCTCTGGCTCGAAGAAGAGATAAACGCAGGAGACCGCATGATGGTGCTGAAAAACAACTACTACTGGTTGAACCCGGCAGAGTTTTCAGCGGGCTTCATAGCCAACGGAGATACGCTCGAGATTAAGCGAGTGCTTCGGTTTGAAGACAGAGAAAAATTTCGCTTTTGCAGAGCGATTGTTCGTATGCCGGATTATCCCGACATGCCGGAATTCGAAACCATTTTGCTTTGCAATACGATTTGGGACAATAACGCATCGTTGCCTCAAGAAGAGCGTCAGGCACTGGCGCGATTAATCGCAGAAGATTATCCGGAATTGACCGATTCGCGTCAACTTCAAAAGGCGGTAAAAAACGATCCGTACTACAATGCCCTTCAAGTAAAGTTTTCTTATGCGATAACATGCCACAAGGCACAGGGAGGTCAGTGGCCATGTGTTTTTGTAGACCAAGGCTATATAAACGACGAGATGGCCGGCGTTGAACTGAATCGCTGGTTCTATACTGCCTTTACACGAGCGCAGGAAAAGTTATACCTTGTCGGTTTCGAGGATCAATTTTTTGAATCATGAATGAAAACAACGATATGAGCTCGGTGGATAAGCCACTTTGGAAGCGCTATTTTTTGCACATTTCCTATGATGGTACAAACTATCATGGCTGGCAGCGGCAGCTGAACGGGCACTCGGTACAGGAGGAGATTGAAAGCGCGCTTCGCAAGCTGTTGAGGCAGGAAAGAGTCGTATCTGTGGGTTGCGGACGAACAGATTCAGGGGTGCACGCACGTGATTTCTATCTTCACTTCAACGCCGAAAACCCTATTATCAACAAAGAGGAAATCCTTTTCAAACTGAATTTGATGCTTCCTAAAGACATTGGGCTATTCGGGCTTTGGCAGGTAGACTATCTGGCACATGCCCGATTTGATGCGATTGAAAGAAGCTACGAATACCACATCCACCAAAAGCGTGATCCATTCATACAACGCTTTTCCACCTTTTATCCATGGCCACTGGCGGTCGAAAAGATGAACGAAGCAGCGGCTCATCTTATGCGCTACACGGATTTCGCTGCGTTCTGCAAAACGGGAGGAGGACAAAAAACAACATTGTGCGATTTACGAAAGGCCTATTGGGAAGTCGATGACCATAAATTGGTCTTTCATATAACTGCCGACCGCTTTCTTCGCAACATGGTACGAGCAGTAGTTGGAACATTGCTGGAAGTAGGGCGAGGAAAAATAACCGTGGAGCAATTCATTGCCATTATTGAAGGTGGAAAGCGAACTCAAGCCGGCGAAAGCGTTCCCGCTCAGGGGCTGCACCTGACAGAGATTAAATACCCGGAGAATAAAATCAGGGAGCTGATTGAATGATAGCTAACGAATTCTAGGGATACGATAACATTGTTTTTCAATTTTCTTTCAAGAAAAACTCCATATTTGCGGTCGTTCTAATAATTAACCATCATGTTGACCGGAATACTTTTACTCTTCTGCAGCTTCTTCAATCCTGCGATGGACACCATTGACAACCGCGAATGGAAGACTCTCGAAATGAATGATTTTAAAATTGACTATCCGGCCGAGTGGCAGGGCGAGTCCTTCGAAAACTCTGTTCAGGAGTTTACCATTACCTCGCCCTATGAAAACGAAGAAGACTACTATGCTGATTTTGTTAACCTGGCCATCTTGAAATTGCCAGGCCTGAATAAAAATTTAGAAACCTACGTTACGGAATTTTCCCGCGACATTCCTTTCATTTATCAAAAGGCCATGATTCGGACCAATGAGAAAGCAGTGCGTGCAGGAAGAGAATGTTACATACTGGAATATGCCGGCGTATTCAACGACTTCCCTATCGCCTACCGCCAGTACATTTGGTTTCAAAACGAAAGCGCCTACACTCTTTCTTTTACCGCTCAGCAAGGCTCCTTCGAGCATTGGGAAAGTGTTGCAACCAAAATTATGGACAGCTTTACCTTTAAGAAATAACACTTGAGCAAGAGCAGCGGTAAGGCATTTGATCTTGCCATTTTCCTACGACTCTACAAAAGAGGCAAGCCCTACAGGTTGCCTTTTTTTATGACTATGGTTCTGGTGCTTGCACTAGCCGGTGTTGTTTGGATCAGGCCGGAACAAATGCGCTTGATACTCGACGAGGCTGTACCTGCCGGAGACAGTCATCGTGTTGTTCAGATAGGAATCGCCTTTATCGGTATGCTTCTATTCGAGGCACTCATCCAATACGTTCAGACACAACTGGCAAATCGGGTTGCGCAATCCATCACCTTTGACCTTCGATCAGAGATTTACGCACACGTTGTAAAGTTCAAACTCAGTTACTTTGATAAAACCCCGGTGGGTCAGGTGGTAACCCGTGTTATTTCAGATGTTGACGGCATAGCAGATGTATTCTCAGCCGGTATACTCGACATTTTCCGTGACTTGCTCAAATTGGTATTCATTATTGGCTTCATGTTTTGGCTCGACTGGAAAATGACGCTCATTATTCTGATACCCATACCGCTTTTATTTTACGCAACACGCCTATTTCAGCAAGCTGTCAAAAGCTCATTCAACGATGTAAGAGATCAGGTAGCACGCATAAATGTTTTCATTCAGGAGCACGTGAGCGGAATGCACATTGTTCAGATATTCAACAGAGAAAAGCAAGAGGAAGAGCGCTTTCAACAAATCAATCGCGAACATCGCGATGCTCATATTCGTGGCATTTGGGCATACTCCATTTTTTTCCCGGTAGTTGAGTTGTTAAGTGCCGGCAGTGTGTCGCTCATGATTTGGTGGGGATTACGTGGTTCGCTGAGCGGTGAAATGACGCCCGGATTATTGCTGGAGTTCTCCACGTTCATCACCATGATGTATCGACCAATACGCCAAATGGCCGATAACTTCAACGTGTTGCAGATGGGTGTTGTCAATGCTGAGCGTGTATTCAAATTACTTGACACACATGCAGCGCAGCATGATACCGGTGTTGTAGATGCGGCAAACCTGCGGGGTGATATTACCTTCAAGAACGTCCACTTTGAATATGTCGAAAACCAACCGGTGCTGCAAGATATCAGTTTAGACATTCCTGCGGGAAGTATGGTCGCCTTTGTAGGAGCAACCGGCGCCGGTAAAAGCAGCATTGCAGGACTAATCAATCGCTACTACGACTTTCAGCAGGGAAGCATTCAATTAGACTCTAACGACATACAATCCATACAACTCGACTCTCTTCGAAAACATGTTGCATTGGTCTCACAGGATGTCTTCTTGTTTAATGACAGCGTTCTCAACAACATCACCCTGAGAGACGAAAGCATACCCCTCGAATCGGTAATAGCTGCCAGCAAAGAAATTGGCGCACATGAGTTTATCGAACGACTTCCCGGGGGCTATGACTATAGCGTGCGAGAGCGCGGTGGCATGCTGAGCGTAGGACAGCGACAACTAATTTCTTTTGTGCGTGCCTATGTACGTAACCCGGCGATACTTGTTCTGGATGAAGCCACGTCCAGTGTAGATACAGAGTCAGAGTTACTCATACAACAAGCGACCGAGCGCATAACCAGTAACAGAACGAGTATTGTGATTGCCCACCGTCTTTCGACAGTTCAAAGAGCAGACAAAATCTATGTAATCGATAAGGGACGCATAGCAGAGCAGGGTTCCCATCAGGAACTGCTTGCACAAAATGGCCTTTACCGCAGGTTGTTCGAACTGCAGTTTCAATAAAATCTATTGCTTTAAAAAGGGCACGGAGAGCAATTCTCCCTCGGTCTGAATACGCCAAATGTATTTGCCGGCCGGAAGGGCAACGTCACCAACCACAACACGCTGCAGCGCACGTGGCAATTGCTCTTGGAGCAACAGACACACGACTCTTCCCTGCACATCGACGGCTTCAATTCGCACTTTACCGGCATACTTGTTATAGAATGTAATCACAGACTCGTATTGAATCGGATTCGGAAAACAAGAAGGCTCAACTCCTTCCCACTCCGACTCACCTACTGAGCTTGGAGGTTGAAAGCCCACAAAGCGCACGGTGTTATTACCGGAATTAGGAATGATGAGTGTGTCGATTTCCTCTGCGTAAGCGATATCGGCAGCATTGTTAAGCCCGCCCGCAACCGTAATCACTTCACTCACCGAGAAGTCTGAGTTGTACTTCGTAATGCGTTGTGGAGTCCAAGAGGCGAGGAAGTAATTGCCATAGCTATCGTTATCTATGCCATCAATGCTGTTCAGAGATGCGTTTGCAACCAAGGTAGTCAGGCCATAATCCGTGAGTGATACAGCGGTGATATCAGAAGTACTTCCGCTCCAGGCTACGAAAACCAGTCTGTTGTTGGTCTCGTCAAAGCAAATACCATTGGGTGTTACAGTCGTATTATTAACGACTGTGGTATACGTAGGATTCTGCAAATCCGAATAATCAATTTCATGAATCTTGCTCGCTCCGAAATCGGTCACCCACACCCGATCCACACCATCAGACGCCATTCCGTTCAAGAAGTTGGCCCCGGAAATGACAATGGAAGAAATCTGGCTGCCTGTTGTGAGATCGTAAGCCCTCACAGAAGAACTGACAATGGTGAACAGGGTATTTCCTATTACCTCCATTCCATAGAAAGATTGTGGAGTTCCGTTACCAATTTCGCCAATAGCCTGACCTGCGGCATTCACCTCTATAACACTGCTGCCATTGCTTACCAAAAAACGGTGATTAATTGGGTCGAATTCCGCCGATTCTATATCGGAGAGCGTTTGTGCCTGAGCAGTGAGAAAACCGACACTAAAGGTTGCAAGAAAAATAAGTGATTTCATTTTCACAGAAAGTTTGACGCAAATATGCGGTTAGCCTAGCGACATTCGCGAAAAATTAATAGACAAGCCAAGGAAATCAAACTTTGGATTGTATTAAGCGTCAGTAAAAGAATAAACTTGCAATGAAAACCTTTTTAACCGCTCTGGCAGTGGCTGTTACCCTTTTGGGATATTCACAGAACACAGCAACTTTTGTCTTTAATGAACTAAACATAGATAACCCGGGCGGAGCAGACGATGCCGAGTTTATCGAGCTCTACGGTACCCCCGGTGCTTCGCTCGACAGTTTAGTATTGGTGCTATTTGAAGGATCAAACAATCTGAGTTATGAAGCATTTGATCTTGATGGTTACTTTTTGGACAACAATGGCTTTTTCGTTCTGGGAAATGCTGCTGTTGTCAATGTAGACTTCGTTATTCCCGATGCAACCATTTCAAACGGTGCCGACGGGATTGCTGTTTACTTCGGCGATGCTTCAGACTTTCCAACCGACACTCCTCCTACGACAACGAACCTGATTGACGCCGCTGTTTATGGCACAGGCGACCAGACAGATGCAGGTCTTATCACTGCTCTGGGTCTAGACGTAGCCGTTCCCGGTTACGCGCAGCTCGATGAGACGGCGCAACAGGCCGGAGCTGACCTATCAATTTCGCGCACGCCGGATGGTGGTGTTGCTTTTGATTTCGGAACCTGGACACTACAGGAAGCTACCCCCGGGACGTTCAATGTGCCACAATGCCTTGCAGGAGATATAACCGTAAATAATGGTATATCAGGTATTAACTTATGCTCGAGTTCATCAGAATCATTCGTGATTATAGATTCGGATACGGTTTCCTATGGTGATGGTCAACTCTTTGTTATCACTGACAATAATTCAATCATACAAGCCACAGGCTCCTCAGGTGTCATCGATTTTTCTGCTTACGCCATAGGCCAGTATTTTATTTACAACGTCATGTATAATGGAACTTTGGTTGACAGCACTCTAACCATGGCAATGCCATTGAGTGGCATACTGGCCGGCAGTTGTGTGAGTATTTCCGAAAGCCCCATAGCAGTGCAAATCGTTCCATGCACAGGGTGCATCGGTGGCACCATAAGCGCCAACATTGGCAATGGAGGCAGTTATTGCAGCAGTTCAATGCCTGCTGTAGTTACCTCCAATAACTCTACTTCACTGGAAGACTTCTACCTGTATGTTATTTCCGATGCCTTGGGAGCAGTCATCGATACTTTCAGTACCATTTCTGAAACTCTAGCCTTGAGTGCAGGAAGCTATTCCTTGCGTGGATTGTCTTATAGTGGCGACATATCAGGTCTTGATAGCATAGCCAACATCAATGCAAGTTCTTGTTTGGAATGGTCACAAAACACAATCACGTTTCAAGTGTTCGATTGTCCCTTTGTAGTGTTCAACGAATTAAACATTGACAACCCGGGTGGCGGCGATACAGAAGAGTTTATCGAATTCTATGGCACTCCGGGTGCTTCACTCGACGGGCTTGTGCTCGTTCTTTTCGAAGGTGATACTGACGATAGCTACGAAGCGTTTGATTTAGACGGATATAGTTTAGATGAGAATGGATTCTTCGTGATTGGAAATGCCGCGACACTGAATGTGGACTTTGTCATTCCCGATGCTACTATCTCTAACGGCGCAGACGGTTTAGGACTATATATTGGAGATGACATTGATTTCCCTAACGGAACAGCACCCACAACTACGAACCTAATTGAAGCCGCTGTATATGAGACAGGCGACCAGACAGATGACGCACTTATTGCCGCTTTGGGATTAGATGTAATTGTTCCCGGCTATAATCAACTCGATGAGACATTTCAGCAAAACAACCCGGACTTCTCTCTCTCGCGTGTACCGGACGGAGGCCAACCTTTTGTGTTTGACCCTTACTTGTTGCAGGAAATTACACCGGGAACCTGGAATCAACCACAATGTTTGGCCGACAGCATCTTCAGCAACAGTGCAGGAACTTTCTGCGACACTGATGCATCGGCGATTATCGAATGGTATACAACAGAATGGGGATACGGCGATCAGCAATCGTTTGTAGTGACCAATAACAACGATGTGATCATAGCATTGACGAACGAGACAAGTTATGATTTCGCAGGAATACAAATTGGGTCATATCGAGTATACAGCGTTTATTACAACAGCGAGCTTGACTCTGCAACAGCTCAGCCGGGCCAAAACATCAGCGGCATTATGGCGGGTAATTGTGTTTCAATCAGTGAAAATTTCCTTGCCATTCAAATGGCTCCTTGCAGCGGTTGCATTGGCGGTGAAATTTCACTCGCAACCGGAAGTACGCAGCTTTGTAATTCAACCGTATCACCATTGGTAATGAATAGTAGCAGCACGTCGCTTGATGACTCCTACATCTATATTCTT
>CANIAA010000101.1 GCA_947465255.1 Flavobacteriales bacterium | reverse complement strand
CGTAAATATCACCATCAACGAAGACCAAACATCAAGCGGCATTGCCACGGGAATTTCCGATGTAGATCATACCAATCTCACAATTACCCTTTCGCAAAGTGCGCAAAATGGAACTTTCACTCTTAGTAACGCCGGAGCCTACAACTATGTGCCAACTGCCAATTACTTCGGATCCGAGACCATCGGCTACACCGTCTGCGATCCAATTGGCCTCTGTGCATCCGGACAATTCGTGATTCAGGTATTATCCGTACAAGACTTTCCACAAGTTAACGGAGAATCGATTGCCGTAATTGAAGGCAATACACTAACAGGTGATGTGAGTACCAACGACACCGATGGCGACGGAGATGCACTAACCTACAACGCGCTTAGCAATACACTCAATGGAGCACTCGTGTTTAACAACGACGGCTCCTTTTCCTATACGCCCAACAGCGGTTTCCTCGGCACAGAAACGATTAATTACATGGTGTGCGACGACAATGGTAATTGCGCATCAACCGCGCTTATCATAGACGTACTCACTGCAAATACAGAACCTGTTGCAACATCATCAGCCAGTATCATAAGCGAAGATGACGTGCTCAGCGAAAATCTGCTTGCCAACATTACCGATGCTGAAGGTGGAATATTCGTCTTCACTACCATTCAATCACCACAACACGGCACATTACAGTGGACCGGAAACGGAGGTTTCACTTATTCACCGGATGAAAATTATGCAGGCGAAGATGGCTTTGTTTACCGCGTCTGCGACAACGGCGGCCTGTGCGCGCAAGCGACTGTTAGCATAACCATTGCAAGCATGAATGATTCACCGAACATAGGCATTGAATTCGTTGAGCTTTCGGAAGATGAATCACTGAGTCAAAACATCGGCACCTCCGACAGCGACGCAGAAGGCGATGCAATAACATACACGCTCCTTGCCGGGGCAACTAACGGGACTTCTTCGCTTAGCAGCGCCGGTGAATTCACATACAATCCGAATGCGAATTTCTTCGGTACAGATCAGATTACTTACACCGCTTGCGACAGCTACAACGCATGCACAGAATCAACCCTTACAATACTTGTTACTCCCGTAAATGACTCACCCGAGGCTCAGGGAATGACTATCACCATTGAAGAGGATGAAACTAGTACCGGCGATCTATCCTCGCTCATTTTGAATGTCGACAACGACGCTCTTTTCTTCGGAACTATGATTGCGCCTAGCAATGGCACTGTTATAATCCAAAGCAACGGAGACTACAGTTATACTCCCAACGCACATTACTTCGGAAATGATCAGTTTACCTATCTCACATGCGATCCTTCCGGCCAATGCGACACCGCGAGCATTGTGATATCAATCGCATCGGTAAACGATGCGCCACTGGTCACAAATGACAGCGGCGTAATCGAAGAAGACTCTTCAGTGGAGTTGAATATTGCAGCTAACGATTCCGAAGTGGAAAGCGAAACGCTGAACTATTCATTGATCAGTTCTACACAATTAGGAACCGCAACTGTATCTGAAACAGGGCTGTTGATTTACACCGGAAATCCGAATGCATTCGGAATCGAAACTCTTATCGTATCGGTTTGTGATTCTCAAGGTGTATGCAGCGAATCTACCGTAGATATTACGATTAGTTCTGTAAACGACCTACCTGTCATATCCGAAAACACATGGGCGCTGAATGAAGATGAACTACTCAGTGGATCATTGCTATCGAACACGACAGATGTTGAAAGCGCGTCGCTGACCTTCTCGTTACTTGAAGATGCCGAGCATGGTGTGCTTGTTCTCTCTGCGAATGGATTATTCAGCTATACACCAAACAGCAATTTCAACGGTGCAGAGAACATCGCATTCGAAGTGTGCGACGAAAACAATGGTTGTAATCAAGGATACATTCTAATAGAAGTTTCTGCGGTCAACGATACACCTCAAGCTCAAAACACGCAAATCACCCTTTCCGAAGACTCCGCTACACAAGGAGAATTCAGTGAGTTTGCAACTGATGCAGACGGTGAGGAGCTATTCATCAACATCATTCAAGACACACACTTCGGAACATTCATAACCGATGCGACAGGAAGCTTTGTATATGCTCCGCAAGCGAATTACTTTGGCTTGGACAGCCTTTACTACACCGTATGTGACGGCGCGGGTGCCTGCGATACAGCGGTAATCAGCTTCGAAATAACCTTTGTAAACGACTTACCCATCATCAATAATGAGGGCGTTCAAATCATCGTAAATAATTCATATACAGGTTCAGTTGCAGCAAACGATATCGAACTCGATTTCGAACCGTTGGTATATACACTAGTTGAAGACTATTCGGGTGGAACATTCACACTTCAATCGGATGGCAGTTTTACGTACACACCAACACTCGATACAACCGGCATTTTCAGCGTGAACTATGCGGCGTGTGACCCCTGTAATGCTTGCGAATTCGGAACAATTACACTTCTCGTTGTGAGCGAAGAAGATGCAAACACACCTCCAACAGCTTACAACTACAGCGGCCAACTATGTCCAGGCGGGAGCATAGCCATCAACCTGTTTAACTCTATAAGCGATAGCCAGGATTCTTCTGAAGAACTCAATCTTTCATTCGGAACTGTGAACAGCGGCAACTATCAGCTAGACGCAGAAACACAAGAACTGATTTACGAAGCCAGTCCATTTGCTTCGGGAGTGATCGTGATTCCTTATTACGTATGTGACAACGGAATCATACAGATGTGCGACACAGCAGAAATAGTCTTGGAAATTCTTCCACAAACCACCATAGACATAACAGCATTTCAATCAGATCAGATTAGCTGCTTTGGCGCCAACGATGGCACAATTGAAATTAGTGCAACGACATCCATTGGGAATGTTACATACACATGGAGCAATGAATCGCAAGGGTCATCGATAGATCAACTGCAGCCCGGCTTGTACTCAGTTATCATATCCTCCGACGCTCCGTGCCCTATTAACCAGACAGCACAATTCGAAATATTCGAGCCGCTTGAGCTAACGGGTACGTACAACCTGATCGATGTGAACGGTACAAATTCTACCCTTGGTGATTCCATTGCTATTGAAATTACAGGAGGGACACCGGGATATAGTGTGACCTGGAATACCCCGAACGGAACAATATTCAACGAATCTGCCATTGAAGTAAGCTTAAATGGCGAATACACGTATACGATAACGGACATGAACGACTGCACATTCTCAGAAAGTATTATACTGGCCGGCATTCAAGAACAGAGCTATTCCCCTCGCTTCCACATCTACCCTAATCCGGTTACTGAGACAAATGCCATTCAGATAAGAGGCGAAACACAAATCAAACAAATCGATGTTGTAGACAGCAAGGGGGCTATAATCTATAACACCTCTCCTCGTCAGAATTCAGCAGTTTTAGAAACGTACAATTGGAGCAACGGATTATACTCCATTCGCATTCACACCTCCAATGAAGTAATAAGCTACCGTATCATTAAGCAATAGAACCTATTTGCTCAAGTACAGGTTGCGCTCTGAATAAATCTGGCGGAAGAATGGATCGCGCAAGTCCTTAATGAAGCGTATTGCTTCGCCTGTGCTCTTCATTTCCGGTCCCAATTCCTTTTTCACCTCAGGGAACTTTTCATAGCTGAACACCGGAATCTTAATCGCATAGCCATTGCGCTTGGGATTGAATTTGAAATCGCGCACTTTCATTTCACCCAGCATCACTTTTGTAGCATAATTGACATAGGGTTCGTCGTAAGCCTTCGCAATGAATGGCACCGTGCGCGATGCACGTGGGTTGGCTTCAATGATGTACACTACATCATCCTTAATCGCAAACTGGATATTGATCAGTCCTACTGTATTCAGCGCCTTTGCAATGGTGCGCGTAAACTCTTCGATTTGCGTTATCACAAAATCGCCAAGGTTATAGGGAGGCAGCACAGCATATGAATCTCCACTGTGGATGCCCGCCGGCTCAATGTGTTGCATGATACCGATGATGTAGACATCTTCACCATCGCAGATAGCATCCGCCTCTGCTTCTATAGCCCCCTCCAAAAAGTGATCGAGCAAAATCTTGTTGTCCGGCATGTCATTGAGAATGTTTACGACATGTTGCTCTAGCTCCGACTCATTAATTACAATCTTCATCTTCTGACCGCCTAGCACATAGCTCGGACGCACCAAAAGCGGGAAGCCCAAATCACGCGAGAGCTCAATGGCTTGCTCGGCACTCTCCACGACACCAAACTTGGGATATGGAATATGATTATCCTTCAACAGATTCGAAAAACTACCACGGTCTTCTGCCAAATCAAGTGATTTGAAATCGGTTCCGATAATTTTAATTCCATACTTATCCAGTTTCTCAGCCAGCTTCAATGCTGTTTGTCCACCCAGCTGCACAATCACACCCTCCGGCTTTTCATGCTGAATAATGTCATAGATGTGTTCCCAGAACACAGGCTCGAAGTAGAGTTTATCCGCAGTATCGAAATCAGTCGAAACGGTTTCAGGGTTGCAGTTAATCATGATGGTTTCATAGCCACACTCACGAGCCGCCAATACACCATGCACGCAGGAATAATCGAACTCAATACCTTGACCGATGCGATTCGGGCCACTTCCCAACACAACCACTTTCTTGCGATCGCTTGACACACTTTCGTTCTCTTGCTCGAACGTGCTGTAGTAATAAGGTGTCTTCGCTTCAAACTCGGCCGCGCAAGTGTCGACCAACTTATACACGCGGCGAATATCCATCTCGTTGCGCTTCTTGTATACTTCGCTTTCGAGGCAACGTAACAGGTGTGCAACCTGCCGATCTGCATATCCCTTTTGTTTCGCTTCAAACATGAGTTCGCGCGAAATGGTATTGATATCAAACTTCTCAATTCTTCGCTCAGTATGAATCATGTCTTCAATCTGGCGGAGGAACCACGCATCGATGCGGGTCTTTTCTTGAATGGTCTTGAATGGTATTCCGAGCTTGAGAGCGTCATACACATGGAATAAGCGATTCCAGCTAGGTTTTTCCAAAGAAGTAAGCAACTGCGCTTGATCGCGCACTTCTCTTCCATCCGCTCCCAAACCATTGCGTTTTATTTCGAGCGACTGACAAGCCTTTTGCAAGGCCTCCTGGAAACTGCGTCCGATACCCATCACTTCACCTACGCTCTTCATCTGCAGTCCCAACTCGCGATTGCTACCCGGAAACTTATCAAAATTCCAACGCGGAATTTTGACAATGACATAATCCAATGTAGGCTCAAAAAACGCAGAGGTTGATTTTGTAATTTGGTTCTGTAATTCATCCAAGTGATAGCCGATCGCAAGCTTCGATGCGATTTTGGCAATTGGATAACCGGTCGCTTTACTCGCCAATGCCGATGACCGCGAAACACGCGGGTTAATCTCGATCGCTATGATATCTTCTTTCTCATCAGGGCTTACGGCAAATTGCACGTTGCAACCACCCGCAAAATTGCCGATGGCCCGCATCATACGTATGGCCATATCGCGCATTTTCTGATACGTGGTATCCGAAAGTGTCATAGCCGGAGCAACCGTAATACTGTCACCGGTATGAATACCAATCGGGTCAAAATTTTCTATTGAACAAATGATGGTCACATTATCGTTGGCATCACGCAATAACTCCAGCTCAAACTCTTTCCAACCCATAAGCGCCTTATCAATCATCACTTCATGAATAGGTGAGAGATGAAGGCCTCGATCGAGCAATTTATCGAAATCAGCTTGAACATGCACAAGTGCTGCTCCGCTTCCACCCAGTGTATAGGATGGGCGAATACAAAGCGGGAATCCGAATTGTTGAGCAATTTCCTTTCCTTCCAAAAAGCTTTTGGCTGTGCGCTGCGGCGCCATAGGCACGCCTATTTCGCCCATCAACTTACGAAATGCTTCGCGATTCTCAGTGATCTCAATAGCCTTCGTGTCTACACCAACCATGCGCACACCATGCTCTTCCCAAATGCCCATCTCTTCGCATTGAATAGCCAGATTCAAGGCTGTTTGCCCTCCCATAGTTGGCAGTACCGCGTCAATTTTATGCTCGGCCAAAATGCGCAGAATGCTTTCCGGCTCCAGTGGCAGCAAATACACATTATCTGCCACAACCTTATCGGTCATGATTGTCGCGGGATTACTGTTGATGAGGGTTACGGTGATACCTTCTTCTCGAAGTGATCGAGCAGCTTGTGAGCCGCTGTAGTCGAATTCACAGGCCTGGCCTATTACGATGGGTCCTGAGCCAATGATGAGAACGGACTGAATGGAGTTGTCTTTGGGCATTTTTTTTTTATCTGACCACCCATGTGGTCAGTTAAACAAAAATGAATTGGTAGAATTGCGACGCGAAGATAGGCGCCACATGAAGGCCAATCCGAATTAAGATTTCAAAAGACTGTGAATAAGTGGCGCAATACCCTTGCTGTCGTGCGTATCAGTACATTTGACGAGACATTCGACAGGACATAAATGCGCACGCTCATCATAGACAATTACGACAGTTTCACCTTCAATCTTCGGCACTACCTGGAGGCAGAATTGAAGGACTCTGTTGCTGTGGTGCGCAACGACGAAACATCGCTCAATGATATCAGCACCTATGATCAGATTGTGCTTTCTCCGGGCCCTGGTTTGCCGGAGGAGGCTGGTATCACCCTGGAAGTCATCAGGCAATTCGGAAGCAGTAAACGTATTTTGGGCGTATGCCTTGGCCACCAAGCCATAGGAATTGCCTTCGGGGGGCATCTTGAAAATTTGGCGACCGTTCATCATGGCGTTTCCTCCAATCTGCATCTAACAAAAAACGACTATCTGTGGAATGACTTCCCTGATGGATCGTCCGTTGGTCGATACCACTCGTGGGTTGTAAGCCGCAAGCAATTGCCCCAATGCCTGGAAATACTGGCTACCGATGAAAGCGGGGAAATCATGGCACTTCGCCATAACGTGTATGACATTCGAGGGGTGCAGTTTCACCCGGAAAGCATCATGACCACCCACGGAAAACTGCTGATCCGCAATTGGGTTCGGGAAAATAGCACCACTTGAAATCGACATTCACATACCGCGGTATAACACTCGAGTACATGACCATTGGCAAGGGCACGGATGTGGCTCTTTGCTTGCATGGCTTTGGAAGATCAGCCGAAGACTTCACGCTTTTCGAAACGATACTTGAACCTAACCAGTCAATCATTGCCATCAATCTCTTAGCACATGGCAACAGTACTTTTCCTTCCTCGCGTATTAGTCGCAACCCCCTGAGCAAAGAAGAATGGTTCTATCTCATTGAAGCATTCGTGAATTTCTTGGGAATCGAACAATTCCATTTGGTAGGATATAGCATGGGCGGAAGAATGGCCATGGTATTGGCGGAACTTATGCCCGAACGACTCAAATCACTCATACTCATTGCACCCGATGGATTAAAGGTAAACTGGGTGTATCGTTTTGTAAGCGAAACGAAACTGGGGCGCATACTCTATCGCAGCATCATTGATAGCCCGAATTGGATACTGCGCATGGTGGATATGCTTCGCTTCTTACGGGTATTACATCCGAAAATTCAACGCTTCGTACATGTTCAACTCGAAACAAAATCAAAACGACAACTGGTATACGACGCCTGGCTGATTCATCGTCAATTATTCCCACGCTTGGCGCTTTTGGCAAGGAAAATCGAAGAGCATCACATTCCGTTCGAGCTCATTTTTGGCACCTACGACAGGGTAATACCCGCTCGAGACGGGAAACGGCTGCTAAAACACTTCAAACAAGAACATCGGCCAACATTACTCAACCTGGGTCACCGCCTCTTGCATCCCACGACAGTTGAGCATCTCAGCGAAACAGGAATGTGGATGCCCTCAGCCAAACCATAACACATTTTCGTTTTGTGTTCCTTTCAAGTTTGCGTAAACTTGCGCCGGCCCAAAAGCCTTGATTGTCTCATGAAAAATTGCCAGTTCGAGCCCGAGCACATTTTCATCCGTATCTGACGCTGATTCGGTGTTCCGTTGCGCTTTAGTCAGCGCATGTTAAACGTTCTTTTTCCGTTAACCGAATCATTCAAAAAATCCATGAAGACCAAATACATCGACCTGGTAGAACAGACATTCGAATGGCCCCAGGAAGAGTTTCAACTCGACAAAGACAACTTGCTGTTCCACGGTATTCCGCTTATGGAATTAGTGGAGAAATATGGCTCACCGCTGAAGTTTACCTATCTCCCTAAGATTAGCCAGAACATTAAAAGGGCGAAAGAATGGTTTCGAATTGCCCGCAACGAAGTGGGCTATGAAGGTGAATATCATTATTGCTATTGCACCAAGAGCTCGCATTTTCGATATGTGTTAGAAGAGGCGCTAAAAAACAATATTCACATTGAAACCTCTTCAGCATACGACATTGACCTGATTCGTCGTCTTGGTACACTAGGCAAAATCAACAAAAGCCAGCGCATCATCTGCAACGGCTTTAAAAAGGACGAGTATGTCAAGAGAAT
>CANIAA010000100.1 GCA_947465255.1 Flavobacteriales bacterium | reverse complement strand
GGCTTGGACCACTCCGATGAATTACGATCATACTTTATGTACCAAATATCCTTACCACCCTTGCCGCCCGCCATATTCGACGCGAACAATAAGTACTTGCCATCTGCTGTCAAGAAGGGCTGTCCAACCACGGTTGAATCATCCGAGTTTCGGTCAACAACATTCAAGTTTGTTACTTCTAAAAACTTACCATCGGCATTGCGTGTGGCGCGAGCGATGTCACAAGCGAAATAGGCCTTCGCACTTTCATAGCGGCATGACGTATAGAGAATGTCAGAATAATCTTTATTGAAACAAGCAGCACCTTCATTTCCCATGGTATTTACAACCCCGGGTAGTGGCTTGGGTATGCTGAATTTACCCTTCTTATCTACTTCAGCGATAAACAAATCCATGAAACTCTCGCCTGTTATCGGATCCTTGTAAGAACCTGCACTGGATGGGCGGGCTGATGAGAACACAACCTCGTTTGGGCCTGAAAACACTAGACCATAGTCGAAAAACTCCGAATTGAGTTCAACCACATTGGACACTGTGATCCTCGTCTTAGTGGCTTTCTTAGACGCTGCATCCTGAGCTGATTTAATAGCTGTGGCAGCCTTTGACTTATCTCCTCCCTTAGCACTATACTTGTTGAACTGAGCAACTGCATCATCCCAGCGACCTAGTTCCAATAGGCTCATTCCGTATCCGAAATAAACCTCAGGATCAATTTTATAATACTGGGCAACAATTGACTTCTCATACCATTGAAGGCTTTGCTGCGGATCCGCTACCAAGCGATAGCACTCGCCCAGGCGATAAAAAATACGAGCCTTTTCATCAAGCGACTTAGACACAGGCTCTGCCTTGATGTAGAGCTTAGTAGCCTCATAATAAGCTGCTTTGTCAAATTGCTCATCTGCTTTTTTCGCCGGTTGTGCCCAGCTTACTAATGCTACCAGCATAAATACAGTAGTAGCAAGAACGGAAATAACTCTTTTCATACAGGTTTCTTTAAGGAGTCGGTCTGTTTATAGGTGACGAAAATAAGGCATTATCCGGAACGCACAAAGGCGCCCGCACAAAGCCGAAAACAGAGAAACCAATTATTGGGCCGTTTTCCTTTTTTCAATCAAACCGCGCTTAATGCGGCTCAATGCCTCGGGTGTAATTCCCAGAAAAGACGCGATGTGGTGCTGTGCCACGCGCATCTCCATTTGAGGGTGCTTCTGAGTGAGCTGCAAATATCGCTTCTCAGCGCTCAGTGACATGATATCCATTGTGCGCCGCTGCGAAGCAACATATGCATTTTGCATGAGCAATCGAAAGAAGCGCTCAAACTTAGGATAGCTGCTGAGCAGAACCTCGTAAGCGTCGCGGTGGATAGATAGAACCTCGGTGTCTTCCAAAGCCTCAATACTGAAAAAAGCCATATCGCCCGTAATGAAGCTGAACAAATCAGAAGCCCACCAATCTTCAAATGCCAGGTGAAAAATATGCTCATGACCTCGCTCGTCCGTCGTGAATGTGCGCAGGCTACCCGACAACACAAAATAAAAGTGCTCACAGGGCTCACCGGCACGAACAATCGTTTCACGCTTCTTAAAAAACTCCCTGTTCATCGCCTGATAAATCGCCTCGAACTCAATGCTCGAGAGTGGGATGTAATTCTTGATATGATTCCTGAGTGCCTGTGGCATTTCAATTACGATTTAATCAATCGGATGGTTCCGCGATTCAACCCGTCGGATACTTCTACAAAGTAAATACCTTTTGCCAAAAACTCAACCGACAGTTCAAAAGTTTCGGTCACATTTTTTCTGGCTACTTCCTTAGTTTCCAATTTTCGACCGAAGCTATCAAAAATGGTATACGATAATTCACGATCGAAACCCACCGCATCGACCTTTACGAAATTTTCTGCAGGATTTGGATAAATTCTGACTCGGCCGGACGACAGCTCGGCCACATTCGACTGTAGGTTCGTTTCAAATCGGAATCGATGAACGATTTCCTTTCCAAAATCACGCTCGAAACTTTCAAAATCCAATCCGCTAACGCGATCAAGTTTGCAATAGCCCGAACCGTCGTTATTCGCAAAAAAATCTAATCCGTCATCATCACTGTCTTTCAAGTGAAAAGTGTAACATCCAGAATTTAACTGTATGGTATCTCGGTAGATAGTGGCCGCTTCTGTAAAATCATCCCGCTCATAGACGACTTCATCCCATTGATTATACAAGACGTAAGATGACTCCCACGGCGCATTGTTCGTCCGCAGAATGATGATGATGCGATTGTCATCCAAATCTGAATAGCGGTAAGTAGGAGGTCTGCGGAATTCAGATTCCGAATAGTTATTCGTGGTGTTCTGATCGAAACCATCATTGCTGCTGACCAAACGAATGTAAAAGCGCAAAGTTGCAGCATCATCACCACTCCAAAGAGAAGCATCTTCATATGTCAGCACCACTTCTTCGCGCTCCATAAATCCAAGATTACCGTTCCACTCCATTTCTTCTTCCACACCACCTACCACACCATACTGGATTACTAAATGTGTCAGTGGTTCGCTTCCCTTATTGCGGAGCACAAAGCGCGGATTATCACAGATAGGATTCCAGCGAGAATGAATCTTCCAATTACTTGGCGCTGTAATCATATCAATTTCGGGATCATGAGCATGGTTTATTTCGCCATAACCGACCAATGTTCCGAAGAAAACATAATTGCCATAGTCGTTGTAGGTGATGTCATAATCAACCGAGAAAGAATCAACACCAGCCACATGCGGTGTCAACTCAAACTCTTTCGTTGTGGAGTTCATTCCCGGACACCAACCTGCTCGGTCAAATAGCCAGGTTCCGCCTTGCGGATACAACGGATTATCGGCGCATTCCTGCATGATATCCCATGACCAATGTTCCACTCCTTGCACCTTCACACTTTGCTGATTGCTACAAAACTCTGCACAGTTTGGAGGATTGTCGAATTGATGACCTGTATTTGTAGTCAACAGCTTCCAAGACTCTTCACCTTCTTCTTTACCCACCATTTTGGCTGTAACAGCATTATCAAAATTGCTCAAACCCTGGTTCGTGTCCCACAATCGCTCCACTCGTTTCACATCACGGGCCGGTGTGCCTTCAATGAACAAAAACTTCATATCTAGCAGCTCCTGCCAGTTACCCGCCTCCAACTCTACGGAATCTCGCAAAAGGGGTTCCCAATCGGTTACATCTACCACCCATGTCCAGCCGTCGGCGCCTAGGTCTAGTTGAATTCCATACATCGTGATAAATCGATTCAACTCATAGCGATTAATGATTTCGAATGGTCGTTGCCAGTAGGAGAAATCAGAATTGTTGAGCGTATATCCCGTCGGAACGAGCTGGATATTCACCGTATCGCCATCGGGCGTAATAGTATATGTCGACTGAAAATTCCAGTCGTAAGTGACCGATACCGGAACTACCGAATAATCCTCTGCACCAAATTCTACAATCGACACAGGAGGCAGCACTTCCTGAACACTCACCGACTGTATCTCCAAATGACTTTCATAAACACCTTTCTTCAATTGCAATAGCGGCCGAATGTTGTTGATCTGAGCATTCCGGTATAGCTCATCGCCTCGGTAAGATATTCGATCGGCATTGCCGTGCATCCAGGCGTGATGACCATTACCACTGGCATCGAGCACCTGCTCTCCGTCATTTTCGTTGAATGGATAATATACTTGCAGGTTGCTCCAAAAAGGATGATTCGAAGTAAGACTGCGACGCATCCATTGGGCGATGGTACTTTCATCCAATGCCACATTAAAAACGGCAAACTCATCAACACTTCCGTTATAGAAATTAGACCATCCTGTAGCACCTCCTATACTAAAGCGTTGAATATCGAGCATCAGATTGTCGAGATTCACTCCGGTGTGCCATAGCACACCATTCAGGAAAATTTTCATTTCACCTGTTGTACAATTCTTGGTGAATGCCCAATGATTCCAGCGACCTTCAAAATCCTGCGTATTGGCCAATTTATTAATTCGATCGAAATCTCCACTGTAACCGGCATCCCAGTAAACATTGGAATTGCTCCATGGTAAATGAACATTCAAAACGCGCTGGTTAAGAGAATTTACACCTTCGAAAATGGTTCCATTCTGAGGCTGGATATTCGGGTCACCATTTTGCCAAAGCATGACGGTAATCTCATTGCTTACGTTTTGAAATGCTTCCTTGGGAACCTTCACCTCATCTTGCCAGTCCATTCGCATGTATCGGTCGGTACCGGAAATATTCAGTGCAGAAGGAAAAGGTGTTTGAGTTGACTGAAGCTCGGCGACAACGGGAGTTTCAGAGTTGGTCCATGTTACTCTAACAGCCAAAGAGGCAGAACCATCCCAAATCCATTCGTTCAAAAAAGTGAAGTCATTCCAGCCATCTGCCAATTCACTGGACGCCTCATAAACCGTAATAAACAGATTGGATTCAATATCATCCGTAATCAGTGTATCAGACGATAGAGCCAACTCGATTCTGCAAAAAGAAACTGAAGCCGGTGCATTGGCAAAGGCGAAGGCTAAACGTGAAACTGCATCGCCGGGTGCAAGTCCGGCAGCGCTGAGCTCCTCCGCACGATATAGGAAAACAGAACGCGCGGAAGTGCCGTTGGCCAGAGAGAAATTCTGTGTGACCTCATTGCCCAAGTTAACAATAGTCTCTTCTATAACGGAGTCGACAATTCTAACATCATGCTCATACTCGCGGGTAATCACAATGGGTTGACTTGTCATGTCAACCAATTCAAAATCGGCATTGTTGACGAAATACACCGGGTGTTCAACGAGTGTGCTATCGATAACTCCGGTGTGGTCGAAGAGATAGGTATAGGTCAAATAATCCCATTCACCGCATGGATAACCAAGGTTCCCTGCCGTGCCATCTTCAAAACACTTCAAGTTATAGTACATGAGAATTTTCTGATACTCTACACCATTATTACTCGGCGGAAAATCAAACCAACGCCGACCGGGAGAATCATAAGCAGCTGCAGGATTATTCTGTGCTTCCCATGTGAATGTTTGTACGATTGTGGTATCAGCCGTTTGACCGCTAGCCGAGCTGCACAAAACAATAAAGAGCGCAATCCAAGGTGTCGTGAGGAAAATTTTTCTCATGCCCTAAAAGTAACTATAACGATTTGCCACACACTTCGTTTTGCCAGCTAATTTCTTCAGGGCTTCTGTTTGTTATAGGAATAGTATTCCTCGGCCGAAATGCTGAAGCACGGGGTAGTAAAGGATTTTCCCATCACCGGAATCTGGACGAATTCAAAATATGCCTTATAAGAATTTACCATTCGTATGCCGAACATGAATACGCCTTCTCTTCGCCTCCAAAATCAATTTTCACGGCAATGAAAACAGCAACAACCCTTTCCCCTGCGCACCTTCCAAAGGTTAGTGAAAAATTTCTTCACCACGTATGGAAGTTCGGCTGGTTCTCATCAACTAATCTGCAAACGGATACCGGGCAAAAAATAGAGATCATGCACCCCGGCGTGCACAATCACAATGCCGGCCCCGACTTCATGAATGCGCGCATTCGAATCGACGAAACACTATGGTGGGGAAATATAGAAATACACATTCGTGCCTCGGATTGGCATCGACATCAGCACCAAACCGATGAGCATTACAAAAATGTAATTCTTCATGTTGTTTTGTATAATGACACTTCCATTTATCTGAACACACCCGGCGATTTGCCCGTGCTCGATTTGTCGCAGTGTCTGAATTGGGACATTTGGGAGTCGCATCAAAAGTGGTTAAACAACTATAGATGGATACCATGCGAGTCTGTATTGCACAAAGCCGACGCGGCCTATTGGTTCATGGCAAATGACAGGCTGCTTATTGAGCGGCTTCATCATCGCATCGACGGCATTTTCGAATTACTGGAGCGTACTCAAGGCGATTGGTCACAAGTGGCCTTCATTGAATTATGCAAAGCCTTTGGCTTTAAAACAAATAGTCTGGCCATGGAAATGCTGGCACACTCTATTCCTTATACCGTGCTATCAAGACACAGCAGTGACCTTCTGCAAATCGAAGCACTCCTATTTGGCCAAGCCGGAATGCTTTATTCAAAAGAACCGGACGATTACGAATGGCGCTTGCAACAAGAGTATGCTGTTTTGCGCCTCAAGCACAACCTAACTCCACTTTCAAATAATATCTGGAACTTTGGCAAGGTCAGGCCTTACAATAGCCCCATCCTTCGATTGGCTCAACTTGCTCATGTGCTAAGCCGCACAGAGCACCTTGCATCATCATTACTCCATTTGGCACAGCCGGAACTTAATGAACTAATCAAAGGCGAAGCTCATCCATACTGGCGCACACACAAACAATTTGGTGCACCACGCAAAAAGCCTATGCAGACCACGATGGGTAAAAGTTCAATTGAACGAATCATCATTAACGTAGTCGCTCGCCTCCGATTTGCTCATGGTAAATACAACAATAACTTATCTATGATGACCGATGCTATGTCACTCTTGCAATCAATACAAGCAGAAGAAAACATCATAACCGAAAACTGGAGCAAGCTGGGCATTGAGGCCCAGCATGCCGGAGACTCCCAAGCGTTACTCCAACTTTATGGTGTATATTGCACTCACGAAAAATGCATCGAGTGCCCTATAGGCATCAAGCTACTTCATAATGAAACCCATGAAACGCATTCACAATCTGCTTGAAAAACAGCTGTTCGGCATTTGCGCCGGAATTGCAGATTATATGGGTGTTCAAACTCGGAAAGTAAGGCTCAGCTTCATTTACTTGTCTTTTCTCACGTTCGGGTCTCCCATTTTCGCTTACCTCGTTCTCCTATTTTGGAAACAAAACTCCAAAATCTGGAAGCCCTGGTTGTGGCGAAAGAGTAACGTCGACCTATAGAAGCTCGTTAGCCAAATTAGCCAATTCACTTCGCTCACCGCGCTCCAGTGTAACATGGCAATAAAGATCCTGGCCTTTCAATCGTTCAATCACGTACGACATACCATTGCTCTGCTCATCGAGATATGGCGTGTCTATTTGGCGCACATCGCCTGTAAGAATAACCTTTGTGTTTTCACCCGCTCGCGTAATGATCGTTTTCACTTCATGTGGGGTCAGGTTTTGTGCCTCATCAATGATAAAGACGCAATTCGACAAGCTGCGACCGCGAATAAATGCCAACGGACATATCGTTATCTTACCCTGCGCCTGCAACTCATCAATTATCTTTCTCTTTTTCTCATTGTCTGAAAATTGATTCTTGATGAAGCTTAGATTATCCCACAATGGCTGCATATACGGATTCACCTTCTCTTCCGCATCACCCGGCAGGTAGCCGATTTCCTTATTGCTCAATGGCACAATCGGGCGAGCGAGATAGATTTGATCGTATTGGTTCTTCATCTCGAGTGCACCAGCCAGGGCCAACAACGTCTTACCTGTACCGGCAACTCCTGAAATGGTAACCAACTTAATATCGGGATTCAAAATGGCATGCATTGCGAAAGCCTGTTCCGCATTCTTGGGCTTTATACCATAAGCATATACCTTGTCAACTCGTTCAATTTCCTGAGCCTTCGAGCTGAAGTATGCAAGGGCTGAAGAAGTGCAATTCTTTAAAATATAAAAATGGTTGTTTTGCTTCTCCTTGCCCAACACATCCGTTTCTATGGATCGACCTTCCTGATAAAGCTTACGGATGACTTCCGAATCCAAGCCTTCAATGGTTGACTTCCCGCTATACATGATCATTGCGTCCTTCACTTTACCGGTCTTGAAATCTTCAGCCGGTAAATTCAATGCCTTTGCCTTCAATCTCAGATTAATGTCTTTGGTCACAAGAATTACGCGACAGCCGCGCTCTTCCTCTTGAAGCTTCAATGCCGCATTTAAAATCTTATGATCGTTTTTCCTGGACTCAAAAATCGATTCAGCATTCTTAGCCGAATCATCTGAAGCATTCAATATAATGCGAAGTGTACCTCCTTGCCCGTTCTCGAGTGGAATCCAATCCTGAAGGGTATGCTCCTCTGAAAGCCGATCAATTATGCGAATACACTCGCGAGCTTCAAAATTCTTCATGTCGTTTCCAACTTTGAACTTGTCTAACTCTTCCAACACGGTTATCGGGATGGCAATACGGTTATCCTCGAAACTATGAATGCAGTTATGGTCATGAAGCAATACAGAAGTATCGATGACATATATCTTCTGACTTTTCGCTGTAACTGTTACTTCCTGAGTTTTGGGGAGAGACACCAATTTAGCGGCTTTCGCCACTTGTTGCTTTCTGCTTACTGCGCCTGTTTTCTTTGCTACTGGCATACGGTTAAGTTGTTTAGGTTGTTATTGTTTTAGGAATCCGTTGATCCGCTTCATCACCTCTTCAACAGCACGTATCGAATGTAGCTGAATCATAAAACTTTCGACGATGAAAAAAGTGGAGTTATGAACCGAATACACGTGAATTGAACCCCAACAATTCCTTCATCTCTCCCTTACATCTTGTTCATTGAATTGAACAAGAGAGCCCCCTGAATGTTTGACTAACTTTGTCCACAATGCAGCGCATGTTAAAAATC
>CANIAA010000099.1 GCA_947465255.1 Flavobacteriales bacterium | reverse complement strand
GGCGTACGGTAAGGTGAAGAACCGTTGTAGGTAGCATAACGATTCATGAGTTGAACCATACGCTCGTCCTTGAACGTCTTTTTATTCTCTTCGTGCAGCGTGTTCATCAAACCCAATCGATGGGCTTTCATGACACCCCGTACAGTTTCTTTCGATAAATACGTAGAAAACTTGTGCAATGATTTTTTCAGGAACAACGATTCGGTGACTTCATACTTCATGGCCGATTGTGCGAAGTATTGCAGCACCTCTTCCTTCGTCACTTGAAATGCGCTTGCAGCTTCTTCAGCATACATATCCGTATCGGCAAAGGCCGTAAAACGAGTTCCGTCTTCAAAGTAGTATTTGCAAACAACTTCCTTGCGCATGTAGCTGAAGTAATCGCGCAAATCGGCACCACTGTCCGCAAAAAGTTCTTCCAAAAAATGCGGCATCGTGAAGAGCGATGGCCCCGCATCAAAGCGATATCCGTTCAATTCGAACTGCGATAATTTACCGCCCGGATAGTCATTTGCCTCGAACACTTCAACTTCAAATCCGGCCGCACACAGTCGAATAGCCGACGACAAGCCTGCTGCTCCTGAACCTATAATGATGACTCTTTTACTCAATGTAACTGTTGACGCTCCCTAGCGAACAATGCTGAATGATTTCCTCACAGTTTCTCCTTCTCCAACCAGGGCAATTATATACTGTCCATTGGCTAAATCAGGCAATTCAACATTTCGTTCCAAGCGCGCACCCGCAGCAAAAACACTTGTCTCGCTTACAAGTTTTCCGGCCAAATCAAAAAGTTGCATTCGGTAGTTACCGCCTCGTAAATCCGCTGCACTGATTCGTAAATGTGTGGATGCCGGATTTGGAAAAACGTTTATGACAGCCGCAGAGCCATCCATTTCATCAACCGAAAAATTCGTGAACACATTGACATTATCGACGTAAATCACGTTGCCGTAACGACCGCGATTTTCAAAGGCTATGATGACATCTTCAAAGTAGATACCACCGGGCATATTCGTTCCATAACTCACCCACTCCGAAGCAGATGGAACATAATAGCCTGTGTTGTCGGGTGCCGTGCTCAAGTCGTCGCCACCAAGGCTCCACAGTTCAGTCCACGTTTCTCCGCAGTCAGTTGAGTATACAACAGCAAGTGTGTCCGAATACCCATCACTGTATTGCGCATACGCAACATCGAAGCTGATTCCTAAGTCGGAACCACTACGCTTGCCCAACCATACGCGATGACGGGCCCCTTGCGCATCGTTGTAATAATTATCGTAGCGCATGCTGTAGTCGCCTGTCCCGAAACCGCTTGCGTCACCACTGATAGTCCATGCTGCATTCTCTTCCACAATCCAACTTTCCGGTATTCCTGCGCTCTCGAAATCCTCATAGAAATCCCCACCATTCGCCTCTGCATTCGAAATGTAATTGGTATGAGTGACCGTCTGCGACACGCTGCCGTCGGTCACTGTGAGTGTCACATCATACGTTCCGGCGGTGTTATAAACGACGGTCGGATATGGCTCTGTACTGGTGGAAGGCGTTGCACCGGGAAACGACCATTCAAACGTTGCATCGGCGGAACACACACTGTGATTCACGAAATGCACTTCATCGCCCGGACAAAAGAACGTTTCATAGGCGGCTGAAAAATCGGCGATGAGTTCGCTAGGCTCGTAAGCCGGCGCTTCCCATACGCCCAAGTTCCATGTAGCGAGACGAACCACATTGTCGCGGACAAACGGAACAATGCGCAACGGTTCCGTTCCGACCGGCAAACCGGTGCTGTAACTCATCCAATCGCTCATACTGTTGTTGCGGTAAAAAACCACGCCGTGCAGCATGGCCAAATACACTCCACCGTCTGTGCCATACTGATGCGCAATGGCCCATGGATACAAGCCATTTAATGTGGAAGTGGTAAGGTTCTCCCAATTCGCACCGCCATCTTGCGTGCGAAATACTTTGTTCGCATTGTTGCCATCGTAGTAAGAGATCCACATCTCGAGTGGATTCGTACCCGACAAGCTAAAAGAGAAGTAACGCAAGTTCTGTGGAAGATCCATTTCTTCCCACGTAATACCATGATCGGAAGAATGCCAGATTTTTCCGCTGTTACCCACACCCTGTTGAACATAGAGATGATTCGGATCTGCAAAGCTCTGCTCCATCCAGTAAAGTGCATTGCCCGTATTCGTGCCGAATGCATAGAATTCACTAAATGAACCACCGCCATTAGTCGATCGGTACAATTTGTTTTCACGACCTAACCATGCCACATTGAAATACTCGTGATCAAACATCACTCGAGAGCTCCCGTTGTTCCAGTAACTTTCATTTGGCGACATTCCCAATCCGAAATACTGCGACTGCCCATCGAGTGATTCGGGCAAAATACGTCCGCCTATATCGCTGAACATGACCTTGTTTTCATCGGTGTACTTCACATAACCCGTTGCTGCTTCGCCTCCGCCGAGTGCTAAGAATTCTCCTTCGGGATAGTTTTCGTGGTAGGCCATGTTGCCGTTGTGATAACGCCCGCCCACCATCATGTCTTCGTTCCAACCTTGATCGTAACCCCATAAGTTGACGGCATACAAGCCGCGGTTCAAATTGTCGTGCGATTGCATGAAGTCCATTGAATGGCCGATGCCGCCATCGTTGCTGAACCAGATTTCTTCCGTTGTTTCACTGGTCTTATAGATGCGATACTCTTGCTGATCGACGTGAAAATGCTGAATACCGCCAATGTAACCGCCAACGCCTTCGTAGGTTGCACCTGCGTCATTACTCTGCCATAAATTCAATCCACCGATGAGAATTTTATCGGCATCCAACTGCGAAGCAATCATCGTGGTGTTGTAATGAATCTGAGAATAGTCCCCATCATCGCCTTGAAAATTCATCAGGTTCGGATGATCGTCCGTGTAGGGAGTTCCTATCAACCCATGCGGCAATGACCATGTTTCACCGCTGTCATAACTCACCCATGTGCCCACCCATCCGTTGGTGGTTACACTTGAGCCATCGTTCTGATACCCCACCAAGCATGCGTAAATACGATTGGGATCGGCCTCTGTAACAGCCAGGCGTCCACCCTGTATTTCAATGTCGCCCATCGTGCTATCGAACCACCCCGTGATACTCTGACCGAACGTTTGGCCACCATCATCGCTCTTGTAGAAACGCGCGTATCCGACACTTGAATCGAAATGAATGGCATACATCGTCTGTGGCTCTCCGGGCTTTAAGGCTATCGCCTCGCAACGATTCGGAAGTATTTCCGTGAAATTATCACCGCCGTCTTCACTGCGAAACAATCCCTGCGAAGTAGCTGCAAAAACAATGTTGTCGTTGTCGGGTGCAAACGCTATTTCCCACGCAGAAATATTCTGCGACACGAAAGATGGCTGTCCGATTACCTGCCATGTTAGTCCACCATCGGTTGTGCGATACAAATCGTTTTCTGCACTTATGATTACCGTCTGGTCGTCGCTCGGTTTGATGCGCACAGCCGAGACGCTGCCCATGATGAGCTGCTTGGTCATGTACTGCCAGTTTTCCCCGCCATCTAAAGTCTTATACAAACCGCCACTCTCTGTTCCGCAATACAACACCAGCGGATTCTGAGAACTGCGATCATGGCAGTATACATTGCTATGACGAAAGCCCGGTTCCATGGGTGAACCCTCGCCATTGACGTGATGGATGGGACCTTCATAGTGCCAGAGCGATCCACCACTGCCGCGCGCGTCATCCTCCTGTATTTGACGAACACGCTCCTCCCGCTCGGCGCGCTCCTCGGCCGAAGGCATCACGATGCGACCGTCGGGCTGCACATACGGACGCACACGCGCTACCCAATGCTTGAAGAAATGCGTGTCGTCGTTTTTCTCAAACGGATGACTGAGGTAATAATCCTGATACGCAGCGACAACTTCCTGAAAGTTCGGGTTGGCTGCGTACATCAACTGCACCCACTCGGGTTTACCTTCTGATGCTTCAGAATAGAAGGGTTCATAATGCGATTGAGCTCGGGCGCAAGCCACGGCGAATAAGAGTGCAACTAGTAAACGCATGAGGTTGGATTATGGGTGCAAGATAGGATTATAGCATTATAGGAAGTCCGCGACCTTATTTTGTCTCTGATTCTCTTTCTCATTGTAAAAATTTCAGAAGGAGAAAGAGAATCACAATGAGAATGAGTGTTTAGCGCCCACCATAATCCTTCAATCCTACAATCCTAGGAAAAATACCTAACAATCGCCTTCCGCACCAGCAACTCTTGCTCCTGCGGATTGAGATGAGGCAATGCACTGTTGCGCTCAAAATGTGGCCAGCCTTCTTCGTCTCTGCCGATGAAGGTGTAATATCCATATGGCACCAATAAGGAGCAAATGCCTATATGCATCAACTCCACTTTCTGATCTTTCTTAAACTTCTGGTAATCTTGCCCTAACTCTTGGACACCGATGAGAAAGAGAATAGCTGCATAATCAAGCTTTTCACCATAGGACGCAGAAATACGTGTAACTGTCTCATTCCAAATCTTTTCAAATACATAGTCCATGGTAGAAGTCAAATTATTCCGCAAATGTTCCAAAAAGTGAGACAACCTTTGACATCGGATGCGTCTTTATTTTGCTTATTTTTGGCACTGCCTAAATTTCAAGCGACTAAATTGTATGACGCAAATTCTACGAATTGTCTGTTGCATCTCCGTTTCTCTGCTTACCCTCAATGGGTTGGCTCAGATTCGTCGCGACTCGTTGGATTTCCAACACCGCAAAACTTCAGACATGACCAAAGCTCGTTTCGAGCGTGAGGTTACCACTATCAACGATAGCACGTTTAAGGTTTCTGTTAAATATTTAACCGGTGAATCTTTTATGACCGGTTTATATGCCGACAAAGATCTTCTTGTAGGCAATGGAGACTTCACCTATTTCTACGCGAATGGTTACAAAGAATCGGAAGGCCGCTTTAAAAATGGCTTTAAAGTGGGAACATGGAAACGTTGGAATTTTGAAGGCAAGCCTAAGCCCGATCGTTTTTATCCTGACGAACATTTCGTAAAAACCAACCGCAGTTCGCAGCCGGCGAAGTTTCCAGGTGGTATGACAGCCCTGCAAACGTTGGTAACTGACTCACTTAACTATCCGGAAGAAGCCAAGAAGCAGAAAATTCAGGGCACCGTATATGTTACCTTCACCATAGATGCCACAGGCGAAGTAAGTCAGCCTCAAATAACCGATGGTGTGCATGCCCTGCTCGATGAAGAAGCTCTTCGCTTCGTGTCATCATTACCAACATGGGTACCGGCCGCTAAGGGTGGTGTACCGGTCGACTCCAGCTACATCATGCCCATCACATTCGACTTGGGTATCGACGAAGAACCTACTGAAGACACAGACCCCAACAAAAAGACCAATAACTAATCGGGTGGAGACTACACAGTCTACCCTGACTTTTATTACTCTTAATATAGAAAAGTGCCGCCCCCTTAACCAGGCGGCACTTTTTGTTGAATGGCGAATGGCGAATGGCCAGTGACTAGTGGCGAATGACGAGTGGCGAATGACGGCTAGCTCCGGAGGAGCGAAACATCACTAGCAAGAAGAAACGCCATATGCCTCGGTAGCCCCAGCGGGGCGGCACATTGCAATTGTTAAATTAACAAGAGAAACACAACGAGAATGAGTTGACGTATCATCGCCACTTGCCAATCACCGATTGCAACTAATAATTCCTTAATTTCGAACCTGCTCTCCATTGATTAAGACCATGAAAAAAATTTTCCTGCCCTTTCTGACATTGTTCTTCTTGCATGCTTCCGCTCAGCTGGAAGTCGATACCACACTGACACCACAAGAAGCGGTTGAGGACATTTTCTTGTCGAACGGTATTTTCATCTCCAATGTGACATGCAATGGAGTTGCGGCAAATGCACTGAACGCCGGTGTAGGAACATTCCAATCGAATGGCTCCGGATTGGGAATCGAATCAGGATTAATCTTATCGACCGGAGAGTCCACCGGAGCAGAAGGAGATAATCTTTTGGGTTCGACTGCAAACCCTGTGACCAATGGAATACAAAACGATACGGACATTGCACTTCTGGTAGCAGGACAGAGCTATGACGGTGCCATTTTGGAATTTGATTTCATCGCTACCGGCGATTCGATGGATTTTGTCTATGTATTCGGATCGGACGAGTATGAAGAATTCGTCGGCAGTGCCTTCAACGATGTATTCGGTTTTTTTGTGAGCGGTCCAGGCATCAGCGGACCATTCTGGAATAGCGCAGTGAACATTGCGCTTATACCGGGCACAAACGATCCGGTGGCTATTAACTCGGTGAACTCGTTTGTGAACTCACAGTATTTTGTGGTGAATACAGGGCAAATTCTAGCCCAGTATGATGCCTTCACTACCCCACTTCACGCCTCCATTGGCGGGCTGCAGATTGGTGAAGCCTATCACATCAAACTAGCCATTGCCGACGTGACTGATTCAATGCTTGACTCCGGCGTATTCCTTTCAGGCAATAGCTTCGTGCAGGCCTGCACCGACGGTTCAAGAGCAGAAGATTGCCTGCTCTGCGAAATCATGGGCCATGTGACCTACACAGAAGAGTGCGGCACACTCATCCTCAGCAACTCCTCACAGATCAATCTGGCAACAACCGCTTGCCGTTACGAAATCGGTGAAGATGTCGTATTGCCAAGTTGCGACGGCAACATCGAGTACACCTTCGACGCACCCGGAACCTACACCATTAAACTGGTTTACGAGGTGGGTGAATTCTATTCAAAATTCACTGTAGGCGATGTGTATGTTAGCTCTACACCGCCGACTCAGCCTGTCATTCAACAAAATGGCACTGCGCTTTCGGTTTCTAACATGGAACCTCAAGCAAGTTATCAGTGGTATCTGAACGGCACCGCCATTGCGGGCGCAACCGGGCCATTGCATGAAGCTGAAGAGTCGGGAGCATACCAGGTTACCGCAGTCAACGGATGTCTGAGTACATCAACCACCTTCAACGCTATCATCAGTGGAATGCAAGAGTCAGCGCAGCATTCGTTGTTGATCTACCCCAACCCTGCAGAGGCCATGTTCACCGTTTCGTATGCCTCAGGCACGGAGCAAATCCAATTGCTCGACCTAGCCGGAAGAACCGTATTTGCATCGGCCACCAATGGTAAAAACGCAGAAAACATTACCTTATCGCCGGGAGTCTATACCGTTATCACCCGCAACCATGCCGGGGTTAGCAATGGCATTGAGAGAGTGATTGTGCGGTAATTGCGAATGACTAGTGACGAATGACTAGTAGCGAATGGCGAGTGTCGAATGGCGAGTGCTTCACCTTTCAGCCGGCCCCGGAGGGGCAACATGTTACTATCCCCGTAGGGGCGTAACACAAGAAGTACAAATTACAAAGTACGAAGTACGGACAAGGCGTGTCTCATGATCAATGGCAGCGGTGCCAAATCATGAAAAATCCACTTGGCAACATTTTCAGTTTTTCCTCGAATTTATTGCCAACTTTTGGCAACACTTTTTCTTTTTTCGTAAAAATATTGCCAAGCGAAAAAAACAATTAACCACAAAGTTGATGTTTAACAAAGCACATCTTTGCTTTGCTCAACGACAAGCAACAGGAGTTCATTGAATTTGTGCTTTCGAAATACGCCGAAGTCGGCGTGGAAGAATTGGATCAGGAAAAGCTGCCTGTGTTACTCCGAAACAAATACCAGTCGCTCGAAGAAGCCATGGACATTCTCGGCGACGAGCGCAACATCAGCAATCTCTTCATCGATTTTCAGAAGCATTTGTATGATGCGCGGGTGGCGTAGGGGGGCGCAATTAAGTTGTTCCATCGAAGAAGGACGCATCTTCCCAAAATTGTGCAAAGGAGATAGAACACAACCGCAATCAATCCCTGACGCAGCGAACAGAGTAGCCGTATCGCTTGAGAGCGATACCTCGGTAAGCTTTGGCGTCGTCAAAAACAACACTTCGAATGTATGCACTACCCGAATTACTTGCACTATATTCAGTAGAACTCTGCCATTGACCAGCAACACCAACATCGGGGAAGATGCCTCCAAAACGACTACTACCGGGCAAACCGGAAAATCCTGTTTCGTTAGTGGCTCCTATATTTGGACTTAACCAGAACTGTGTACTTGTTGTCTTCATTTTACCTCCGGCAACAGTTTCCCCTCCTAAATATGTTACTAGCACTGTCCACTCCACATCAGAAGGGACATGCCACCCTGTCGGACAAAGATTACGTGCATCGGTTGCTGCAAACCAGTTGTATAATTTACCATACGGGCAGTTATAAGTTGCACTGTCATTGTTGAACCAGCAAGTCGCACCTGTTGTTGTATTTACCCACGCAACTGTATCACTTATTACCGGTATCAAATCTCCGTTGCGGTAATGGCTAGCCTGGAGGTTTTCTGCCATCCACTCCTGGCTTCCTATGATTATGGTTTTGTATGAATTATCGTCCTGGTCGGTCATTGTTCCATAGACAAGGTTGGGATTATGCACGTCTATTGCACCGCAAGAATGCGCAGTAGGTCCTTCAGCCGGGTTATAATTCGCAGCACTAATACCCGGAACAATTACGAAATTACCATTAGCTAAATACAATGTATCTCCTGTCGGGGAGATGTCTGAAATTCCGTTTCCCGCTCTGTTCGCATCTTCACTATGCAACGCATACGGTACACTCAACATCTGTTGTGTACCGATATCTACAAACCCGCTGCCCAGGTCAATTTCCACTTGCATGAACTTCGAACCATCAGCCCAATTCACTCCTGAAAGTGGCATGCTACTTCC
>CANIAA010000098.1 GCA_947465255.1 Flavobacteriales bacterium | reverse complement strand
GAGCTGAGTAGCTACGTTCGGGTTAATGGTAAATGCAGTTGTGTTGATCGTAACCAAGGTAGAACCGGTCACGTTCGTCCAGTTCTCAGGATTGTTGACCAACGACTTGTAAGCCGCTATGGTCCCAAGAGCATTGCGTGTGCCTGTGTACTGTGAGCCGGTTGCTCCACCAGCAATAGCTATAGCTGCATTAGCTGTCGACAATTCGGTAGGCAAATAAGATGTGTTAGCTGTGGCTGCCGTTGGCGAGGTAAGCCAAGTTGCAGAGCCGCTGGCTCCCCCTTGCAAATTCAAGCCATAAAGCAATGTTCCGCTGAATGTGGTAGCAGCAGCTGAGTTGGCGGCAAAATCCGGAAATACTCCGGTTGTTGCAGCACCCTGATAAGCGAAAATTTGATCGCCGGCAGCAATACCGTTTAGTGACCCCGAAACAATTTGACCCAAGGTTGTAGTGCCGAGTTCAATTTTAATTACGGTTCCTGCCGCAATAGCAGAGCCCGTGTTGTTCTTCCAAATCACAAAGTTCTCAGTAGAACGCGCATTAGTAGCAGTATTCTGTGAATTCGGGGCAACACCGTTGAAACCGTTATCCGTAAACTTGATAATCATGTTTGGATTGATATCTACCCAGTTCACGAAGGAGAAATTATCCGGAGTTGTTGAATTGATTCCAAGAATGCTGATGTCACCTGCCGCCAAAAACTCTTGGGCAGTAACAAAGGTTTGTTGTGGGGTTGAATAGGTTGTGCCTGTTGAATTAGTTGCAAAGGCTTTCCAGTAATACGTCGTATTGGGGATCAAACCTGTAACTGAAATAGTATAAGCTCCGGCACCGAAGATTCCGCTCTCACTCACCTGCGTTCCCGCACCATTTGCAAAACCGGTGGTTGTGCTCCATTCGATACCACGAAGCGTTACATCGCTACAATTGGTAGATGCAATGGTAGCACCCAGGGTAACTGAAGTTGCTGTCAAATCGGCTGATGTTGGAGTATTTACTGTTGCTGCACCTGCTGCGATACCGCTTCCTGAAACAGCCACATTGAGGCTGCCGGTTGTTCCACCACCACTCACATTGATATTACCATTGTACGTAGTAGCAATAGTTGGTGAAAACTGAACATAAATATCTTGTGAGAAAGAGCCTCCCCCTTGAGGAATGGAAAGTGAAGGTTCGAACGGACCTGACGGGCTGGTAGAAAAAGCATAACCGGTTACACCTCCAATTTCTACATTGGCGATGGTAAGGTTAACACCCGATACGTTAAAAGAGTTAGGGCCGTAGTTTCCACCCACACATTGAGGACCAAAAGCAGTGAGTGTATTCACCGAAAGAGCGGCACCCGCAGCCGTCGATTGGCTGTTCGGGTTGGCAGTTCCAGTTGCCGTGCTGTAATTGCGCGTTGGTGTGCAATACTCATACACCGCGAAATAATAAGTCGTAGAAGGAGCCAAACCTGTTACGGTAATAGGACCTGATCCAGTACCATTGAACACACATTGTTGACCGGCACCGGCCCACGCAAGGTTAGCAGTTGGGTTTGAGGTGTTCGAAGGTGCTGTAAACGAATTCGAAGAGTTCACATACACCACACGTCCACCGCCATTTCCGTTGGTCCAGGTTACATCCAACGAAGTGGTAGTGCTACCTGAGAAAGTGATGTCTGAAGCTTGGGTGGTAGGCGCTGCACAAGGAGCTTGTGGAGGAAGCGCGTTGGAGTATTCAATATCATCGAGGAAAATACGACCCGGAGTAGAAGCGATCACTTGGTGGTTGAATGCAAATGAGTCGAAGTTGGCTGCTGCTGTCAAACCGGCCTTGGCCAAATCGTCACCTACCAACACGCCATTCACCCACAAATCCCATGTGCCCGCTGCTACGGTATAGTTTACTGAGCTTCTGCCATAGATAGAAGAAGCCGCAGAATTGTTCATGTAGAGTTCCACCTCGTAGATGGTTGCCAGGTTTTGTACAAATAAGGTGGTGGAGTTCGAAATACCGGTTGCTCCGAAGGTTCCCGTCGAGCCTGAAACAGTATAGGTCACGGCATTCGACGCACCCATCGTCCAGCGCAAACCGGCAAAAACTTGAGCGTTCACCATGGCGACGTTATCAGAAAAGGTGACGCCGTCGCCCACCCAACAGGTATAAACGCCATTGGTGCCTCCGTTCAAGGTAATCTTGAACTTCAAATACCCCGTGTTACCTGCGGCATAGTCGTGAATCGAAAACTTCGTTGTAGAAGCACTTCCTGCGTTAGACAACATCTGCAGTTCAGCGCCTGTTCCCAACGCTTCCCCGGGATTGGCAAGTGTAAATGATCCGGCTGCCGTTGTAGCCGTTCCGCATCGCACTCGCGCCGTTCCCGATGTGGGGGCAGGCAAATAAGTGGTTGAAGGAGTTGTGCTCGAAAATGCTGCGGCAGCTGTTGTACCGAAGTTGTACGTCCACGGCTGAGCATTAGCAACAAACGCAAGCATTACAAACGCCCACGTCCAAAATGTTTTGAAAGGTTTCATGTAATTGATTATGGTCAAATAAAGGTGCGCAAAGTTGGAAAGAAGAAGGGGTATCATTGTTAGGAGAATGTTTCCATTCTTTGAATTCTTATGAACATTGTACTCACTAAGTGATTAACAATGAAGGAATACAGGATTGTAGGATTGTAGGATTATAGGAAGCCTGAGCCCTGTTATGTTATAAAGCTAACCTTTCGACATTCTGTTCTCAGTGTGTTTTATAGTAGAGATTCTAGGAGTAAAGGATTGTAGGATAGGTAATGCGGCACACCCTCTATAATCCTACTATCCTGCTATCCTGTAATCCTCCCCCAACTATCTTCGCACCTCAATTCTCACCCCCATGGACTACAATTTCTCGGAAATAGAGCGCAAATGGCAGCAGCGCTGGCAGGATAACGAAACATATGCCGTAACGGAAAAAGCTGACTCCCCGAAGTACTACGTGCTCGATATGTTTCCCTACCCGAGTGGCGCAGGCCTGCACGTGGGGCATCCACTGGGCTACATCGCCAGCGATATCATTGCTCGCTACAAGCGTAACCGGGGATTCAATGTGCTACATCCCATGGGCTACGACAGCTTCGGACTGCCTGCCGAGCAATATGCGATACAAACGGGGCAACATCCCGAAATAACGACGCAAACCAACATCGCGCGTTATCGCCAGCAACTCGATCGCATCGGTTTTGCCTACGATTGGAACCGTGAAGTACGCACGAGCGACTCGGAATATTACCAATGGACCCAGTGGATTTTCGGACAGATTTTCAACGCATGGTTTAATAAAGACGCCAACAGAGCTGAACATATCAATACACTCGTCGAGAGATTCAAAGCCAATGGTACTTACGGAGTGAATGCCGCGCAAGACGCCAACTGGCATGAAAACCTTCCGAAGGAGAAGTTCTTTTTTGGCAGCCATTTCGAAGGTGAATTCACGGCTACCGATTGGAAGAGCATGAACGATGAGCAACAACAGCTCATACTGATGCACTATCGCCTTGCTTACTTGGCCGACTCTGTGGTGAACTGGTGCCCGGCACTGGGAACCGTGCTGGCCAACGACGAAATCAAAGACGGAGTGAGCGAGCGTGGCGGCCATCCCGTGGAGCAAAAGAAAATGCGCCAGTGGAGCATGCGCATCAGCGCCTATGCCGAGCGACTGCTTCAAGGACTCGAAACCATTGACTGGAACGAGAGCATCAAAGAAGTGCAGCGCAACTGGATTGGCCGCAGCGAAGGCGCTTCTGTGCAATTTGCCCTCGACGGACACGATGCGCACATTGAAGTATTCACCACCCGCCCCGATACCATCTTCGGTGTTTCGTTTATGACACTCGCGCCCGAGCACGAACTCGTGTCACGCATTACGACCGACGAATATCGCGATAGCGTAAACGCATACGTCGAAGCCGCAAAACTCAAAACAGAACGCGATCGCCAAAGCGAGGTAAAAAATATCAGCGGACAATTCACCGGCGCATACGCATTGCATCCGTTCACGGGTGATAAAATACCGGTATGGATTGGCGACTACGTGCTCGCCGGATACGGAACAGGAGCTGTGATGGCCGTGCCCTGCGGCGATCAGCGCGATTATGATTTTGCTAAAAAATTCGCATTACCGATTCCGAATATTTTCCGAGATACAGACATCAGTGAAAAGGCAGAGGCTTCGAAAGATGCCGTTCTTGCGCAATCACACATGCTCGACGGACATAGCTATAAAACAGCCATGCCCATCATTATCGCAGAACTCGAAAAAGTCGGTGTTGGAAAAGGCAAAATCAATTACCGCATGCGCGACGCAGTGTTCAGTCGTCAGCGCTACTGGGGTGAGCCGTTTCCGATTTACTACGAAGGCGAAATTCCGCGTTTGGTTTCTGATGACGCACTGCCGGTGGAACTGCCGGAAGTAGATAAGTATTTGCCTACGGAAAGTGGTGAGCCGCCTTTGGCGAGGGCCAACGCCTGGCGCGTTGGCGGGCACAAACCCGACTTCAACACCATGCCCGGCTGGGCGGGATCCTCGTGGTATTTCTTGCGCTACATGGATCCGCGCAATTCAAACGCATTTGCGGACCGCAGCAAAATCGACTATTGGAATCAGGTCGATTTGTACATGGGCGGCGCAGAGCACGCTACAGGTCACTTGCTTTATTCGCGGTTCTGGACCAAAATTCTTTTTGATATGGGATACATCGGTTTCGATGAACCCTTCAAAAAGATGATCAACCAGGGAATGATTCTCGGAAGAAGCAACCACGTATACCGCATCATGGGCACGAATCGGTTTGTGACTGCCGAGCGCAAAGACGAATTCGAAACACAACAACTCTATGTCGACATACACATTGTCGACAACGATGTTCTCGATACAGAGGCGTTCAAAAAATGGTTGCCGGAGTATGCCGACGCAGAATTCATATTGAACGAAAAAGGCCAGTATACCTGCACCTATGCCATCGATAAAATGTCGAAGCGTTGGTTTAACGTCGACAACCCCGACGAGCTATGCGAGAAATACGGAGCCGATACACTACGCCTTTACGAAATGTTCTTGGGCCCCGTTGAGCAAAGCAAACCGTGGGACACCAAAAGCATCAACGGCGTCCATAATTTTTTGCGCAAGCTGTGGCGTCTGTTTCACGATCATGACAACAACTTTCAAATCAGTGATGAATCAGCTTCGAAGGAAGAATTGAAGACGCTGCACAAGACCATCAAAAAGATTACAGAAGATCTGGATCGCTATTCGTGGAACACTTGCGTAAGCGGATTCATGATTTGCGTGAATGAACTTCAAGATTTGAAATGCAGCAAGCGTGAAGTATTGGAGCCACTTCTCATTCTCCTTTCTCCTTTCTCCCCGCACATCGCAGAAGAATTATGGGAAAAATTAGGGAATGAGCATTCGATAACTCAGGCTACCTGGCCATCGTTCGACGAATCCAAAATGAAAGATGACTCGTTCGACTACCCCGTTTCATTCAACGGAAAGACACGTTATTTCCTACCGCTCGGTGTTGAACTTTCGGGCGCAGAAGTAGAAGCAGCCGTTCGCGCCAATGAACAAACTGCCCGTTACCTGGAAGGAAAAGAAATAAAGAAAATAATCGTGGTGCCGAAGCGCATTGTAAACGTAGTGGCGTAATCTTTGAGCAAATCAAAAGATGCGCGCCACCCTTCGAACGAAAATCTACCTCTCCATGTTGGTCATGGTTACGATTTCGTTTGCGGTAACGTTTACACTCACTATATATGACCAGTATGAGCACAACGAGCAGGATAATGAGCGCCATTTTCTGGATAAAGAGCAAGCCATTCGTGCATCGATGGAATACTTCGTTATTCAAAACGGAGGTTACATTTCCGCAGATTCTGTTGTGTCGGTTTTCAGTGATAAGGTGTGCGAGCTGAGCGATGTGCATGACGTATTCATCGCGCTTTTCGATCTGAAAGGACACTACCTTATTTCTTCCAACTTTGTAGAAATGGACACGTTGGATGTTCCGGAGTCGGTAAATTATTCCATTCTGAAGCAACTTTCAACCGGTAACGAAAGGGCTTACGTAGACAGAAACTTTGGAAAAGGCAACTATACGCTGGCATACTGGTACTTCCATGATGCCAAGGGAAAGCCGATGCTCATTGCGAATGTCGTCTACGAAAAATCATACGACCGTATCAGTGAGTTAAAATCGTTTTTGAGGGAAATAAGTACCGGCTACATCATTCTGTTTTTACTGGCTGCTCTGCTTGCCTTCTTGCTTTCCAAAAACATTACACGTCCACTCGATATTATTACCCGTCGTTTTCGAAAAACAAAACTCGGCCAATACAATGAACCTATCGAATGGCAAGGAAAAGATGAGGTAGGTGAATTGGTGAAGGAATACAACCACATGCTGATTCAACTCGAATCGAGTGCGTTGAAACTGGCACAAAACGAACGCGAAAGTGCCTGGCGGGAAATGGCACAACAAGTGGCTCATGAAATAAAAAATCCGCTTACGCCCATGAAACTGCGGATGCAACAATTGGTGCGCACCTGGAAAGAAAATCCGGAAGGTTTCGATGATCGTTTAAAGGCGTTTAGCGAAAGCATGATTGAACAAATTGATGCACTCACGCGAATAGCGAATGAATTTTCTCATTTCGCTAAAATGCCTAAACCTGAATTTGCTAAAACAGACTTGCGCGAGCTTCTGGAAAAGGTTGTAGCACTCTACGCCGGCAAAGAAAACACGTCAATCACTCTTCAATGCTTGGCTAACTCAACATACTATGCCATGATCGATAAAGATCAAATGATTCGTGTTTTGAATAACCTCATCACCAATGCTATTCAAGCTATTCCTTCTGAAAGATCCGGTCGTGTGCACATCACATTGCGTCGAGGAAAGAACTACATGATCATTCGCATCAACGACAATGGAGTGGGGATTTCCGAGGAAAATCGAAAGAACTTATTCGTTCCTAACTTCACCACTAAATCAACCGGAACAGGTCTTGGATTAGCCATTGTAAAAACCATCGTGGAGCAAAATAACGGACGTGTCTTTTACCGAAGCCGAGAAAACAAAGGCGCATCCTTCTTTGTGAAGCTCCCCGTTTCAGTGGAATGATTCACTTTTCGTTACTTTCGTGCCATGCACGGAAATTCAGATTTAGCTCAGAAACTTGAACACTATTTCGATAAACTTTGGCCTATTTGCCGAAGTATCACTGGTAATGGATTGCGACAGTCCTTCGATATCCTTCATGAAATTATTCCACTTGTAAAACATGAAATTCCCAGCGGCACTCAAGTCTTTGATTGGACAATACCGAGGGAATGGAACATTCAAAATGCCTACATCATTTGTCCGGATGGTAAGCAGATAGCAAAGTTTACAGACCATAACTTACATGTGGTCAACTATTCCATTCCGGTCAACAAAAAATTAAGTTGGGAGGAACTACAACCCCACTTGCATCACATGCCGGAAATGCCGGATGCCATTCCTTATATGACCAGTTACTACAAGGAAAACTGGGGCTTTTGCATTACGCACAACGAATGGAAGTCGTTGCCGCGCGAAGGAGAATATCAAGTAGTCATAGAAAGTTCGCTGGAAGCGGGGAATCTGACGTGGGCAGAATGTGTGCTTCCCGGTGAAACCGATGAAGAGGTACTTTTCAGCACGTATTTGTGTCATCCTTCTATGGCCAATAACGAGTTGAGTGGCCCTCTTGCGCAAGCTTTCCTCTATGAAAAACTCGCGGCCATGCCCAAGCGCCGATACACCTATCGCTTCTTGTTCGCTCCTGAAACCATCGGTGTCATAGCATTTCTTGCTGAACGTGGTGATCTGTTAAAGAAAAAACTCATAGCAGGGTATGTACTGACCTGTTGCGGAGACCCGGGTCCTTTTACTTTCAAGCGTTCAAAGCATCGCTCATCAGCAGCTGATCGTGCTGCCGAACATGTGCTGGCGCACCATTATCCTAACCACTCGGTTTTAGAGTTTGCTGTAGGGGGAAGTGACGAACGCCAATACTGTTCACCCGGATTCAATTTGCCCGTTGGTTCCCTCATGCGGACACCCTATCAACGTTACCGCGAGTATCACACTTCACTCGATAACAAATCATTCATTTCCTTTCAGTCGCTTGCCGAAACCGTAGAAGCATACTACCGGATTTGTTGTGTGTTGGAAAAAAACAGAACGTACATGAATCGCATTGCACACTGCGAGCCGCAACTAGGCAAACGAGGGCTTTATCCTTCGAGTGTAGATCCATTGTTCAATCGTGAAGAAACCCATCGCTTGCTTCACTTTCTGAGTTTCGCTGACGGAACGAAGGACTTGCTAGACATTGCCGAGTGGCGGAAAGAATCGGCTCTTCTGTATGATGACATTGTACAGAAATGCACTGATGCGAATTTGATCGCAACACAATACTGACCAAAGACCTTAACTCTTCAGCTCCAATTTCGGATCAGCCATGCAACTCATTCCTTTTTCCGCCATCAATCAAAAAATCAGAGAATTGCTCTGGCACCCTCACATATATAGTCAACGGACATATTCCTTCCTGAAGATTTTTCAGCACGGATTGTATTATCATTTTACGCAGCAGGATAAAAAAATCATTTTCAATTACCTGCTTTTTCCAATCTGGGTGCAACGTATAATCTACTACCTGAAATCAAAACCCAAAAACAAACGAAAAAGACCCGAGTGCAAAGAAATCGTCATCATTGACCCGGGTCGGGTTGTGGTCGATGAAGATAAAAAATACCATTCCATCTACTTTTCGCGCATTGCTGATTTAATTGGCCATTCTAGAATCACATTGATTAATCAGAATAGTGCTGCTCTCACAAAAGCTGAATTTTCATTTGGTGATGTTGCCGAAAATTTACCTCCTCTTGATGCGGCTGAAATTGAACTATTGAAAGAAATTCAGTTTGTACTGAAATCCTCTCGAAAAGCAGTTCAATTCGACCATAATGAGCGAAAGCAAATACAGTCTGCAATACACATTTTCTTTTTCGATTTTCGGGT
>CANIAA010000097.1 GCA_947465255.1 Flavobacteriales bacterium | reverse complement strand
GACGAACGTTTGGCTGAGATTGGGCTAAAGAAGTAATCGATTCTCATGAAAATACGAATCGGCGATCAATCGCTGCGCATACGTCTGTCCATGGAGGAAGCCCTCACACTCGCTAAGGAATCCATCGTTACTACCTCACTATGCCTTAATGCAATGGACAACTTCATAATCGAATTGCGACCATGGCATTTGGAAATAGGAGAAGTGCATACTGAAAGAAATAAACTCACGGCTTCCATTCCGTTGACTGCAGCGCGTCGATTGCATGAAGAGAAAGGATATTCCTTTCAATGTGAACAAGAAGTATCGGGTTTGCCTCCACTCCGTCTTGAAGTTGAGATAGATTTGCACAAAGCACAGCATTCATGACTCCACACCTTATCCTACTTATGCTCGAAGTATTGGCTATCGGCGCATTGGTTTCGGTCATTATTTACCTATTCAATATGTGGATAAAGCACCGCGAACGTGCCTGGATGTTTACATTGAAACAAGATAACAACAAGGCGCTTGCCCCATTGCGCATCAGTGCATATGAGCGCATAATTGTAATGCTGGAGCGCATAACTCCGCAAGCGATGGTGATGCGTCATTCAGCTACATCGACCCATGCCGCATATCTTCATATGGATTTAGCGAAAGCGTTGCGCGAGGAATTTGAACACAACATTTCGCTACAGATGTACGTGAGCGATGAATGCTGGAATAAAGTAAAACGAGCACGAGAAGAAACGGGTGAACTTTACAAAGTTGCCTTTACGCGAGTTAAAGCGGATAGTTCTGCGACAGAATATGGACGCGAAATTCTTCACTTGGAGGCTACGGTCGGCAACAGCGCAATACGCGAAGCGATTCTGGCTGTTAGAAGTGAGATGGGGAAATACTTTTAGGGACGAAGGACGAGGGACGAGGGACGAAGTGCGGAGATACTATTTCTTCAATACCAGACCGGCATGATTCCATAAGCTATCCTGGTTGATTACATAACCTTGACATGAGGCACAAGTGACAACCTTCAAGTTAATCCAAATAGCTTATTTTCGCTCAAATTTCACGATGTATGAAACTGCGGCTGACGTTTTACGGAGTCATCATTTTTGTTGTAGCCATGGGACTGCACATGACGTGTGCCTTGTTGATGCTCATCCTGAAAATGACCTCAGGTGACATCCTATACCCGGTGCTGCAAGCCGTGGTGGAAACAACGTTTATATTCACTATTTCGGGGCTGTTTCTAGGAGTAATTATGGTTCTGATTGAACTCTTGTACATCAAAAAAGACAACCGAATTGTGCAGAATGACCCGGTTAGTGCTAGCGAAAAACTAACGGTTGTACTTACCGCTTACAATGATGAATTAAGTATTCGTGACGCTGTTCGCGATTTCCAAGCACACCCGCGGGTGCAGCGGGTAATTGTCATCAGCAACAACAGTAAAGACCGAACCATGGAGTTTGCCGCAGAAGCCGGAGCGACGGTGTACAACGAAACCTTGCAAGGATATGGTGCTTGCGTGTATCGTGCGCTTACAGAAGGTATAAACCAAACTGACACGAAACTCACCTTGCTCTGCGAAGGAGATTGCACTTTTCGAGCTCATGACATTGAGAAGTTCCTGGCCTATTTGCCACACGCCGATATCGTTAACGGCTCTCGTATTGTCGAGCAATTAAGAACCGGGGGGTCGCAGCTCACCACCTTCATGTATTACGGGAACTTCTTTGTAGGAAAGCTATTGGAGTTTAAGCACGTTGAGCAAGGCACGCTTACAGACGTAGGTACTACTTATAAGCTTTGCAGAAACGAAGCACTGCAAAAGCTACTGCCCCACTTGAGTCCCAAAGTCAATCTGGAGTTCAACCCATACCTCCTAGACACCGCGCTTGAAATGAAGATGAAAATCGTTGAGTGCCCTATTACGTTTTACCCGAGGGTTGGCGTAAGTAAAGGAGGCAACAAGAACAATTTAGTGGCCTTCAATCTAGGCATAAGAATGATTAGTGGCCTAATATTCCGTTGGAAGACGAACTAATTATTTTGCTCCGAAACACCCAAAAGGTCGAGTCCGGTATTCAATTTCACATTTTAACCAATCTACAGGGGAAGACTTCGGGTAAAAGCCCTTGAACTATCTATTTTTTTATCAGAAATGAAGATAACACAGCCTACCAAATCAGATTTTATAGGATTTTTTATTCTCGTTGCTTATCTCTTACTATTTCTGGGGCTCGGCCAAAGAAATCATCAAGAGATACATGATAGCATTGAGCAATATGTGCCGAATCTGAGATCAGCTTTACACTGCAATAGTCTTTGGGACCTTAACCCTAACTCAACCATAGAGAGCATCATGAATGGAGTTCCTAGACATTGTTTCCACAATAGCTTGGATATGTTAATGGTATTGTTTACTTTCTTCGAGCCCTTCACTGCCTATGCGATAAATTTCATATTGGTTCATCTCATAGCGTTTGTTGGTTTCTATATACTTTTTAAACACCATTTACTTGCCATTAATAAAGAATGGGAAACTGAATATAGATATCTGCCTCCTCTCTGCGCTGCTGCCTTCAGCGTGCTCCCCCTATATCCGCTTCTCGGAATCACATTTGCCGGCGTACCTCTTCTTCTTTGGTCATTTCTGAATGTTATCACTAAAAAGAAAATCAAATTACAGGATGTATTCATCACAGCCCTTTTTGCATTCTACTCATCATTTGTATACATGGGGGTGTTTTGTATAATGAGCGCTTCCCTTTTTGTATTGTATAAAACCTTCAACCAACGAAAACTAGAAGTCTACCCGGTAATCTGGATTTTATCTCTTACTCTATTCTCTGTGCTCTTTAACTATCTTCTACTTTATCAAGTATTCTTTGACCATGACTACGTTTCACACAGAGAATCCTGGATTCCTGATGCATACAACATCAAAATCATTATTTGGGCTTTTTACAACATGTTAGTGCATGGCCAATATCACGCTGCTAGTTATCATGAGTTAACCTTCGCTCTAATCATTGTAATAGCCGCCTTACGATTATTGAAAATCATTAATCCTAGCAAGCTATACAATATCGGTCTCATACTTTTTTTCTGTATTTTCTCCATAAGTGGATTCTACGGCGTGTGGCAATGGAATCCAGTTGTAGAGTTTAAAGAGAAAGTAAGATTGCTAAAAATCTTTCGTTGGGATCGCTTCTACTTCTTCAATCCCATTCTTTGGTCCATACTTTTTAGTATAAGCATCCTACTTGTTGCTACAGCCATAAAAAACCGAAGCACAAGAAATTTCATCGTTATATCTATCTTTTCATTTCAAATAGCCTACATAATCACGCGTGATTACGTGGCACGTCAGAACATGACGATGTATGCCGAAAAATTTATTCCAATTAGTGAAGACACTAAAAAAAGCTGGCTCGGACCCGACTATTACTATACCTATCGAAATGCCATCAGTAACTACGAAAACTACTTTCAGGTTGATGTTTATACCGAAATAGCTAAAGCAATTAACAAACCGTTCAGTTCTTATCGAGTTGGAAGTGTTGGAGTTAATCCTGCATTGGCTTTGTACAACGGCTTCTTCACTATTGATGCCTATATGACAAGCTACCCGAATGCTCATAAACAGAAGTTGTATGCTGTAATTGAAAGAGAACTCAATGAGAATGATAAAACCCGTCACTCTTTCGTGGATTGGGGTAGCAGGGGATTTTTGTATGCTAATTTGAATAACTGCTCGGAAGCTCAAGGATGTGAGTTGAAGTTTAATTTTCAGGCTTTAAAAGATTTGAATTGCAATTATTTGATTTCACTCAAAAAGCTCAACACTCCAAAGGAAGAGACACTGCGCCTCGTTGGTGAGTTTCCAAGCAAATTGAATTCTCAGGTTTTTTTCCTTTACGAGGTTATATAAATGCTAGAAGATTTTTCTACCTTTCGTAGACAGGATAACGCTTAATGAATTTATATTTTTTCTCGCAGATAATAGAGAGAAAATACGTCTGTCAAAGCATTGACAATGTGGACACAGCTCTAAAACAGGATCACTGCAGAGCGCCCCTGCGGTCAATTCATTCTCCACTCTTCATTCTCCATTCCTGATTATCTTTGCGCTCGGTTCAATGAATAACCAAACTCATACTTGACAATGACTCAAATCGGACACAAACCTGAGGGAGCCAACTTGGACTACCTCGGACTCAATCACGTAGCCACTGCCTACTGGAATTTACACCCGGCAGAGCTCGTAGAAGAAACCATCGGCCTCGGACAAGGCGTTCTCACCAACACAGGAGCTCTTGCCATCGACACCGGAGAATTCACCGGTCGCTCGCCCAAAGACAAGTTCATCGTTGCCGACGACACCACCAAAGACACCGTGTGGTGGGGCGGACAATTCAACGTACCCTTCGACTCTGAAAAATTCGACCGCCTGCAAGCTCGCATTTGCGCCTACCTCACCAACCGTGATGTGTATGTGCGCGACATGTTTGCCTGTGCAGACGAGCGCTACCGCATTGGTGTGCGCGTTGTGACCGAATACCCCTGGAGCAACATGTTTGCTTATAACATGTTCATTCGCCCAACGAGTGAGCAACTCTCCAACTTCACTCCCGACTGGAACATCATCTGTGCGCCGGGCTTTATGGCCATACCCGATCAGGACGGCACCCGTCAGCACAACTTCGCGATATTGAATTTCACCAAGAAGATCGCCATCATCGGTGGTACGGGTTATACGGGTGAAATCAAGAAAGGAATTTTCACTGTGCTCAACTACGTATTGCCGCAAGACAAGAACGTATTGAGCATGCACTGCTCAGCCAACATCGGCGCAGCAGGCGACACAGCTGTTTTCTTCGGATTGAGCGGAACCGGTAAGACCACCCTTTCTTCCGATCCGAATCGTCAATTGATTGGCGACGACGAGCACGGTTGGACCGACACAACCGTCTTCAACTTCGAAGGAGGTTGCTACGCGAAGACCATCGATTTGACTCGTGAAAAAGAGCCGCAGATTTATGATGCTATCAAGTTCGGAGCTATCCTGGAAAACATCGGCTTTGAAGACGACGGTGTAACACCGGATTATTCAAGCAGCGAGAAAACAGAAAACACACGCGTTAGCTATCCGCTCACGCACATCGACAATACAGTGAATCCATCGGTGGGTGGTATTCCGAAAAACATCTTCTTCCTGACTTGCGATGCATCAGGAGTGTTGCCTCCAATTGCCAAGCTTACCAAAGGCCAAGCGATGTATCAATTCATCAGCGGATACACAGCGAAAGTTGCGGGTACAGAAGCCGGAGTAACCGAGCCAACAACCACATTCAGTGCTTGCTTTGGTGCGCCTTTCCTCCCACTCCACCCTACCAAATATGCAGAGATGCTCGGTAAGAAAATGGGAGAAAGCGGAGCACAGGTGTGGCTCATCAACACCGGCTGGAGCGGCGGTGCTTACGGTACAGGAGAGCGCATGAAACTCAAGTATACGCGTGCCATGATTACAGCCGCATTGGAAGGAAAACTCGACAGCGTATCGTATGAAACTCACGACATTTTCGGACTCCAAATGCCTACTACTTGTGCTGAGGTTCCCGCCGAGTTGCTCAATCCGCGCAACACCTGGAAAGACAAGACAGCATATGATGCAAAAGCCAATGAACTTGCAGAGAAGTTTGTGAAGAACTTCGAGAAGTTCAAGGAGTTTGCCAACGAAGAAATTTTGGCCGCAGCTCCTAAGCTGATGGCGAAAGCATAATAGAACTGATTGTAACATACCAACGCCTCGCATTTGCGGGGCGTTGGCATTAGCAAAAGACTATGAAGAATGTATTCCTTTTTCTCATTTGTTTGGCTTCGCTTTCTATGCGCGCCCAAACTTCATTCACCCTACAATCGGGATTGTTCATGAACGAGCTAGATGGTGGCTTCGAGAATACCACATCCATCTTGGGGAAAAGTTTGAGTGCGGGGATATCCATCGACCATAGCCGAGGAAAGGTGTTTGGCTGGTCGTGCGGATACAGTGCTTTCAACAAATCGTTTCAGTTCGGATATCCAATCACCTTGACGGGAACCATACAAGAGCCCGGACACTATGTAACGGGGTATGTATTGCGAGCTCATGAAATTCAATATTCACTTCTCATGCGACTTGGAAAGCACATCAACTTGAGCGCAGGGCCTTACATTCAAATCAATAGCGACGATATTATTTCGGGAATGGGTGTTGACCCCAACTTTTACTACCCGTCTCTTCCCCAAGACCTCTATAACAGCATCGAGTTTGGCTACCAGGGAAAGCTTCAATTGCAGTTTTACCTGGGCAGAAGTTTTTACTTCGGCGCCTATGCCAATGCAGGGGCTTCGACGAACGACATTCGCACAAAAGCATGGAATGATGCTTGGTCCTACATAACCGGCCAACAGGAAGACTGGGAAAGCACGCCGTTGAAAAACATCTACCAGCATTATGGAGTTTGCGTAGGTCTCCGCACCAAACAAAAACAAGATTGAGTTGTTTCGCATTCATGCGAACCTTTTCAATTTCCAAACTCCACCTTCCACTAACTTTCATACTCGTCCTTTGGGCCGCGTTTGCCACGGCGCAAACCACCTCTATTTCAGGGACCATTACCGCGCTTCCGGCCAATGAGCCGGTGCCTTTCGTGCCTGTCGTAATCCAAGGCACCAACACAGGGTCGACAACTGACATTGACGGAAAGTACTCCATAGGAAACCTGCAACCGGGGCTGTATAACATCGAGTGTGCTGCCATCGGCTACAAAAAAGTCATTGTATTCGAAGTGGAGGCCACCAAGGATCGTCCGGCGATCGTCAATATTCAACTAGAAGAAGTCGTCAATGAAACAGGTCCGGTGGAAATCGTTGGCACACGACGCTCGAACGAAGATGAGTCGCCCATATCAGTGCGTTCCATTGGGGTGAATGAAATCAAGCGCAATCCCGGTGGTGACCGCGACATCTCTAAAGTGATTCGTACACTGCCCGGTGTGGCCGCAATTCCCAGCTTCCGCAATGACCTCATTATTCGTGGTGGAGCGGCCAACGAGAACCGCTTCTACATCGACGGCATCGAAATCCCGAACATCAATCACTTCGCCACACAAGGCTCCAACGGTGGTCCGCGCGGACTCATCAACGTCGATCTGATTAACGAGGTGGAGTTTTATTCCGGAGCATACCCTGCCGCTCGAGGCAACGCCCTCAGCAGTGTAATGGAGTTTCAGTTTAAAGACCCCAAGCGCGACAAGTGGGCCAGCAACATCATTGTAGGAAGCAGTGATATTGGAATCACGCTCGAAGGTCCGACGGGTAAAAACTCAGGGCTGACGTTTTCGGCGCGAAGAAGCTACTTGCAGTTTCTCTTCAGTGCATTGGGGCTGCCTTTTCTACCGGCATACAACGACTACAACCTGAAATGGAAATGGGACATCAACGAGAAAAACAAGCTCTCGATTCTATCTCTTGGTGCGCTCGATAATTTCACCTTAAACCTGAAACTCGCCGAAGACACGGCCAGTGAAAACTTTGACTTCAATCGGTACCTTCTCGACAACCTCGTCATTAACAACCAGTGGAACTACGCCTTTGGTGTGAAGTGGGATCATTACGGAGAGAAGAGCAAATGGACGGTTGTGGCTAGTCGCAACATGCTACAGAATGATGCTTACAAGTATTACGACAACGACGAGACCAAGGCCCGCAAGTTTGACTACAGCAGCAGTGAGCAAGAAAATAAGTTGCGCATTGAAAATAAAATTTCAGGAGATGGCTGGAAACTATTGTATGGAATTTCCTACGAGTATGCGCAATACTTCAACTATTCCAACTTGAGTGAATACAATCCGGCCATACAAGACACCTTTCGCGTCGATTACCGCACGAATTTCAACATGCACAAATACGGCGCATTCATTCAGTCAAGTAAAACTTTGCTCAACGAACGCGTGACGCTCTCGGCCGGTTTGCGCGCCGACGGCAATGACTTCAATGGCACGATGAGCAACTTGAAGAACCAGATTTCACCGCGTGTCTCATTGCGCTACAGCTTCGCACCGCAGTGGAGCTTCAACGCGAATGCCGGTATTTACTATCAGCAGCCTAACTACCTCTCGCTCGGCTACCAGGTGGATGGTGTTTTCGTGAACAAGGATATGCGCTATGTTTCGTGCTCGCAGGCCGTTGCCGGCGTGCAATACAACTGGGACAAGCGCAACACGATTATTTCGGTGGAAGGCTTTTATAAATACTACGATCACTACCCTGTGAGTGTGAATCGCGGTATCAGCATTGCCAACCTCGGCGCCGATTTCGGAACCGTGGGCAATGAAGCGCTCACCTCCACCGGCCTTGGTCGTTCAAGAGGAGTTGAAGTGCTGTATCAGCAAAAATTCTTCAAAGGTCTCTATGGCATTTTGGCTTACACCTATGTGAACAGCGAGTTCACAGGCGCGAGTGGCGCTTGGACACCTTCGAGTTGGGACAGTCGTCATCTAGTGAGCATCACCGGAGGTAAGGTATTGAAGCGTAATTGGGAAGTCGGCTTTGTGTTTCGCTTCAGTGGTGGACTTCCGTATACACCGGATGATGTGGCTGCATCGATGAACATTCAGAACTGGGACGCTTTGGGTGTTGCCGTCAACGACTGGTCGCAACTCAACACGCAACGCGCTGGTGTCTATCAACAGCTTGACATTCGCGTCGACAAGAAATGGTATAACAAGCGCTGGACGCTCGACCTGTACTTTGATATTCAAAACGCACTCGGTTATGAGACGCAGCTCAAGCCCCTGCTCGATGTGCAGCGCGATGCGCTCGGTAATCCGGTGGTCGATCCGAATAATGCGTCGCAGTATCTGCCCAACTTCATCCCGAATACGAATGGCACGGTGCTGCCGAGTGTGGGGATTATTGTTGAGTTATAGGGGCGAGGGAGAAGGGAGAAGGGAGAAGGGAGAAGCCCACCCGTTGTCAAACCTCATTCTCATTCCTTTAGTTTGTAATCTGGAATATCTTTTCGACGAATTCACTTCCACAAGAAACAAG
>CANIAA010000096.1 GCA_947465255.1 Flavobacteriales bacterium | reverse complement strand
TTCTAAGCATTAATCCTTCTGCTATTATTCACTCGTAAATAAAAGCAGAACGATGCCAAAAATCAAGATACCCAAAAGCGCACCCAGCCTGGACATGACGCCCATGGTTGACCTTGCGTTCCTCTTGGTGACGTTCTTCATGCTCACGGCCAAGTTCCGCAACATGGAACCGATTGAAGCCGACCCACCATCGTCGACATCCCTCACTCAGTTGCCTGAGAAAGTGATGCTCATAACGATAGACACAGCCGGTCGCGCTTATTTCGATATTTCAGGCAGAACAGTTCGTGAGAGACTCATCGAGCGCATGATGGTGCGCTATCCTGCAGCAAAATTGTCGCAGGAACAGATTGAGAACTTCTCCAAAATGGGAACCTTCGGACAGCCTATTGAACTACTGGCGCAATACATATCAGGTGACGATGATGTAAAAGCCGCACTCGACAAGGCCAGCAAGGGCATTCCTCTCGACTCCCTCAACAATCAGTTGGGCGACTGGATTCAGGAGGGCTACTATGCCTTCGTTGATGATGCTACCGAACAAGGACTTACCAGAGAACAATTGAAAGAAGACGGTCTGCGCTACGCCATTAAGGCCGACGCGAATACTGAATATGCCAAAATAGAAAAAGTCATCGACGTTTTCCGTGATAAGCAAATCTTTCAATTCAACATGGTAACCAACTTAGAAGGATCGGATACCAATGCAGATGCAAATCTGAACGCACAATAACAACCAACCTCTTAAGACCCAAATACAATGGCAGAAATAGTAGAAGGCGGCGGTGGTGGTGGTAAACACGGTAAGAAAAAAGCGAAGAAAGGTTCGGCACGAATCGACATGACACCCATGGTCGACCTTGCGTTCCTCTTGCTTACATTCTTCGTGCTTGCTGCAACACTGGCGAAGCCGAAAGCCATGGAGATTATCTACCCGAAAGAGGTGGATGACAAGGAGGATAAGACCAAGCTCGACGATGCATTGGCTACCACCCTGCTTCTTGGCGAAAACGAAAATGAAGTGTTTTATTACTCCGGTGCCTATAAGCCCGATACCACTCAGCTCATTCTAACCGATTTATCGAAAGATGGTTTCCGCAAAATCATGCTCGATAAAAACATGCGTGTGAATGACCAGGTAATTCAATTGAAGGCAAAGCTCGAAAGCAAAGAAATTGATGAGCTTACCTATGAAGAAGCCTACAAACAGGTGGTTGGCGCTAAAGACGCTCCTTTTGTAGTAATCAAAACGGTAGATAAAACCAAATTCAAAAATGTAATTGGTGCAATGGATGAACTCAACATTTGCAATGTGCGCAAACGCGCCATTCAAGACATGGCTGAATCAGAAGCCATCGCAGTTCGTCAGCGCGCAGCAGAATTGGATTTGAAGAAAAAATAAACAGGCATTGAACGCCGTTGCTACTTAGCGGTATCAACCGGAGAGTTCAATACTAACCAAAAACTTACAGCTATGACAGGTTTAATTGTAGTGCTCATTATCGCGGTTGTGGTAACCGCTGTGAGCTTAGACGTCAGCTGGACCAATATTCTGAACAAGGAACGCAATGACATTGTGTTCCAGAATAAGTTCAAAGAATATGGCGCCTACAAAATTCGCAAGGGTCACGGCATGACCTTGGGCATCGCCCTTGGCTCTACTGTGTTTGTGGCCGGTGCAGGATTTACGGCTCCCATGATTTTCGGAGAAAAGGCCGAAGAGAAAGTGGAGATTCCGGCTGAAAAAATTGTTGAAATGTTGGCCCCGCCTCCGACCAATCCGGAAGAGCCGCCACCACCACCACCACCACCACCACCGCCACCACCACCGCCAACGGTTGAGCAGATTAAGTTCACCGAAATCGAGGTAACGGAAGAAGAAGTAAAAGACCCACCACCCGCTGTGGAAGAGTTGAAAGATCAAAACATCTCAACTGTAACACAAGAAGGAGAGGAAGGTCCGGTTGGTCCGGTTGAAGTGGTAACAATCATTGAAGAAGTGAAACCAGAAGAACCGGTCTCATTTGCTCAAGAAATGCCACAGTATCCGGGCGGTGAACTTCAAATGCAGAAGGATATCATGGAAAACGCTCCTTATCCTGAAATGGAAAAGGAAAACAACATCCAGGGTAAGGTCTATGTGCAGTTTGTAGTTGAGAAGGACGGATCTGTTACAGGAGTGCGCGTTCAACGCGGCGTTCAAGGAGGTCCTAACTTGAGTAAGGTTGCAGAAAACGCAGTGAGAAAGCTCAAGAAATTCGCACCTGCTAAGCAAAACGGACGTCCGGTTCGATTGGTGATGACCATCCCGGTAAACTTCACATTGAAATAGATTATTCTAATCATACTTAAAACGGCTGCCTTGCGCGGCCGTTTTTGTTTTAGTACAACGGATTAATCGTATTCCAAGCGTTGTGCGATTTATCTTTGCCATCATTCATTTTCAGATTGTATGCACAGAACACACACCTGCGGAGAGCTCCGCATCGAACATAATGGACAAGAGGTAACACTTAGCGGCTGGGTGCAGCGCACACGCGATAAAGGCGGTATGTTGTGGGTCGATTTACGCGACAGATACGGCATTACCCAGTTGTTTTTCGAAGAAGGGAAAACTTCCGCTGAAATACTGTCGGCCGCGCGCACGCTCGGTCGTGAGTTTGTTGTGAAGGCCACGGGCACAGTGATAGAACGCTTTGCGAAGAACCCCAATATGCCCACAGGTGATATTGAGCTGCAAGTCACCAAACTGGAAATTCTCAACGGTAGTAAAACACCTCCATTCACCATTGAAGATGTGAGTGACGGTGGTGACGATTTACGCATGCAGTGGCGCTACCTCGATCTGCGCCGCAATCCACTCAAGAATAATTTGATGCTGCGTCATCGCATCGGCATCGAAACACGCAAGTATCTCGATTCACTTGCTTTCATGGAAGTGGAAACACCTTACTTGATTAAGAGCACCCCTGAAGGAGCGCGCGACTTTGTTGTGCCTTCACGAATGAACGGTGGACAATTCTATGCTCTTCCACAATCGCCTCAAACATTCAAACAGATTTTGATGGTAGCGGGCTATGACCGTTACTATCAAATTGTGCGCTGCTTCCGTGACGAAGATTTGCGAGCCGACCGCCAGCCTGAGTTTACGCAGATTGACTGCGAAATGGCATTCGTGGAGCAAGAAGACATCTTGAATACGTTTGAGGGCTTAGTGCGTCATCTTTTTAAGACCGTAAAAGGAATTGATATTGCCGGCGTACCGCGCATGACTTATGACGACGCTATGCGACGTTTTGGAAACGACAAACCTGATGTGCGTTTTGGAATGGAGTTTCAAGACCTCACTCCTTCCATGCAAGGTAAAGGCTTTGCGATATTCGATAGTGCAGAAGCAGTGTTGGGGATTGTTGCGCCCGGCTGCGCTAACTATACGCGCAAGCAAGTTGATGAACTTACAGATTGGGTAAAACGCCCTCAAATCGGTGCTAAAGGTCTTGTTTATTGCATGTGCAACGAAGATGGCAGCTACAAGTCATCAGTCGATAAATTCTATACACCCGAAGACTGGAAGACGATTGCGCAAAGCGCTGGAGCGAATGCCGGTGATTTGATACTCATCCTTTCAGGTGATCTTCATACCACACGTAAACAATTAAGCGAGCTGCGCTTGTTGATGGGCAGCAAACTCAACCTGCGCGATCCTGATGATTTCAAACCCTTGTGGGTAGTCGATTTTCCATTGGTTGAATGGATAGAAGAGGAAGGGCGTTGGTTCGCAATGCACCATCCGTTTACAGCTCCGAAGCCTGAGCATTTTCATTTGCTCGAAACTTCACCGGGTGATGCACGTGCCAATGCGTATGACTTCGTCTTGAATGGGGTGGAAATCGGCGGAGGTTCAATACGAATACACGACCGCGACATTCAAGCGCGTATGTTCAACCTTCTTGGTTTTTCTCCGGAAGAAGCTCAGAAGCAATTCGGCTTCTTGCTCAATGCATTTGAATATGGTGCACCTCCTCATGGCGGTATTGCTTTCGGATTTGATCGTTTATGCGCTTTGTTTGGAGGTGTTGAGAGTATTCGTGACTTCATTGCATTCCCCAAAAACAACAGCGGTCGCGATGTCATGATTGATGCTCCTAGCACCATTGATCAAAAACAACTCGATGAACTCAGTATTGCTCTTAACGTAAAAGCATGAAGAACACTTTCATTCTTGTGATTGCCATTTGTGCGCTTCTGCTTGCGAACACAACCGGTCATTGCCAGATATCCAAAACAAATCTCAAAGGGGTCATCAACAATGCCCCTCGCGATTTCTTCTTGCTGAAACATCAAGGCAGAGCGGATACCGTAAAATTGAACGCAGATCGCAAGTTTGATCTATTGATAGAGCAAACAACCGCCAATTACTTCACTATTGAGTTTAATCGACAGAGTCTCTCTCTTTATTTGTTGCCGGCGGATGAAGTAACACTCACGTTGTCTGGCGTGAATATTACAGACGCAATAGTCACGGGCTCAAGCTCTGCATATTGCAACCACATTTTAGAGCGAACCAAAGAAGATCGCGCATTCACTGCGGCATATCCTTCGTACAAACTCAACACCGTTGCGCCTGAGCGATATTTTGCGCTTCGTGACTCAGTTCGCAATGCTCGATTGAATGCACTTGCTGCGAACAATAAATCATCCAATTTCATCACGCCATTTCGCGAGTCTGAAGAGAAAATTTACACCTATCAAATGGCGCTCGACTTGGTGAATTTCAAAAACCAATCCATGAAAGCGGGCATGAGCGTGATGTCTAAAGAGATGGAGAAGTTTCTGGAAGGCATTAATCTCAGCGATGAGTCGATGGCATATGAGCCTTCCTACAAATCTTTCGCATTAAACAAAGCATCATTGGAGGCCAACATTCGATTCGAAAACGACCCGAATAAATCGCCGGCTCGTTATTATGAGCTGGTCGTTTCCGTTCTTGGTGAATGGGTGAAACCGGAACGCAACAAAAGCGTGCTCATCAGTGAGTTCATGCCCCAAGTTTTGAAAGACGTCGGCACCTCCGATTTAACCTCTTTCATCACCACCCTTGAAAAGATTTCCAAGGATGAAAAACTGATCGCATCCGTAAAAAAATATGCTGCGCAATATGAGCATTTATATGCCGGCCGGCCGGCTCCTGATGCTGAGTTTTACGATGCATCGGGAAAAACCAGCAAGTTGAGTGACTATCGAGGCAAGGTGCTTTACATCGATACTTGGGCAACTTGGTGTGGCCCGTGCAAGCGCGAAATGCCTTCACTGAAAACACTCGAAGAATCGTATCACGGTAAAAACATAGCGTTTATTAGTGTAAGCACAGACAAAGATGTGGCCGCATGGAAAGCCTTTATAGCCAAGGAACCGATGACCGGCCTGCAATTACATCAAAGTCAAGAGATGGAAAAAACGATGAGTTATCTTTATGCAGTTAACTCCATTCCGCGATTCGTATTAATAGACGAAGCGGGAAAAATCGTTAGTGTCGATGCACCTCGACCGTCCAGCGGAGAAGAAATTCGAACGCTGATAGACCGTGTTTTAAATGATTAACAGCGCAGCGCTTTGTTAGACAAGGGAATAAGCGCAACTTTACACTTTCAAAAAACAACACCTATGTATCCAGCAGAATTAGTAGCACCCATGCGTCAGGAACTTGACCAGGTTGGCTTTGAAGAAATGATGACACCCGAGGCCGTAGACGCCGCTGTTAACAGCGCCGGTACAGTATTGGTTGTGTTGAACTCCGTTTGCGGTTGTGCCGCGGGCAGCATGCGTCCGGGCGTTCGCAAAGCAGTTCAATCTGCAGCCAAATTGCCAACCAAACTCGCTACCAGTTTTGCCGGAGTAGATCGCGACGCCGTAGAGCGTGCACGCAAATACATGCTGCCATATCCTCCTTCATCACCGAGCATAGCGCTGTTTAAAGATGGCAAATTGATGCACATGATTGAGCGCCACCACATCGAAGGTCGCACTGCTGACATGATAGCGGAACACCTGAAGACTGCTTTTGAAGAGTTTTGCTAAGGTAACTGCTCAATTAAAATCCGAAAGCAACACCAACTTGAAAGACTGATCGGTTGGTTCGTGATTCCTTTAGGTTAAAGGATATGGAGTTGTCGTTATCGATCTCTACTGTTTCATTATCGACGTATTCCACCAAACCACCTGTAATGTTCTCGTAGCGTGCCTCGGCATAAATGGCAGGAGCTAAACGAACTCGCAAGCCTAATGCCCAACCATAAAAAAACGTCATGTCCAGGTGATTGCGATTAGTTGAGAGCTCAGAGCTGTATCCGCTATTATCAATGGTGATAGTTGTCGTTGTTTTGAATGTTTCCAGCCCTGCGAATACATCACCATAAGGTTGGAGTTTACCGTTAAGCGGTCTTACCCTGGCGTGTGCTTTGTATCGATTACTGGTGCTTCTTAGTGCAAGGGTTCCATTTGCGTATGTGTTGCCTGCAGTAGTATCCTGATTAACCAATGCAACGATGTCTCTATCGTTGGAACCCATGCTATTCCAGGCGTAACCAATTCCCCACTCCACCGGCGTTCGAAGCACAGGCATGCTAAACGTACCGGCAACACCGGCAGGAAGTCCTTTATACTCATTGGCAAAGTCGCCCAACGGTTGAACAACTTGAATACCCACGTTCAAATTAGGGGATCGACGCTGCGCACGCACGTCCATGGCAAAAGCAATGACAAGGGAAAAGAGTATGACAACGGCGTTATAACTTTTCATGATAAAGCACTTTTCGGCGCAAAGCCAATGATTATGCCATGATGACAAAGATACCAATGAAAGCCGGTTCTCAGCAAAATCAATTGATGCTAACTTCGCGTCATGACCAATAGAAAAATGCATGTACTGGTGGTTGGATCAGGCGGACAATTAGGGCATGCCCTCAAGCTACAGTCCTCTCAATACCCTGAATTTTCCTACACCTTTTGGGATCGTTCGGATTTGGATATTTCTGTTGAATCGTGGGTTCACGAGCGAGTAACCTCATTAAAACCGGACGTTGTTATTAATGCAGCCGCCTATACCAATGTAGAGCGCGCAGAAGAAGATCGAGAGGGTGCTCGGGCCGGTAATACTCTTGGCCCCTCTTTCTTGGCCGAGGCTTGCAAATCAATAGAGGCATTGCTCGTTCATATCTCAACCGATTACGTTTTCGACGGAAATTCTAAAACGCCCTATACAGAAGAAGACGAACCACATCCGCTCAACTACTATGGTCAATCGAAGCTGGATGGCGAAAGAGCGGTTGACGCTGTTTTCGATCACTATTTCATACTTCGCACATCCTGGCTGTATGACTCGTATGGCCACAATTTCTTCAACACTATGCTTCGACTGGCTAAAGAAAGGGGTGAATTGAATGTTGTCAACGATCAGTTTGCAACACCCACCTACGCCGGTTTATTAGCCAATGACATTCTACTTCTACTCAAGAAAAAATACGTTGAACACGTCACTATACCATGTGGGCTATATCATTATACGCACGCCGGGGAAGCAAGCTGGTGGGATTTTGCCCGTGCAATCATAAAGGAAAGTGGGCTTTCTGTTCCTGTTCATCCGGTCGATAGCAGTCGTTTTCCAACCAAAGCGAAGCGACCCGGTTATTCAAAGCTTGATATTACGAAATGGAAGACTAACACCGGCATTCGCATTAGCACTTGGGAAGAGGCCCTGCAACTCTGTGTAACAACCGCAAGTATAGAATAGCGCTATTCCGTAAGCACGTTCATATCTTGAATAATGGGTAGTTTAACGCTTTGGTCAGAGCCCTGCAAGAAGCTAGTCCTGATTTCGCGACCCATTTTGACGTGGTTTTGTACATGCAAGGCACGTTGCTCATAGAGCATCCGACAAACGATTTTAAAATCAGATTCTTGAGCGAGTAGACTTACCAGACAGTCTACATCAAGCAACGCATTCGTTACACCAGCGCTTGTGAAAGGAAGTGCAACGTGAGCCGCGTCACCTATTAGGAGCACATTCCGTTGACTGAATTCGGGCAGGATATCAAAGTCGGTTGTGTGCCAAACATAGTTGGCTACAACCGATTCGCAAGCCATTAAATCCTTCACTTCTTCGGGGAACTCTTCTACAATTGACTTGCAGAAATCCGCAATTGCTTGCGGACTTGATAATTCAGTTTTGCAAAGAGTAACATCAAACTGAAGAAACCAAATAAGTTCTTCTTCATTACACGGAATAAAGCCAATAGCCAGACCCTTATCGCGACTAAGATATTTGGTGAACATGTGAGGGTGTCTGTCAAACAGCTCCTTGTTATTAATCGTTCCCAAAATTTCCTTCACCAAAACCGGAGTAAAATCGGTTGGGCCGAACAAAGCCTTGCGCACAGCTGAGCGCACTCCGTCAGCACCAATAAATATATCACCATACTCAACATCTCCGTTGGTAAAAGCAGCGGCAATGACGACTTCATCATGAATGATGAAGTGCGAAAACGCCCTTCCGTATTTCACTGTGCCCTCCGGGAGTTGAGCCGCGAGTGCATGAATCGCCTCGCAACGCTTCATGCAAACCCAACCTTCAAGTAGCAAATCCTGTAATACGACATCATCGGTATTTTTCAATAGTAATCGGTCAATCTGTCGTCCGGGCATTAGATGATACGGATCTGTTTCGACCACCTTCTCTAAAACCGCCATAGCATCCGGGTGAATCAAAAATGCATGGCCATTGCTATGCGAGCGCTCCTCTCTCTCGCAAACGACTGCCTCACGTCCCATCTTTCGGAGGGCAATTGCCAGGGACAAGCCAGCGATACCTCCGCCAATGATTACAGTTTTACTCATGGTTGCATGCATGTATTAATTCGTTCGAAAGCTTGTTGGAGAATATCACGTGAAGTAGCAAAACTGATGCGTATATGCCCTTGAGCGCGACTACCAAACCATTTGGGCAGACCGGGAACAACAGAAACTTTTGCTTCATTGAGCCATTTATTGCATAAAGCCTCGGCGTCCATTCCGGTTTCGTTCACATTGGCAAACGCCACATAACAGCCATCAGGCATTGCGCATTTCAC
>CANIAA010000095.1 GCA_947465255.1 Flavobacteriales bacterium | reverse complement strand
GTATCAACGCCAACTATGCCGGCATTGAAAATCTGGCTCTCATTCCTGGGTGTGTGGGTGCCAGTCCAATGCAAAACATTGGGGCCTACGGAGTGGAAATAAAAGACGTTTTTCACTCGCTTGAAGCCATCAACATCGCCGATGGCAGTTTGCGCGTATTCTCAGTTGACGAATGCAAATTCGGTTACCGTGAAAGTGTTTTTAAACGGGAAGAAAAAGACCGGTGGGTGATTGTATCTGTGACATTTCGTTTGAATAAACGTGCAGTGCTGCACACCTCTTACGGGGCCATCGAAGAAGAATTGGATAAAATGCACCTCGACAACGTTACCATCAAAGACGTAGCAAAAGCCGTCATCCAAATTCGTTCGTCGAAACTTCCCGATCCCAAGAAAATAGGTAATGCCGGTAGTTTCTTTAAGAACCCCGTGGTACCAATGGCTGTATACAGGGCCATACAGGAACATCATAACAATGCACCCTGTTTTCCAATAGATGAAAACCATGTAAAAGTACCTGCCGGTTGGCTCATTGAGCGTGCAGGATGGAAAGGGAAAAACCTAGGGAATTATGGCGTTCATGACAAGCAAGCTTTGGTACTGGTAAACTATGGCGGAGCAACCGGCAATCAGATATACGATCTAAGTACATCCATCATTGAAGACATTAAACAAAAGTTCGGAATTGAACTAGAACGCGAAGTGAATATTATCGCTTAGGCATCAGAATTTCGCGCACGGCATGATGCGGATTTTCTTGGCGCGTTGGTTGTGTTTGTTGGCCCATTGATACACCAAAGACACCTCGTGCGACCCGGCGCTACTGGCAATACCCAGTTTGGAAACGGTGATATCATAACTATATCCAACCTTGTAATTACCCGCTTGAAACCCGAGTAAAAACGCAAGCGCATCATGGTTAAAGTAACCGTAGGAATTACTCTTCATCGGCAATCCGCGATACCACATACCCAGAATCATCGGAGAGAACTCGTAATAAAAACCAATATCAAGTTGGTCAAACTGTTGCTGCGCGAGATAATTAGCCGCCACGACCATGTAGTGATCCAATTTACGGAGCGAATTACCCTTTAATCGAATTCGGTAACCACCGTGCATTGAAAACTTCCTTGCCAAAGGAGATTTTTGCGAGTCATACATGGAAACGTCGGGCGTATTATTATGAAAAGCAGAAAAGCCAAGCCAAAGCTTTGGGCTGTATAGCAGCATGCCTGCACCCATATCATAGTAGTTAACCGGGCGCACAGTTCCTGCCTCTAGCGACGGTTCATTTCCTTCTCGTATCAACTGATCGTAAAACGTCAGCTTTTCAAAGTCGATTGACTTCTGCCCGTATCCTAACTGCAATGCAGGACGGAAGAACAGATTACGCTTGATACGAGCTTCGTAAGCATACTGCACTGCAACTGTAGATGATCGAAGCGCTCCTGATCCTGCCTGATCGTAGCTTACCAGCATTCCGATGCCACTATTCAAGTTTGGCATGAACTGGTCGAAGGTGATATTGCCCGAGTTAAATCCTCCTGGAATAGCCGCCCACTGGTTTCGATACTGCATGCTTACACGGCTTTGAATCGACGCCCCTGCGAATGCCGGATTAACCGCAGTCGGTACCGCATAAAATTGCGTGAATTGCTGATCCTGAGCCCAAGTGCTCACAGCCAAAAGGCAGAATAGCGCTATGTTCAGGATACGATTTGTCATGATTCAGACAGGTGTAAAATGTCGGTTTTTCTGATTGTACGATCATTTAACAATTACGGTTACATCGCCGGCCTTTTCATATCGCTGGCCATTCACAAAACGAGCATCTACTTTCCACACATACACATCTTGCTTCACCAGTTGGCCTCTGTAATAACCATCCCAACCCTTTGCTATATCACCACTTTCATAAAGCAATTCTCCCCACTTATTGAAGATTCGCAGCTTATACTCCTCCACCCCTTTGTGAATAGGGAAAAACACATCATTGTCAAGGCTGTGAATGTTGTAATAACCACTGCTGCTCTCCACTGTATTCGGAGAAAACGCGTTAGGGAACTCAATCATTCCAATATCATTGGCGTGCACCAGGCTTTCAAGTGTGAGCGTATCTGAGCAGCCATTCTCATTCACGGCTATAAGGGTTACATCATAATCACCCTGCTCCTGGTAATAATGAAGCGGATTCTCTTCAGTTGAAGTTTCACCATCGCCAAACTCCCAAACATAGGATGTAGCGTTGGCCGAAAGATTCAAGCAATAAACCGGCTCACCGGGTACACTAACATTGTTTGGAGTTACCGCGAATGAAGCAGTCGCATTGGCATACACGTAAATGATTTGCTCCTGCGTCATCACATCGCTGCTGCCGTCAGGGCCAACCACCGTGAGAGTCACAGAATAAATACCAGGCTGGTAATATGTGTAAATCGGATTTTCTGCTGTCGACTGATTTCCATCGCCAAATGACCATGTAGAAACCACCGCATTTTCACTCAAATTATTGAATTGAACAGTTAGAGGTACACAACCTTGGGCCGGACCTTCAAAATTCGCAATTGCAGACGGAGGCAAAATCTCGATGGTGCGGTAGGTAGTATCGCTGCATGAACCATTGCTCACCACCAGTTGAATAGTATACTCTCCCCAATGCTCATAGGTGTATGAACCGGGATGCATATCGTATAGAAACGAACCGTCGTTCATATTCCAGTTAGCTCCCAACTCACCGCCCACAGTGGTATTAGTAATATCAATAGTGGCATTAGGCCATGACTGGGTTTGAGGCGTTACCTCAAATCCGGCAATCGGATTGGCGAAAACAGTTACGTTACGTGAAATTGTATCAGAGCAACCATAATTGTCATACAACACGAGCGTAATCGCATACGTGGTGTCGTTAGTTCCCCAGTTAAAGAAAGTATGCTGGGGTTCGTATGCATTAGAAAGGTCACCATCACCAAAGTTCCAAGAAACGCTTGAACCACCATCACTGATATTATCGAAATACACTTCCAGCGGAGAACAACCTTGCTGGATGGCGTTAAAATCCGCTTCAATTTCAGGAGCAACATCAAGCGTCAATTGATCACTGCTCATGCAACCATAATCGGTAAACGCCTGCAGTGTGATATAAAATGTAAACACATCGTTAGAGATGTTGATGTACTCATGTTCGTGATATTCAGCGGTTGTTGCTGATGTCTGACCGGTGCCATACATCCAATTATAGCTATCAGCACCAATTGATCCGTTATAGAAAACAGCAGTGGCAGGGTAGCAACCCATTACTGTGTCAATCTGAGCAATCGCCTGGGGCGTGTGCATCACGTGAATAGTGCGCGACAACGTATCAGAGCAACCATATACATTAGTGGCAATAAGTTGAGCTTCCACTTCGATGTCTGTATCAAAAGGTGCATCAAACACCATGGCAGGAGCTGTTTCCGACGAAACCTGACCATCACTGAAATTCCACTGGTATGAAACTGCACCAACACTTTGATTGATGAATGGAGCATTGTGCGGAGCACAGCCAATCGTGTCTGTGGCAAACAAAGCAACCACACCGGGGTAAATGGTGTAGTTCACTGAAGTCTGATCTACACATCCATTTTCTGAAGTGGCAACCAACAAAATGGTATAGGAATTAGTTTGGAAAGGCGCATTCGAATAATCGTGTGTATGCGCTGTAAGCGAGGTATTAGAAGCAGTACCATCACCGTAATCCCACATATAAGAAGCGCCGTTTGAGTTGTTGTAGATTGTTAGCGGGCCAGGTGCACAGGCGTTATTTTCAGCCAATGTCACAGAGGCATTTGGCAATGGATACACTGTTAAAGGTGCGCTATACTGTGCTTCACAGCCGTATGCCGAGGTAACCAACAACGACACTTCATAAATCTGTGTTGTGTCAGAATTATTAGTGAAATAAACCACAGGCTCTTCCATGATCGACTGCACGCCATTGGCAAAATCCCATTGGTAGATAGCTCCATTCTCACTGGTGTTGACGAAACCAACGCTTACAGGAGAACAAAACGCTCCGGGGTCATCAAAGGATGCTTCTGCAGCCGGGTAAACCTGAATGACAAGATTCGCTTGAGCCGAACAACCAGCAGCTGTAGATGCCTGCATGAAGATTTCAAACTCCTGAGCTTCGTTTCCGTTATTTACGAATGTGTGCGCGTGCTGCGATGCCGACGTAACTGATGATGTGTTATCGCCATAATGCCACAAATAGCTGTCTGCAAACAAAGTCTCATTAGCAAAAGTTACTTGCAGGGGTGAACATCCGGCATTGACACTGGCCAACACGTTCACATCCGGTGTAGCATGAATAGTAACTTGCTGATATGCGGTATCTGTGCAACCAAACGCATTTGCCGCAATCAAACGAATATCATACACCTCAGTTTCACCGGAAGTGTTCGAGTAATTGGTCGTTGGGCTTTGCATGATAGACATGAGGCCATTGCCAAATGTCCACTCGTAAGAGACTGCGTTTACGCTTGAGTTAACCAGTGCAACTTGAGCAGGCGAACAAAACTCACCGGGGCTCATGAAGTCTGCTGTAACCGCGGGATAAACGGTGATTTCAACCGTTTGAGAAGAGTTGCATCCTTCGTTCGAAACCGCAGCAAGTGTAACCTCCATTACCTCCGGATTATTTCCATTGTTTGCATACGAATGCGAATGAAGCATATCAGTTGTGGTCGAAGTTGAGCCATCACCGTAAGTCCAAGTCACCTCATCAGCAAACAAGGAGTTATTCGTGAACTCGACAACAACAGGCGCACAACCCGCATAAACACTCGGAACAAAATCAATTACGGGTGTAGGATTAACAACCAACTCATGCGTCACAGAATCTACACATCCATAAGTCGAGGTTGCAATGAGCTGCACGCTATAGGCTATCGGATCACCGGTTTCATTAGTGAAATAGGATGTCGGTGCAGGAATAGTAGAAACAGTGCCATTGCCAAATTCCCACTGAAGTGAATTAGCATTTACACTTGTGCTGTTGAACTGCACGGTAGCCGGCGAGCAATAAACACCCGGCTCAATAAAGCCTGCGTCTATCAGCGGATACACAGTGAGTGCCGATGTTTGTTGGCTGGAACAGCCCTCGTCAGTAACAGCCACCAGCGTAATTACAAAATCCTGAGCAATGGTTCCGTTATTCTCATATACGATTTGTTGCAATGCATCCTCCGAATTCGAAGAAGTACCATCACCATAATTCCAATACAAACTATCGGCGCGTACCGATTGGTTGGAAATCGCGACTACCACCGGAGAACAAGCGGCAACTTCACTCAGTGTAAAGGCAGCAACCGGCGTTGTTTTCACCATGAAAGTATGTGATATAGAATCAACACAACCGAATACTGAGGCGCCGGTCAGAGTCACTGTAAATGGTACATCGGCATCCGTTATGTTCTCGTAAACAGATGTTGGATTTTGAGCAACAGATTGTAATCCGTTTCCAAAGTTCCAGTTATATGCACTCACATTCACACTGGTATTGCTAAATGAAACAGTAGCAGGTGAACACACATCGACAGGTTCTACAAACGACACTTCGATTTGCGGATAGATCTCCAAATTACCGCTGAATGAGCTCATGCAGCCATAAATATTCTGAGTAGCCAAAGCAATGGTGCGCACCAACGGTGTAGTACCATTGTTGATGAATGTATGCGTATGAATAGATGAGCCCTCCTGAGATACATCTCCATCACCATAGTTCCAGTTATATGTATCCGCGTTAATAGATAAGTTCGTTAAATCAACCGTTAGTGGCGAGCAGCCCGATAAGGCGGACGAGCTAAATTGAGCAATTGTATTTGGGAAAACGGTAACCTGCGTAACCGCTGTATCAACACATCCGAAAGCCGAGGTACCAACCAAGGTCACATCATACACAGCAGGTGCGTTTGTGTAGTTATTGAATGTATGATTCGGCATAGCAAAAGGCGAAGTTGTGCCATCACCAAAATCCCAATGATAGTTCTGAATTCCGCTCACAAAAGGCATGGTGGCCGTAACAGGTGCACATCCCTGACTACCTGTGATAGCAAAATCGATATTCATCAACGGATACACAAACAGAGTATTCGAAATAGTATCGTTACAGCCGTTGATGTTATAGGCAATAAGTGTAATTTCATAGATATCCAAAAAACCGGTGTTGTTGTAGTAGGTATGCGTAGGGCTTACCAGATTGGAAGTTGCACCATCGCCAAAATCCCAAGCATAACCGAATGCATTAAGCGAAGCATTTTGGAAAAACGCATCCATCGGACCACATGTAGGTGCTGTATTATCATCAATGAACGCTGCAACTGCACCCGGATGTACAGTTACTTCAAGTGTATCTGAAGTACCACAGCCGAAAGCATTCAAAGCAGTAAGCGAAATTTGATAGGTCGTATCAGCAGAACCGGTATTCAAATAGGTATGTTCCCCTGAAAAGGAAGTGATGATTTGCCCATTGCCCAAATCCCATTGATAAACAGCAGCAGCATCACTGTTGTTTGTGAAATTCACAGTCAAAGGACCGCAACCCTCACTCACATCGACAGACAATGAGGCCACAGGTGCATCTTGAACAATAACGGTTTCACTGGCATTTCCCTCGCAATGTTCTGTGGTCACAAAAAGTTGAACCATGAAGCTACCTGTTGTTGCGTAAGCATAACTAGGGTTTTGCTGGTCCGAATTGTTGCCATCACCGAAATCCCATGCCCAATCGGTAATGTCATCATCATTTCCTGGAACGGTCAAATCTGTGAACTGTGCGGTTTCACCTTCACACAGATTAAACACATTAAAATCAACCTGAGGTGATTCATAAACATGAATGGTAATATCGTCTTGGGCAGAACAACCATAATCGTTCTCCACCGTCAAGGTTACATCATACTCACCAGGCTGATCATAATTAACAAGAGGTGGATCAATGCCATTGAAAGCACCCGAACCATTATCCAGATTCCAAACCCAACTTACTGCGTTTGGAGTTACGGCCGTAAAGTCGACCTCAAGCGCATCACATCCTTCTGTCTCGTTTGCATTAATTGAAACCAGCGGATTCGGCAAAACAACGACATCTACCCAAGCGGTATCCGAACATCCATTGCTTCCTGAAATACCAACCATACTTCCTACATGGTATGTACCGGGAGTATTATACAAATAGGTGATATTTCCCGAGCCCGTGGTGTACCAAGCGTTGTTATTGCCGAAAGTCCAGCGATACAAATTCGCTCCGCCGGTAGATTGCTGATAGAAGGTCACCGATTCTCCTACGCAAACCGTATCAGCACTAACAGCAATTTGCGCCGTTGGCGGAGGTACAATCTGAATCGTAATACTGGTAGAGGCTACACCACAAAAATTCGAGTCAGCCAACTCGATGGTGTATGAACCAATACCCGGAAAATGCAGTGTATGCGGGAAAGTAGGAGGCCAAGGCGTCCAGTCAATGATACTATCCTGGCCGCTTCCCCAATAATTACCCAAATTCCAATATTCGTAGCGTTGGTAAATGTTACCTTGCATTAAGCAGTTACGCTCGGTGGTGTTGCTAAATGTTACGGTTGTATCCGGGTAACAAAGCATGGTAGCCGACGCGGTAATACCGGGATCATCCAAATCCCAGATACGAATGGGATTAAACGTTGCTTCGGAGTTACCACCTTGCACTGTGTTACACATGTTTTGGGCAGTCAGAGTAACTTCTGTCTCACAATCCACCGTTCCTTGCTCGTAGGTGTGTGAAATGGTTTGCATCCAGTTGGTGTGATCGAAAGTCAAAACAGGCGAACCATCACCAAAATCCCAGGTGAATTCAGTCGTTGTTGAAACATTTGTAGACGAATTGATAAACTCCATGGTTTGCGGTGCACATGCCTGTGTAAGACCACCGACCGGAATTTGAATAGAAGCACTTGTCGCCTCTTCCATTACAACGGTTCCGGTAACAGAACATCCGGTTGACGTTTCCGTGATTGTAACGGTATAGGTAGCAACAGCTGCCGTATACACGTGGTTCTGGAATGTGGGGGGCGCCCAAGTAGCTCCGCTGGTAATGGGCGAACCATCACCCCAATCAATCGTGAAACCGTTCCACGTGCTTGGTGTACTCAAGTTAAAGGAGAAATTATCTCCACTGCATGAATACCAGTATGGATGCACGGGAGTTTGACCATAAAAGTCAAAAACACGCGGGCAATCAGCTCGTGAAACGAGTGAAATGAGGACCAGAGCAATGGTCATCAGGGTGAGCTTTGTATTGGTGAATGGCTGGGTCATGGCTGTTTGTACGGGGGGTATTCGAAAAGGGTTCGTTTTCAGCACATTTTTTCGATGAAAAAAGAAAAAAGACACCCAAAAAAGGAATTTATATAGCCCGAGATCAATATGGCATTCTTATGAAAGCACTAAAAGACGAACAGCTCGTTCATAGAATAGCCCAACTTATTTCAATTTTTCGCACAGCCATTCTCCCTGTATTTTTGCGGCCATGCTGATTGAAGTACTCAAATCGAAAATCCATCGCGTTACCGTAACGGAAGCGAACCTAAACTACATTGGAAGCATCACGCTCGATCCGCTTCTGATGGAAGCCGCAGACATGATTGAAGGCGAAAAAGTGCAAGTCCTCAACTGTATGAACGGGGAGCGTCTGGAAACCTATATACTTGAAGGTGAGCGCGGTAGCGGGGTAGTTTGTTTGAACGGACCTGCCGCTCGCAAAGTAACTCCGGGCGATGTGGTCATTGTTGTAACCTATGCACACATGTCTCGGGAAGAAGCCCGAGATTTTAAACCGGCCATCGTTTTCCCGGATACCGCCACTAATAAACTACCGTCGTGAACAACTTTCGTGGAAGCATAACTGACTTGTCGGGTAAACAACCCAACTTGAGCCCATTGATTTAAAGAATATCAGAAAAGCCATTACATATATTGTCTTCCTTGGACTAGCAGCCGTCTTAATGTGGGTGCTCTACAAAGATGTTAGTTGGGAAAATGATTTGCTACCCGCGTTAAAGTCCGTGAAATGGGTGTGGGTATTCGCCTCCTTCGTTTTTGGATACATTGCTACTGC
>CANIAA010000094.1 GCA_947465255.1 Flavobacteriales bacterium | reverse complement strand
TGGTAGCCAAAACCCGTCCTCAAAATGAATTGGCTCCGGAAATGGTAAACAACTTCTTGAGTTGGGGAGCCGGTCCAAGAGCGTCTCAATTCTTAATAGTGGGTGCCAAGTGTGTTGCTGCACTTAAGGGTAAATACAGCCCCGATATCGAAGATGTTCGTGCGGTTGCGGTACCTATTCTGCGCCATCGAATTGTCCGCAATTATAAGGCGGAGGCAGAAGGATACACAGTCGAGAAGATTATCGGCGAATTACTTTAGTCATAACTCTCACGGGCATCAATCCAAGGAAGTGCCAGTGTTATAACCGCAAACCCGTGAGCCAGATTATTGAAGGATAATACGGCGACGCTTCCTATCACCAGTATGAATACGGTGCTGTAATAGCGTGTGGGACGGAATAGTAAACTCGCCGTCAGGCAGGTCGTTATGATAAGCAAGGCATACGTAATCGTCATCCATAACCAATTCAATCCCGATGAAGTTTCATAGAGGAAGGTTCGCACTTCGCTCGGTTGATGAATGAGATAGTAAATGGTTTCACCTTTCGGCCACTGATCAGAACCCCACATGAAAATGGCAATGACCGATATAACGAGGATGGTCTGTATGCGCATCGCTGCAATCGATAGACTATTGAACCACTTTCGAACCGAAGAAGCAGTTTCGTAATGTACCGGAATCAGTAAAAAAGCGAATTGTAACAGCAGAATAGCTCCCCAACCAAGAATGCCCGGTGCCGCTTGATAGAGAAGCATTCCGGTAAACCAACCAAGTAGGCGCGGAATCCAGGAATAAGCAGAGTTACGCAAACCTGCTATGAGCAGGAAAGGGTGAGAAAAGTAAATCCAGGCATAGATTTCCGGCTGATAATAGAGGCGTAAGAAGGTGTTTTCCAGAATAGAATCGGCCATTCCAAATCGAAATAGCACGTTATCATTACCCCAGAAAAGTCGGTGTTCAGGAATTGTGGTCATCCACAACACAATCAGAAACCCCAACACAATGCGTGGCATGAAACGCAACGCTCTGTGCGTTGAGAACCCATCGAAGTAAAGAAATAGTCGTTTTATCATGGTGCGCCGTAGGGAGGAAAGGTGAAGTAGGTGAGTTGTCGTGTATCCGCAGCATCCATCTCAGGAATGAATTCAATGGCCGCGCGTAATTGAACGGAATCAGGATAGTTGTTCTCGTTGTAGCGCTCTAGTCGAATTACATAGTAAACGGCCTTAGAATAGGTACTGCTTTCCATGATTGTTTTTAGCTCCACTCGTCCGTTTTCGCTATACAAATTATGTGTCAGCTGCCAGCGCAGTTCATCTACTATCGCTTGTTCAACACGCTCTGCCTGACTGCTGGGCTCGTAAGAGTAGGAGGCCGTAGCATCTTTCCAGTCACTCCAATCACGTCCTTTGTTTTTCTTTCGAAATTCAAGTTCGATCTTATTGGTCGGAAGGTCAGAGCCAAGCTTCTGCCATGGTTGCTGGAAGAGCGGTTGTGCATAGCGGTCTCCGATGGTTGTCTGTTCAACGGGTAATGCGTTGAGTGCACAAAGGGTATAATGAATTGTTAGAATTATACCACCAATGAGGGCTGCGAGTAATGTCTTTTTCATTTGGATGTCCGAAGATAATTCTGGCTGTTTTCCATTGCACGCTTTCGGCGTAAGTTTGTCACAAATCAATGTGCAATGCCTGAAATAAAAGCAAATGACCCGGCACTCCGCTCGTGGGTAAACATTCCGGAAGGTTCTGATTTTCCCATTCAAAACCTGCCCTTCGGCATCTTTCGAACCGAAAGTCAATTCCCGCACGTGTGCTGTGCAATAGGCGAACACCTCATTGATCTCAAGGCATTGCATGTAATGGGTTACCTCGAGAATTTGCCATTCACGTTGGAAGATATGGTGAGCCCTACGCTAAACCAATGCATGCGTCATGGTAAACAAGCCATGCGCGAATTGCGCAATCGCGTATCGAAATTGCTGCGCAGCGATATGCCTGATCTGCGCGACAAGGAGCACCATGTCCGCCAAGTGTTGTTTCGCCAGGATGAAGTACAATTACTGATGCCTATTGAAGTTGGCGACTACACTGATTTCTACAGCAGTGAGGACCATGCGCGAAATGTCGGTACCATGTTTCGTGACCCGGCCAAGGCCCTGTTACCTAACTGGAAACATCTGCCCGTAGGTTATCATGGAAGAGCTTCAAGCATTGTCATAAGCGGAACACCTATTCGCCGTCCTATGGGTCAGCTGAATGCAAGCGATGAAACACAGCCCACCTTCGGACCCACGAAGCAACTCGATTTCGAATTGGAAATGGCCTTTGTAACGTTTGATGGAAAGCCTCTCGGGCAACGCATAACAACCGCTGAAGCAGACGACTATATTTTCGGAATGTTGCTCTTCAACGATTGGAGCGCGCGCGATATTCAGCGTTGGGAATATGTACCCCTCGGACCGTTTTTGGCCAAGAACTTTGCATCAACTGTGTCGCCTTGGGTAGTTACGTTGGATGCCCTCGAGCCGTTTCGAGTGTCTGGCCCGGAGCAAGACCCTAAGGTGCTGCCTTACCTGGAGTACTCGGGCAAGAAGAACATCGACATTCATCTCCAAGTGGCTATCAAGCCGGAGAACGCTCAGGAAACCGTCGTTTCGAACAGCAACTACAAACACATGTATTGGAACATGACTCAGCAACTTGCCCATCATACCGTAAACGGGTGTAACATTCGCTGTGGCGACATGATGGCAAGTGGTACCATCAGCGGGCCTCATGAGGGTTCGTATGGAAGCATGCTCGAGATTGCTTGGAAGGGCACTAAACCAGTTGCCATGAATGATGGATCAAGGAGGACGTTTATTCAGGACGGTGATACGGTCGTAATGCGCGGCTACGCAGAGCGCGACGGAGTGCGCATTGGATTTGGCGAATGCGCGGCGAATGTGTTGCCAACAATGGACTGACCCCCAAGTCATTTTGTTAATGAGAAGTAAAAGTTGAAGTTAAAGGATGGTCCTTCTTCTAGACTTGCATCCGAAATGTCACTAACCTGTCGTATCCTATTGTTGACAGTGTCCTTCTTAATTGGTGGACGTGAAATCTCGTCTTCAATATTAGCGCAGTTCGATTCCGACAAACAAGTGTCTTCACTTGCCGGAGAACCACATGATTCTGCAAGTTGGTTATTCGACAATGAAACTTCCGGCTCAGAGGAAGAAGATCTTGACGACTCGGGACTTGATGACACTATCGATACAGATTGCTCTCAAAAAAAGGAGCTTTTGTTTAATGTCGTGCCCGGAATCAATCGAACAGTTGATTTATCATTCCCTAATCTGTCCGTTCTCTTTAGAAATTTACGTTTGTGATTTAGGAAGCGTTATCATTTGATAATTGTTTTATCCTAAATCATCAAACTATGTCATCATCTTCTTTTGATCCAAATCATTTTTCCTTTGAAGAGGTAGCGCAAGAATTAAGACACGTTTTGCCTGCGCAAGCACCGCTAAAGGATTTTATACATCACAATACCCTTCATGCTTTTCAATCTTTTCATTTTCAGGATGGGATTCGAATGGCATCCAGGCGTTTCGGATATCGCGTGTTGCTGCCCTTGAAAGAGTATAGAAACGCTTATGCAACGGGCCGCATAAACCGTGATATACTGATTCGGGTTGTCGGGCAGCAAAAAGGATTGGACTATGTAAGCAATTGGATGGAATGCATGGTCAACAAGAATTACGAAACGCCTGAACCGCCTCGTATTGGTTCATTAAGAGGTTTGTGGAAGCACCATTATAAAATCGACCTCGATTCATTAGTTCATCCTATTCTTTTTCGGGTATTGTGCAATTATCTGGATCAGGGAATATCGGTTTGGAACTTCCCTTACAAAGACATGGGCTTTTTGAAAGCCATGCGTCAGCTGGAATTAGATTCGACTGTCAGTTTGTTTCGTTCAAAAAGGGGCAGGGAGTTGTTTATGAATCCGGAGACAACAGCCGATGATTTGCTTTTTTTACTCATTGGACGAAGTGAGAAATATGCCCAGTATCTTTTTGATCAGCAATTTGCTCATCAAGGTTGGTCGGGAATGGTGGCTGCCATTCAATTGCAGCCGGGAACATTGCTCGATCGCAGAGCTATAACACTTGAGGAAGTTATCTTTTTTGAACTCGTTTTGGAGGTGGATGCCCTGGAGTATATGCTGGGTAATGAGTGGAAAGCACTGGACGTTCGTTTGTTGGACAAGGTCCCTAACTTGTTTGAAGAAACTCCTATTTCTGAGTTGGAAGAGACTCTTTATCTATGGCATTTGGCTTACGAATGGAGTTATTATGATACCGTTTTAGGTGGAGTTCATACACCCAATCCGGCATTGAGAGAGCAACGCGATCATTCCTTCCAGGCAATCTTTTGTATTGATGATCGGGAATGTTCATTGCGCAGATATCTGGAAAACGAAGATCCCAATTGCTATACCTATGGCTCACCCGGTTTCTTCGGTGTGGAGTTTTACTTCAAACCGGTCGACGGTAAGTTCACGACGAAGCTTTGCCCGGCTCCTGTTAATCCGAAATTTCTGATATATGAAGTTTCCACCGATGCAAAACGCAAGCGGGATTTACATCTCGATAAACACGCAAATTCGCTGCACAGTGGCTGGCTTATCAGCCAAACTCTCGGCTTTTGGTCGGCGCTTAAACTGGCTATTAATGTGTTTAATCCGAAGTTTCAACCGGGAGCGGCTTCATCGTTCGGCCATATGAGCAAACAGGCTCAATTGCAAATCGAGCGAAAGGGAAATGAGAAGGAAGGTGATTTGCTATTGGGCTTTTCACCTGAAGAAATGGCCGTTCGAGTTGAAACAACCTTGCGAAGTATAGGCTTGGTCAATCATTTTGCGCCGCTCGTTTACATCATAGGCCATGGAGCAAGCAGCACAAACAACCCACATTACGCTGCATACGATTGCGGCGCATGCTCCGGAAGGGCCGGATCCGTTAACGCGAGAGTGTTTTGCGCGATGGCCAATCATACTGTGGTGCGAGCACTGCTGGAAAAGAATGGGATAGTTATTCCTGAGGCTACACAATTTGTTGGTGCTCTGCACGATACAACTCGCGACGAAATAGAGTTTTTCGATGAGAACGACTTATCGACTGATTGCGAATTGAAGCATCAGAAAAATGTGAATGTGTTTCATGTTGCACTTATGAAAAATGCTCGCGAACGGTCGCGAAGATTTAACAACGTGCATTCAGAAAGTAATCTCGAAGAGGTGCACAAGAATGTGAAGCGACGCTCTATTACCTTGTTTGAGCCTCGCCCCGAATTAAATCACGCCACGAACGCAACCTGCATCGTGGGCCGTCGCGATTTAACATCGCATTTGTTTTTGGATAGACGAGCTTTTATGAATTCGTTTGATTACCGCGTGGATCCTGAGGGTAATTATCTCTTTCCAATTCTAAGGGCCGTGGCTCCTGTGTGCGGCGGAATCAATCTGGAATACTTCTTTTCCAGAGTCGACAATCAAAAGTTGGGGGCAGGTTCTAAGTTGCCGCATAACGTTATGGGGCTTTTTGCAGTTGCCAATGGTATCGATGGCGATTTACGACCGGGATTGCCAAGTCAGATGATTGAAATACACGAGCCCGTCAGATTGCTCGTTGTCGTTGAGCATTTCGAAGATGTTGTATTGCGCACTATTCAGCGCGACAATGCAACCTACGAGTGGTTTAAAAATGATTGGGTGAAGCTGGCAGCGGTGCACCCGGAGACGCGAGATGTTTCCGTTTTTAACAACGGAGAGTTCCAGTGCTACTCACCTTCTTACATACCAATGGCCGTCGATAATGTGGATTCCTTCATCCTGAATTATTCTGATAATATCCCCGTTTTGAAAATCGCATAAGCATGGCAAACCACTTTTTAGCTGCATTCATTCTTATCCCATTATTCGGTTTTGCGTTTACACTTGCTATTCCGAAGCACAATGAGAAAGCTATCGCGTGGACCTCTTTCGGTTCTGTGCTCGTTAATTTTTTGCTTGCACTCTTTTTTGCCGTGAATTGGATGTTTCAAGGATCAAACGCTATTGATGAGCGAGATCTATTATTGTATAGTTCAGATAACTACGCTTTTTTTATTGACTTCTACTGGGATAAGATATCGTTGATTTTTTTCATTATAGGTTCTTTTCTCGTGTTGTTGGTGACTCGATACAGTCAATATTATATGCATCGGGAAGCAGGATATAAAAGGTTTTTCAATACACTGCTCTTCTTTTATGCCGGTTATTCTATTGCTGTGTTATCAGGAAATATTGAAACGCTTTTTATTGGATGGGAGTTTCTCGGTGTAAGCTCTTTTCTTCTGATTGCCTTTTATCGTGATCGTTATTTGCCGATTAAGAATGCTGTAAAGGTCTTTTCAATTTACCGTGTGGGTGATGTCGGTGTTATACTGGCCATGTGGCTTAGCCATCATCTCTGGGGTGAAAACGTAACCTTTGCTCAACTTGCGGATTCTTCCGGAGTGAGCCATGCGCTATCCGAACATTCGCTTGTCGGTGTATGTATTGCGATTGCTATCTTGGTTACAGCTTCTGCAAAATCAGCTCAGTTTCCCTTTACTTCTTGGTTGCCCAGAGCCATGGAAGGGCCAACACCATCGAGCGCAATTTTCTACGGATCACTTTCTGTGCACCTCGGTGTTTTTCTGTTGCTTCGAACATTTCCCCTTTGGGAGTCACAGTCCACTGCACGTATTTTAATAGCAGTGGTGGGACTAACAACCGCTCTGGTTGCAGGAGGAATTGCACGGGTGCAATCATCTATAAAAGCTCAGATCGCTTATGGAAGTGCTGCCCAAATTGGTTTGATTTTTATCGAACTTGCATTGGGTTGGACAAACGTTGCACTTTTTCACTTTGCCGGTAACGCCTTCTTGAGAACTTATCAATTATTGGTTTCGCCTTCTACCGTTAGTTATCTTATCAGAGAGCAATTTTTCGATTTTCAACCTTCAGTTAAAACAATAGAATACTATCTGCCTAAGCGCATCGCATCTACATTTTATATGCTGGGCATAAGGGAGTTTTTTCTCGATGAAGCGCTCTATCGATTCTTTTGGCATCCATTCAAAGTGATTGGTCGAAAGCTTAACTTCTTGACTGGTTTCCGATTGATTCTATTGATTGTGGTCATGATTACCATTCCTGTTTTGAATCATTTCTTCAATCAGAATGTTTCGCAGTCTGTCATGCATGCGTTCAGCTTTGGATTGGCATTTTTAGCCGTTTTAATGGTGCTGAAGTCATTTACTGAGCGCCGGCAGGTTTTTGAGGCGTGGTGGCTTGTTGTGTCAAATCACGTTGCTGTTTCTATAGCTATTTCACTCAATGAAAATTACAGCATGAGCCATAATTGGATTTACCTCAGCGGTATCGCGCTTGGTGGAATTATCGGATACATGGTGCTGAGAAAGTTGAAGCAAAGAGCCGGCAACATCAATTTGGATCGCTTTCATGGTTATGTGAAGTATTATCCTAAAATGGCTATGGTTTTCTTCTTTTGCTGTTTAGCGCTTTCAGGTTTTCCAATCACACCAACATTTGTAGGAGAAGACTTAATATTCGGTCACATTCATGAAAATCAAGTCGGTCTTGCCATTATGGTATCTTTGAGTTTTATCATGGACGGACTTGCTCTCATACGAATTTTTGCCCGTGTTTTCCTGGGCCCATCAGTGCGCTCTGTTTACGAATCATCATATAGGTCATCCTAGTATAAATTGCAACGAACATGATTAAAAGAATTCTCCCTCCTGATGGCATTGCCGGTTTAAAACAATACTGGAAAAGAGATGCTTTGTCCGGTTTCTTAGTGTTTATGCTTGCTTTACCTCTTAGTTTAGGTATAGCAGCAGCATCTGATTTTCCTCCTGTGTATGGTTTGGTTACCGCCATGATTGGAGGTTTGGTGGTGTCTTTTTTTGCAGGATCACTGCTAACAATTAAGGGGCCTGCCGCCGGACTCATTGTTATTGTCGCAGGTTCAGTTGCCGAGTTGGGCCAGGGAAATAATGAGCTGGGCTGGAAACTCGCTCTGGGTGCTATTGTCGTTGCCGGCATTATTCAGGTCTTGTTTGGTCTTCTAAAATTAGGGTCACTCAGCGATTTCTTTCCATTGTCTGCTGTTCACGGTATGCTGGCTGCCATTGGCATCATCATTATCAGCAAACAACTTCATATTCTCGTTGGTATGAATCCACTTACCGAGGCAGGCAAGCCGATGGTTGAACCTATCGAGTTGCTGCTTGAACTCAGGCATACGTTCGCTCATTTCTTTGAATATCGAGAAGTGGCAATTGTGGGCTTGGTTAGCTTGGCTATCGTTTTTGGTTGGCCGATGCTACCGTTGAAAGCGCTTAAAAAAATACCGGCGGCACTGGTAGTGCTTTTTGTTGCAATTCCCTTAGGAATGATACTCGGTTTGCATAACACGGCGGAGGTAAAGGACGCGGCGGGTACTGTTATTCAGAAAGGGTTCTCACCATTGCTTTCCTTCAAACAGGGTTTCACAGATGTTATTGAGGTCAATGTTAGTTTTGATGGTTTTGCTCAGACTGGAACCTTTATCAAGTTTGTTGTCATGTTCGCTTTGGTGGGCAGCTTGGAGGCTTTGCTTACCATAAAAGCAATTGATATGCTAGATCCGTATCTTAGAAGATCAAACACCAATAAGGATCTCATTGCTGTAGGGCTAGGCAACATGTTAGCCGGCGTACTCGGTGGCTTACCCATGATCAGTGAGGTGGCACGTTCGTCTGCAAATGTGGCTAATGGTGCTACCACACGCTGGGCTAATTTCTTTCACGGTTTCTTTATTCTCCTGTTCCTGCTCTTTGCCGTCTCCTTCAGTGATCTAATACCTAAAGCCGCACTGGCTGCATTGCTCATAGGAGTGGGGTGGAAGTTGACACACCCAAGGGAATTCGGACACATGGCCAAAGTCGGAATGGATCAGGTGGCTATTTTTATTATAACAATCATTGTTACCCTTGCAACCGACTTGTTAGTTGGTATTGGCGCAGGCATCTTAGTAGAGATTGTTCTC
>CANIAA010000093.1 GCA_947465255.1 Flavobacteriales bacterium | reverse complement strand
GGTCTCTATACTTCGCCGCATCTCCAAGACTTTCGCGAGCGAATTCGCATCAACGGCATCATGATTCCAGAAGAGGAAGTGGTGACTTTCGTGAGTGAATATCACCAAGCGTGGCAATCCATTCAACCTTCATTCTTTGAGATAACCGTGGCCATGTGTTTCTGGTATTTCAAGCGAGCGGGCATTGACATCGCAGTGATTGAAACAGGATTAGGAGGTCGGCTCGATAGCACGAATGTCATTGTGCCCGAGGTGTCCGTCATTACGAACATCGGATATGATCACATGAATTTATTGGGCGACACCATCGAAATGATTGCCGCCGAGAAAGCAGGAATCATCAAAACAGGGCGACCTGTTGTGTTGGGTGCCATGCGTGAGGAAGCAAGGTACGTGATGCTGCGAACCGCAGAGAATGCAAAATCGCCCGTGATAGATTCAACCATAATCGCCGCCCAGCGCATACCGGAAAGCGCACTGAAGGGAATCTATCAACAGGAAAACAGAGCAACAGCTTTTATGGCTTTGCGAACACTGGCGGCTATGGGTTGGCAGCTAAGCGAAGAGCAAATTGCTCACGGGTTCGAGCAAGTAGTGGAGTTGACCGGTTTACTGGGTCGATGGCAAAAGCTGAACGATAAACCGCTTGCCATTGCCGACGTGGCACACAACGAAGACGGTATTCGCATCGTGCTTGAACAAATACGTCAAACACCCCATAAAAAACTTCACTTTGTATTGGGGTTAGTGGGCGACAAGGATGTTACTCGCGTGCTGCAGCTTTTGCCCTCGAGCGCGGTATATTATTTCTGCAAAGCCGATATTCCGAGGGGATTGGACGCGGAATCACTGAAACGACAAGCTGCCGAATTTCATTTAATCGGGGAGTTTTATACATCCGTAAAGAGAGCGTATGAGTCTGCGCTTTCAGCAGCTACGACGGATGATCTAGTTTTTGTCGGAGGTTCTGTATTTACCGTCGCGGAAGTGCTCTAGCGATTACTTCACTTTTCTTCTCTTCATTTCGCGTTGAATCAACAGTAATTCGCGACCCGTTTGTCCTTTTACGGACGTGTTTTCCTGAGCCCGGCGGATGAGGTAGGGCATTACTTCCCGGATGGGGCCGTATGGAAGGTATTTCGCCACATTGAAGCCGGCATTGGCGAGGTTGTAACTGATGTGGTCGCTCATGCCATAGAGTTGCGCGAAGAAGATGCGTTTGTCGTTGCGCGCGAGCGATCGGCTATCAACTGCGTCAGCAAGTTTTAAGCTGCTTTCTTCATTGTGAGTACCCGCACAGAATGCGATGCTGTCGATGTTATCGAGGCAATAGTTTACTGCCAAATCGAAGTCGCGGTCGCTGGCTTCTTTGTTGGGTTGAATAGGGTCGGTGTATCCTTTCTCAGCAGCGCGCGCGCGTTCCTTCTCCATATATGCGCCGCGAACGAGTTTGACTCCGAAGAAGTAATTCCCTTTTTGTGCCAGCTGATGTGATTTCTTCAAAAACTCCAGTCGGTCATGACGATAAAGCTGAATGGTGTTGTAGACAATCGCTTTGGTGCTGTTGTATTTGGCCATCATGGTATCGGCCAATTGATCGATGGCATCTTGAATCCAGCTATCTTCTGCATCGATAAAAACAGGCACTCCATGCTGCGCAGCATGCGCACAGATGGTATCAACCCGCTTTTCTACGCGCTCCCATTCCAGCTTTTCTGTATCGCTGAGCGACTCGTTAGCGTTGACTTTTTCCAGTAATTCAAAACGGGCAATGCCGGTTATTTTAAATACGCTGAATGGGATGTTCTTACTGCGGGCGGCCTCCTGGATGGTCAACATGATTTCCGCCTTGGTGTTTTCCAGGTCTGCCTCGCTGTCTTTGCCTTCTACAGAATAATCGAGAATAGTTCCGATGCCGAATTTTCCTAAACCTTCCGCGGCGCGGGCACATTGATGGATGTTTTCACCACCACAGAATTGCTTGAAAATATTGCCGCGAATGGCCCATCCAATGGGAATGCGCAGGGTAAGGGCCAGATTGGTCAACACTCTTCCGGCCAATACCAGGGAGGGATTGCCTATGAGTTTGAAAAGCCAATATGCGCGTTTCAATTCAGCGTTTGATTTACTGCTAAAGGCTATTTCCGTATTATCGAAAGAGGGTTGTGGTCGAATTTCCATGCGCGGCGAATTTCAGCATGGTTTGTTGTTTCACAAAACAAAAATGATTGTGGACTACATTCGTGGCCGAAAATTACGGTTATGGAAAAAGCAACCCAATACATTCAGGAAAACAAGCAACGTTTTCTCGATGAACTCTTTGAACTTCTGCGCATTCCCAGTGTGAGTGCAGATCCTAAGTATACGGCTGACGTAGCTCGTTGTGCTGATAAAGTAGCAGAGCATTTGCGTAATGCAGGTGCCGACAAAGTGGAAGTATGCACCACCAACGGACACCCGATTGTATACGGCGAAAAGCTGATTGATGCAGCGCTTCCAACCGTTTTGGTTTACGGCCATTACGATGTGCAGCCGGCTGATCCATTTGAACTGTGGCACACGCCACCGTTTGAGCCAACCATTCGCAAAACGGAGATTCATCCGGAGGGCGCCATTTTCGCGCGTGGTTCATGCGACGATAAGGGTCAGATGTTTTCACACGTGAAAGCCTTTGAAGCCATGATGAAAACCGACTCCCTTCCATGCAACATCAAGTTTATGATTGAAGGGGAAGAAGAGTGCGGTAGCAATAACCTGGGACCGTTTGTAAAGGCCAATAAGGAACGTTTGAAGAGCGATGTTATCCTTATCAGCGATACCTCGATTATTGCTAACGATACACCGTCGATTGATTGCGGTTTGCGCGGATTGAGTTACCTCGAAGTGGAAGTAACCGGCTCGAATCGCGACTTGCATAGCGGTGTGTATGGTGGAGCGGTTTGCAACCCAATCAACATTCTGGCGAAGATGATTGCCAGTATGCACGACGAGAACAACCACATTACGATTCCCGGTTTTTACGATAAGGTGCAGGAACTCACGGCGGCAGAGCGCGATGAATTGAACAAGGCGCCGTTTGATGTGGAAGCCTACAAGCGCGATCTCGACATCGATGAGGTGTGGGGTGAAAAGGGTTACACAACCATTGAACGCACGGGTATTCGCCCAACGCTCGATTGCAATGGAATTTGGGGAGGCTACATTGGTGAAGGGGCAAAGACGGTGTTGCCATCGAAGGCATTTGCGAAAATTTCGATGCGTTTGGTACCGAACCAGGTCAGCGATGAAATAACTGTTTTGTTTCAGAAGCATTTTGAAAGTATTGCACCCAAAGGAGTGCGTGTAGAAGTACGTCCGCATCATGGAGGTGAACCCGTGGTAACACCTACCGACTCGAAGGCCTACAAAGCAGCGAATGATGCGATGACGAAGACCTACGGCAAGAAGCCGATTCCAACGCGCGGCGGCGGATCTATTCCGATTGTGGCGTTGTTTGAGAAGGAGTTAGGAGTGAAAACGGTGTTGATGGGCTTTGGCCTCGATAGTGATGCATTGCATTCGCCGAACGAGCATTACGGCGTATTCAATTACTTCAAAGGCATTGAAACCATTCCTTATTTCCATCACTATTTTGCTCAGTCTTGATCGTTTTGAAAAGAGGATACGCACTGATTTTTTTCTTTCTACTCACGCTGCAAGGCTGCAGGGTTTATCGCGATGTAGAGTTCAAAGGAGTGAAGGAAACGAAGTTCACCAGTTTTAATTCACGGGGTGTTTCTTGTGAGTTCGATGTGGAGATTTACAACCCGAATCCATATAAAATCACCTTGATGAGCTCAGACGTCGATCTGTTTTTTGAAGGTACCCGCTTGGGTAGAGTGGAACTCCCTGCATCGGCGATATTGAATGCCGAAGAAAGAACGAGTTTAAAGCTTACATGCACAGCAGAACCGTCGAGTATTCCAAAGTTAGTAGGAGGAGCTTTAGGCATGGTCTTCAAGAAAGATTTGGTTATTGAAGGCAAGGGAGCAGTTACAGCGAAAGCTATTTTGATAACGAAGACGGTACCGGTAGAATTCAGCCAGCGTATTCGAAAGGAAGACTTGGGGCTTTAGTCAATAGTTTGATTTTCAGTATTTATGGCCGAAAAAATGAAAAATATCCGCTGGTAGCTTGAAATATCAACCAAGCGGGCTATATTTGCGCCCCCCAAAAGGGATAATTGTGTAAATCGTTTAAAAAATTGAGTCATGAGTAAGCGTACCTACCAACCATCGAATACCAAGCGTCGTAACAAGCACGGTTTCCGTAAGCGTATGTCAACTGTTAAAGGCCGCGCGGTATTGGCTGCTCGTCGTAAGAGAGGTCGTAAGAAATTGACTGTATCCAGCGAGCGTCGTCACAAAGGTACTGTTCGTCTGTAACAGTGTTCCTTGGCTAACAATACAAAGGCTGCCGTTAGGCGGCCTTTTTTTATACATTCTAGTTAATTTCGACGCATGAAGATAGCCGTGAACACCCGTATGTTGCTGCGAGGGAAACTTGACGGCATAGGTTGGTTCACGCATGAAATCATGTCGCGCATTGTCAAGGCTCATCCTGAACACGAATTCCATTTCATCTTCGATCGTCCTTATGACGAATCTTTTGTGTTTGCATCCAACGTGAAGGCTCATGTTGTGATGCCGCAAGCCAGGCATCCGTGGCTTTTTCGGCTTTGGTATAACTGGATGGTTCCTCGAAAATTGAAGCAAATTGGCGCAGACATATTCGTGTCACCCGATATGATGCTCTCTCTTCGCACGAATTGTAAGCAGATAGTTGTGCTTCACGATTTGAATTTTGAGCATTACCCGGATGATTTACCGGCCCACATCAGTCGCTATTTAAGAAGTCAAAGCCCTCTGTTCGCTCAACGTGCCGACACCATTGTTACCGTAAGTGAGTTTAGCAAACAAGACATTGTCAAGCAGTATGGAGTTGATGCTTCGAAGGTTCAGCTGGTGTACAACGCCCCTCAGGAAGCCTATCGTTTGCTGAATGTAAATGAGCGTGATCTGTCAAAGAAGAAATGGGCGCAAGGAGACGATTATTTTGTGTTCATCAGTTCCATTCATCCACGCAAGAATCTTCTCCGATTGTTGAAGGCATATGATCGTTTTCGAATGCAATCGGGCAGGAGTGTTAAACTAGTTGCTGTGGGGAGAAGGTTCTGGAAAAATCAGGCGCTCGATGACACGTTGCGTGACATGAAGTTTGCTGATGATGTAATTTTTACCGGGCATTTGGAGCAATCAGAGCTGACACGCGCATTGGGTGGAGCATTGGCCTTGGTGTATGTAAGTTACTTTGAAGGGTTCGGTGTTCCTATTGTGGAAGCCTTTCGCAGCGGTGTGCCTGTGATTACCTCGAACGTTACCTCCATGCCGGAAGTAGCCGGCGATGCGGCGTTGCAAGTTGATCCGTTTAACGAGGAAGAAATTGCATCGGCTATGGAGCTTATAGAACGAGATTCTGTTTTACGCACAGACATGATTGCGAAGGGCGAGGAACGAGTCAAGTTGTTTGATTGGAATAGTTCTGCGGAGAAATTCTGGGGAATTATAAATGAAACGGCTACGAGGAATGAGTGAGCTAAAAAAGTACCATCGAAAGGGAGCTATTGAGGCGGGCTGTGATGAAGCCGGGCGAGGATGTTTGGCCGGACCCGTTGTAGCGGCAGCCGTGATATTACCTCCGCGATTTGATCATCCATTACTCAATGATTCCAAAAAATTGAGCGAAAAGCAACGACAGCTCTTGCGTCCAATCATTGAAGAAAAAGCCATAGCCTGGGCGGTTGGAATTGTCTCGGTGCAGGAAATAGATGAAATCAATATTCTGAATGCCTCTTTTTTGGCGATGCATCGAGCCGTAGATGGTCTCATTGAGCGACCGGATTTATTACTCATAGACGGCAACCGTTTCAAAGTGTATCACGATGTTGAGCATGCTTGCATCATCAAAGGAGACGCTATTTACCGGTCTATTGCTGCGGCATCTATCTTGGCAAAGACCCATCGAGATGACTTGATGGATGGTCTGCACGATACTTTTCCTGTTTACCGATGGAAGTCCAATAAAGGTTACCCAACGACAGACCATCGTAACGCCATAAGTGCGCATGGGCCATGCGAGCACCATCGATTAACCTTTGCGCTATTGCCGCGGCAAGTTCGGTTGCCTTTTGAGTAGTATTTAATGCGCTACGAGCAGTTTTTCGGTTACGCGTCCTTGCGGCGTAGAAAGCGTTATGAGATAAACACCATTCGATAATTCGCGTTCAGTTGTGATCGTTATAGTGCTGTTTTCGTGAATTGCTGACAATGAAGAGGCGTGCATCAATTGGCCATTCATCGAGTAAATTTCCAATTGCGTATTCCCTGAGAGTTGTGATTCAGAGACATCGAGCGAGATAGTGTTTCCTTGAAGTGACACAGCACTCACACGACCTTCGGGCATTAGAAATTCCCCTTCGTATAGTTCTGATTCCGGGTCATATATTTCCAACAGTCGATTTACGGCAACGAGTTCATCGGGTAGGGTCATAGAGGCGGGAGGGCCATAACTACAGCATTGAATATTGGTTCCGATCAGTGGTGAGTTTGCACTAGCAAGGCCTACGAAGCAGGGCCAACCCCAGTCTGATTGTTGCCCGGGAATTGTTATCGTTTGTCCGGTTGGTGTTGTGTAGGTACTGGAATTCACTCTGGCCTGAATTTGCAACATGTAAACCTGGTTGAGCGGGGCTGAAATCGAACCTACATTGATGGAAGTCACGTTTTGTCCGCTCCAGCCAGTAGTTAAAGCCGGTCCCACCGGCATAAACGGATTGGTCAGGGAACATGGGTTTACCGGAACAAGTCTAAATCTATAACGAACATTATTCCCTGCAATCGTGTTAATGTCAATGCTACCAGTTGATGCCCTCCATTTGCAGTAGTTAGATGCCCCCAATACGCTTGCGTAAGGGAAGGCACACGTTGTGAATCTGCACGGACCGCACCATTGCGGATTGCTGCTACAGCGTTTTACACGAGCGTATACGTCATAGATTTTACCATAGCGCAGATAAGAGACACTTTGAGTTTGAAAAATTGGTGAATTACTCCACGGTGTAATAAACTCGGATTGGCCATTATCGGTGACAAATCTGAATTGATACTGAAAACCATCGCCGACATTAGAGCAAGTGAAGGTGGTAAAAAGTATGTCACAAATAGACCCACCGCAGGAAACGGCATTGGCAGAAGCGCTAATGGTTGGACATATATAGGTGCACAAATCAAGGGTTCGTCCTGCTGAGTAACCCCAATATATATTTCCGCAATCGGCATCGTTGGCCTGAATTTCTACATAGGCTACTACTGAGGTAACGGTCTCACATAATCCGGTTGCAAGACCAAAACTGAACAAATACGTTCCTGTATATGGACCGTAAACATTGCCGTTGGTGTCAACGAATTTCCATTTGGTGCTTCCAACGCTGGGAGTAACGGGTGTTCTTTGGAAAGGAGTAGCGAAGTCGTAGCATGTGGCAGGGCCCGGAGGATTGGGAAAGAAACTTGTACGGATTTCAACGGCCATGTGCTCGTACATGAGAATAAAGGTGCCGGGACCGTTCGTATTACTTCTACCCACACGCACTTTGTAGGTATTACCAACTACCAGTGAGTTAGCACAAATAACTTCTTTTTGCCCGATGCCATTTGCGTTTGACGCAGAAATTGGAGTACCTGTGGCATTGGCGTTCCATAGTTCGATCGACGCATCGAATCCTGCCGGACCTCCGGGAGCAAAGCATACTTTAAGTTTCGCTACTTCGGCAACCGCTACAAAATGGAACCAAACGTCATTACCCATGATTCCAGAAATCGCAGCAGGCATTTGGGTAGAAGTCGAATTGCCCAAATTGTAGGTTGTTCCGGAACATGAAGAAGTCGCCAAGCTCGTGTAATTAGTCATACTCGTTGGGTTCAGCAATAAAGATCCCGCGGCATCTTCATTTACTTGCGCCACAGCGCCATGACAAATAAGAGCTAGCGCTAAGAGAATTGCATACGATTTCATGGTACGATTGAGATTGATCTAACTAAAGATGAAGGTAAATCAAAATCAGTTGCACCGAAGTGAAAATTTCTATTAACTTTTCTTTATTAGCAAATCAGCCGGTGAATTATCGAGGGGTCGAAGTCCGAATAAACTTCTTCACGGCTCAAAAGAGCATTTTTGTTATGAGTCGAAATAAATTTTTCGAATGGGTTTTCATGAACATACAGCGCTTCTGCTACACCTTCTTCAATCATTTCGGCCGCGTAGTCGCTCATAGATCCGTATTTCTGAAGAGAATAATTGCACACGTTGAACCCCAGCGCATCGTAAAAGGTAGTGCTGTAAATACTGATTTGAATTTTGCATCTTTTCAAAAGATCGTCGAGGGGAGTTTCAATATCTCTGATTTCCACCCCGAGCTCAATAAGCTTATAGTATGCTTCTTTATTGCGTTCCAGAGGGTGTAGTTTTACGATTACCTTCCATTCAGGATGTTTTTCAGAATGCTTCATTAGTTCTCTTGCGTAACTGACATAATCGTCGTGCATATTCTTTTGCGCACAAATGACAATTAGGTTTTCCTTCTCCATCGGTAGGTCTGATGCTGCATTCAGGCGATAGAGGTAATCACCCCCAACATAGATTTGGTCTTTTCTGAATTCGCAACCTCCTTCCAGTATTTTTTTCCAGTAGGGGCCATATACCAAAATTTTAGTTGGGAAAAAGCTACGATTGATGGAGGCTTTGAAATGCATATCGTACACATAGTAAAGATCGTTTGCTGCGATTAATCCATGTTGCAACTCGATGGTTTCAATCCCCAAAATTTCACATGCTGCTATCAATCCTTCATTGTGGTAGTGGCAAGTAAAAAGTAGTTTTTTCGTTGGCTGTTTTTTTAGGAGATTGTAATAGACCCGAAAATCGAAAAAGAAAATGTGTATTGCAGACTGTATTTGCTTTCGCTCATTATGGTCGAATTGAACTGCTTTTCGAGAGGATTTCAGTACAAACTGAATTTCTTTCAATAGTTCAATTTCAGCCGCATCAAGAGGAGGTAAATT
>CANIAA010000092.1 GCA_947465255.1 Flavobacteriales bacterium | reverse complement strand
ATGTGCCGGGCAGGCAGCAGGCGAATGTGCTTCGAACGGATATTCGTTGCATGTCGCCTATGATTATTTTGAGTGTGCTGCTTGTCTACTTCGCAGTGCTGTTTGTTATCTCGCTTCGCACTTCGCGCAATGCGAGCAACCAGAGTTTCTTCCAAGCCAACAAATCTGCGCCATGGTTTTTAGTGGCGTTCGGCATGGTGGGCACTTCGCTTTCGGGCGTAACGTTTGTGTCGGTGCCCGGCACGGTGGGCGCATCGCACTTTCACTACTTCCAGGTCGTGATTGGTTATTTCATCGGCTACTTCGCCGTAGCCTTTATTCTGTTGCCGCTCTACTACAAGCACAACCTCACTTCCATCTACACCTATCTGCAGCATCGTTTCGGGATGCGTGCGTACAAAACCGGCGCTGTGCTGTTTATCGTTTCGCGAACGCTGGGTGCAACGCTGCGGCTGTATCTCGTCATCAATGTACTGCAGCTGTTTGTGCTCGACGCTATGGGCATTCCATTCGCCGCAACTGCAATTGCCATTCTGCTTATGATCTTGCTCTATACGTACAAAGGCGGAGTGAAAACAATTGTGTGGACCGACACGTTGCAAACGTTTTTCATGTTGCTTGCGTTGGTGGTGTGTGTGGGATATATCCTACACGACATGAACCTCGGATTGGGTGACGCGATGCGTCAATTGAGTGATGCCGGCTACACCACGCTGTTCAACTTCGACGTGAACGACAAGCGATTTTTCCTGAAGCAGATTATCGGTGGAGCATTCATAACCATCAGCATGACCGGGCTCGATCAGGAGATGATGCAGAAAAACATAAGCGTGAAAACGTTGGGCGATTCGCAGAAGAACATGATCACGTTCAGCACCATCATGGTGCTGGTGAACTTCATCTTTTTGTTTCTCGGCGGCATGTTGTATTTGTATGCGGCCTCGAAAGGACTGGATGTGAAAGGCGACGACCTCTTCCCTACGCTGGCCATGCAGCACTTGCCCGGCATTGTGAGTCTCATTTTTATTGTGGGATTAATCAGCGCTTTGTTCCCTTCGGCCGACGGCGCCATCACGGCACTCACTGCATCGTTTTGCATTGACGTGATAGGCATGAACCGCGACGAAACGAAAACCGAAGAGCAACGCAGCGCGATACGGAAGAAAGTTCACCTGTCCTTCGCCGGATTGTTTCTGTTGCTGGTGATGTATTTCAAATTGCAGAACAACAAAGAGATTGTGACCATCCTGCTCGACATTGCCGGCTACACGTATGGTCCGCTGCTCGGCTTGTTCGCCTTTGGCATTTTCACGAAGCACGCCATCAACGACCGCCTTTCGACAGCGGTATGTCTCATCGTGCCCACGCTTGCGTTCATCCTCGACAAGACGAGTGCGTATTGGTTGGGTGGCTATAAGTTCGGGTTCGAGATGCTGGCGATTAATGGGTTGTTGACGTTTGGGGGGCTTTGGGTGATTCGCAGAAGGGACTTTGTTGCTTAGGTTTTGACCCATCCCCGGCCCTTCCCAAGGGGAAGGGAGAGCCCTTCTAGTTGAGTGTATTCGTTGCTCACTTGCTTGTTGCTGTTATATCGGAAACCCATCCCCGGCGCTTCCCAAAGGGAAGGGGGGTACCTTCTCTCTAAAGAAATGTGTGAGTGCTGAGCGTTCGGAAACACAACGTGCACCTTGCGAGTAGGGTTCTCCCTTCCCTTTGGGAAGGGCCGGGGATGGGTCAAATACCTCCAAACAAAAAACACCCCTCAACTCACCACTCTGCACCCAACAACAACCCACTTCTCTCCCTACATTCGCACAAACAACACAACACATGACATAACAGCCGGTCGCAACGACCTATAGTAACATACTGCGTTTATCACTCTCGAAGTCGAAAACTAGGAATCTTCAACAATCCAGAGAAAGCATGAACGCTCACGCAAAGCGTGGGCTTTTATCTTTTTGGATTGTGGGTATCCTAGTACCTCGGCTTCTGACTGATAACTGTCCCACGCTTCATTTTTATAACAAACTCCACAGCGGGGCAGAGTGGAACAAAAAACAATTTTTAGAATGAAACAGAAAAGTGTATTTCTATTCGGATTTTATTTCCTGACTGCCTCTTTCATGATTGGCCAAAATAATTGCAGTCTAATTACTAATGTGACAATTAGCGTTCCTGAATCAACGCAGCAAGTAATGCAAGGTCAAGTATTGCGAATGCTAAACTCAACCTTTACTGCTGTTAACTTAAATGAATGGAGTCATATAGCATGGGTAAAGACAACCACAAATGGAGGAAAGATTTATAAGAATGGCACTTTGGTATTTAGTGGAGATTTTCAAGATGTTGCATATTCATGGGGCAGATTGGATTTAGGAGCTGAATTTTACACGTCATATGGTAATTATTTCAAAGGCTTCATTGATGAAGTTCGAATCTCGAACATTGAAAGAACTGCTGAGGATTTTCTATCACATTATTCATCAGGTGAACCATTTATTACAGATGATAATACGATAGGTCTTTGGCATTTCGATGATGAAGCAGGAACAATTGCTAACGCTCAAGTAGGTCCTAATGCGGAAATAACAAACGGATTATGGACAGAAGGCAGATTTGGATCGTGTGTATACTATAATGGATTAAACACAGTAACTTCTGCGAACCTTGAAATACCAACATCTAATGTGACAGTAGAGTTTTGGATAAAACCAAGTGATTTTCCGGTTGTACCTGCTGATTTTCGACCAGTTAGTTTATATGGTGTCAATACTACATCCTTCATTTTGTCTTCAGTAAATGAGACCGTTAATTACACTTGGTCGACGGGTGATTTAGGTTCATCAATAAGTATAGATCCTTCGACTCAAGATTTCGTTTGGGTAACCAATGGCAGTTGTAATGATACAATTTGGTTTAACTCTCAGGCTTCAACCATAATCGATACAGTCATTAATTATATCGATGTTTACGATACCCTGTACACCAACATCAACCTATATGACACGACAACCACCTACATCACCGTCACCGACACGCTCATCATCAACCTCAATCCAACAGGTTTCAATCCGCTGACGTATGCGAATACCATTCTGATGTATCCGAACCCGGCAAGTGATCAACTCACCATCAACTACGGCGACTTTGCGTCTCTTGCAGGATACTCGCTGAAGATTTTCAACTCTATCGGGCAGGAAATTCATTCGGCCAACATCAGCCAGCAGCAAGAGGTGTTACAACTCGCCACTTGGGGTGGCGCAGGCACGTATGAAGTAGTCATTTATAATGCGCAAGGTGTGCCGGTGGAAACGAGGGCGATTGTGCTGGAGTAGTTGATTAAGTACAAATTACGAAGTACCAGGTACGGTGAGGGCGCTTGTTTAAGCGAATGTCCCTTGCACCAAAGCGAAGTGCTCGACTTGTACTTAGTACTTTGTAATTAGTTATTGAAAGTAGGGGCGATGGCCCCTCTTTTTTTACCCTCGGCCGTTGGTGAGCTTGTCGAACCATCGCTCGGCTGAACGCATGCGGTGGCCGAGCGTAGCCGAGGCCCAATCGCTAAATTAAAATCCCGGTGCCCGAGCGTAGTCGAGGGCAGCGCAGTCGGGCACATAAAAGCCCAATAGATCCTAAGGTTTTCGCAACTGTTTTATGTGGTTTTATTCCACTTGTAATTTATCGTATCACGAGGTTCGGCAATTCTTTTTATTGCTGGTTGTGGCATATGATATTCTCATGAGGAATGAAGGCCAAAAGCGGTCTCGGAAGGAGTGAGTTCTTTGCGTCGCTGCATATAGACCTCAATAAATGGACTGCTATGAAAAGGAAATCTAAATTGAAAGTATTGGGAACAGAAATATCGGTGATCAAGAATGGTGACCAGGACTTCATTTCAATAACAGACATGCTAAAAGCCAAGGATGGCGATTTTTTCATTTCCGATTGGCTGAGGAACAGAAACACAGTGGAGTTCTTGGGTATTTGGGAATCGGTAAACAATCCACATTTTAATTATGGCGAATTCGCCATAATTAGAAGTCGAGCGGGTTTGAACAACTACAAACTAAGCGTCAAGGAATGGGTGGATAGTACACGTGCAATAGGCATCATTGCTGCAGCCGGCCGATATGGAGGAACCTACGCGCATGCAGACATTGCATTGGAATTTGGTATGTGGATTAGTGCGGAATTCAAAGTGTACCTTGTCAAAGAGTTTCAACGATTAAAGGCCGAGGAAAATGACAGGCTCAAATTGGATTGGAATTTACAGCGCACGCTGGCAAAAGTGAATTACCACATTCACACCACCGCAATCAAGGAAAATTTGATTCCAAAAGAATTGAGCAGCCAACAAAAGCATGCCACGTATGCCAATGAGGCTGACATGCTTAACGTTGCGCTATTTGGAATTACGGCGAGACAGTGGCGGGAGTCGCGTCCCTCTTCTACAGGTAATATTCGTGACGAAGCCACCTTGGAGCAATTGGTTGTGCTCAGTAATCTCGAGAGCATTAATTCAGTTCTAATTCATCAACAGCTTCCTCAGCAAGAGCGTCTGATGCAATTAAACCGAATTGCTATTACTCAAATGAAGGCCCTGATTGAGAGCAAGAGTATTCGAAAACTTCGATAGGCTTAACTAAAGCCGTTTGAAAGCAATTGAAAGTTGCAAGTTGCCGTGCGACTAACCTTCAACCCGCACAAATTTTTAACCGCAAAGGCCCCGGGTTCGCAAAGACTAATCTCTCTGCGAACTCGGCGCCTGCGGTTAAAAAATAACAACGGGCAGGTTGGCGTGCGAACACCCCTTCAACCAAGCATTTCCCCCAACTCCAACCACCGCATGCTCTTGGCATCAAGCTCCTGCACCACCTTGCCGAGCTTGTCGGTAACCTTCATAAGCGCATCGTGGTCGGTGCCGGCGTCGGCGAGCTGTTGCTCGAGCTCGGCCTTTTCTTTTTCAAGTTGCGGGATTTCCTTTTCGAGCTGATCGTATTCGAACTTGTCCTTGAAGGAGATTTTTGTTTTCGCTGCTTCCGATTTTTTCTCGGCCTTCACCTCGGCTTGCTGCTCCTTTCGCAATCCGGCGCGACGCAGCGCCTCCTGCTCCTCCCATTTGCGGTAGGTGTCGTAGTTGCCGAGAATATCCTTCACATCGCCTTCGCCGTTTAGCACGAAGATGTGATCGACCAACTTATCGAGGAAGTAACGGTCGTGACTCACGATGACCATGCAACCGGGGTAATACAACAGATACTCTTCCAGCGCGGCAAGTGTGAACACATCGAGGTCGTTCGTTGGCTCGTCGAGAATGAGGAAATTCGGATTCTTCATAAGCACAAGCAAGAGTTGCAAGCGCTTGCGTTCGCCTCCGCTCAGCTTCTCGACATAGGTGCTGTGTTGATTGCGCGGAAACATGAAGCGCTCGAGCATTTGCGATGCTGTGATGGTCTTGCCCTTGGTGAGCGGAATAAAGTCGGCCACTTCGCGGACGCACTCGAGCAAGCGTTGGCTATCCTTCAGCGGCATGCCTTGCTGGTTGTAATAGCCAAACACCACCGTATCTCCCACAACTACTTTACCACCATCGGGTTCGAGTTGCTTGGTGAGCATATTGAGAAACGTAGTCTTACCGGTTCCGTTGCGGCCTACGATACCAATCTTCTCTTTGTTCTTGAATACGTAATCGAAACCACCGAGCACTTGCGTGTTTCCGAATGTTTTCTTCACCTTGTGAAACTCGACAATCTTGCTGCCCATGCGGCTCATGTTGATTTCAAGTTCGAGCGAATCCGGATCATCGTTGCGCACAAGACTTTCTTTTAGTTCATAGAAACTATCCATGCGCGACTTGCTCTTCACCGTGCGGGCACGCGGCATGCGGCGCGCCCATTCGAGCTCCTTCTTGAAGAGTTGCTCGGCCTTGTCGCGCACAACGCTTTCGAGTTGTTCGCGCTCAGACTTCTTCTCAAGGTAGTACGAGAAGTTGCCCTTATAACGGTAGATGGTTTTGTTTTCCATCTCCAGAATTTCATCGGTGATGTTCTCGAGGAAATAGCGGTCGTGCGTTATCATGAAAATAGTCATGTTCGACTGCGACAGAAATTCTTCGAGCCATTCAATCATCTCCAAATCAAGGTGGTTGGTAGGCTCATCGAGCAGCACCAAGTCGGGTTCTTCAATAAGCACCTTTGCCAGCGCGATACGACGCTTTTGTCCGCCGCTGAGGGAACCTACGTTGCGATCGAGATCGTGTATATCGAGTTTACCCAACACCTCGCGAGCGCGCGCTTCATAGTCCCACGCCTGGTTGCGATCCATGGCGTCGTGTGCGCGGCTGAGTTCTTTCTCATCGCCTGATTCAACCGCTTTCTCGTAATCGGCAATCGCCTTTGTTTTAGGGCTGTCGGCCGAGAAGATATTCTCGAGAATCGTCGTGTCGTTGTTGAGTCCGTGCTCCTGAGCGAGAAAACCAAGACGAACCTCTTTGTTGTAAGTCACCAGTCCGCTATCGGGGGCATCGAGCCCCGCAAGGATGCGAAAGAGGGAACTCTTACCTGCCCCATTGCGCGCCACGAGCGCGATTTTTTGTCCCTTCTCGATACCGAACGTCAGGTTTTCGAACAGCACGTGAATGCCATATGACTTGGATATATTTTCGACGGAGAGGTAATTCATAGGGAAAACAAATGGGGAGCAAATATCGGTCGTATCTCAGGATTCGCTAGCCCTACTATCTTCGCCCTATGAACATTACTTGGCAAATACACGCCTGGAGCGACCTCTCTGTCGAAACACTTTACGCCATTCTAGCCTTGCGTGCCGAAGTATTTGTCGTAGAACAGAACTGCCCCTACCAAGACGTAGATGGCAAAGACCCCAAGAGTTTGCATGTATGCGGCTATGCGGAGAACGGCGAGCTATGCGCGTATGCGCGTTTGGTTCAACCCGGTGTTTCCTACAACGAATGGTCGATCGGACGCGTGATTACATCACCTCGTGTGCGTCGGACCGGAGCAGGCGAAGAACTGATGCGCACGTGCATGGACTATTTTTCAGACCGGAAAATTTCCGCTGTGCGTATTTCAGCACAATCCTATCTTCACGATTTTTACACCAAGTTTGGATTCATTCAAGTGAGCGAGGAATATCTTGAAGATGACATCCCGCACATGGAAATGCTCTGCACACAATCGTAAACTATGCATTCAGAAATCGCATCGCGCATACAACAATTGAACGCCTCCAAGCAACTATTGGAAGAAGCCATTGCCGCAGCTAACTGTGACCCGCACGTTGGCCCTGTAGGTGAGTGGAGCTTGGCACAGGTGGTAGAACACCTTATAGCATCGGAAGGCGGCACACTGGGCTACATGAAAAAGAAAAGTTCAGGCGGATGGGATGCGCTTGAGGATGCAGGCAATGAGCACCACGCAAGCAGCGCAGCCATCAACGCTCGACTGGAAAGCAACGAGCGTTACAAAGCACCCGATGTTCTTCCGGAACCCACCAATGCAATAGCCCTAGGCGAACTTTTTGAAAAATGGAATGCCTTGCGCGCAGAGCTGGTTGATTTCGTTTCTCACATTCAACCCGAGCATTTTCACAAACTAGTCTTTCGGCAACCCGCTGCAGGCATGCTTACTGTGTTGCATGCACTTGAATTTATGGATGCGCATTTGCGTCATCACCTGCCGCAAATTGAACGCATCACGCAAGGCTAACAGATGGAATTGCCCACACCAAAGCGCGACCAACTGATACAGCAATTGCTGATTCTACTTGCGTTTGCGATTCCATGGGCAAAAAAAGCACTACCCACTCTGATTGGAGTCTTAGTTGTGTTTGCACTGGTTCGATTTTTCAAACGCAAAACGGCAAGCATACCTCCGCGCCCAACAGCTTTGATAGCGCTATTGTCTTTATTCATGCTACTGGTTCTGGGAACCACCTACACACAACATCCGGACGAGGCCTGGAATGAAATCGGAATTAAACTTTCGTTTCTCATCTTTCCCCTTCTTGCATTGATAACCCCTTCACTGGCAAAGGATGAAGCAAGGAAAATTCAAGATGCTTTTATAACAGGTTGTTTCGTATTCATGGCTATAACTGTAAGCCACGCTGTTTGGGTGGTTGTTCAACACCCCGACTGGTACTATTTCACGTACGACCGTCTGAGCTGGTACGTGCACCCAACATATGCCGCCACCTATCAAGCCATGGCACTCTTTCTTTTGGTGCATAAAGGAATGAACAACCAATACGTGGCCGGAAGAAAGCTTTTACATGTTCTTGCCATCACGTTGCTGCTTGCATTCATTGTTTTATTGTCGTCGAAAGCAGGCTACTTGTGCACACTAATCGTTGTTTTCTACAGTATATACTTGGCTTATCAGCGTGGGATCCGCACCGCTCACATTGCCTTGCCGGCAACGATTGCTATCGCACTATTCATCTCGATGATTGTGGGATTGCCTGCCACTTCCGAACGCGTAAAAACCGCTGTAGAAGACATTCGTGTCAACGAAAGTTCAGCCACTGCCAACGACACTGTAATTGCCGTCCATACCTCAAGCACCTCCATGCGACTGATTACCTGGAGTGCTTCGTGGTCACTGCTCTGCGAAAACCCGTTCGGCACCGGCACCGGCGATACACAGCCTCAACTCAATTCGTTGTACGATCAGCAAGGTGAACGCTATGCAGCTTCGCGTCAATTCAATGCACACAATCAGTTTTTGCAAACAGGCGCAGAAATTGGGTGGCCCGGGCTTACGGTTCTACTCATTATTCTCGGTGCTGTCTGGATTCTCGGCAGATCTCAACCTGCGGCGCAACTTTTTGTGATGCTCTGCGGGCTTAACTTTCTGTTCGAATCATTTCTGGAAGTACAGGCCGGGATTGTATTTTTCAGCTTCTGGATATTGGTGTATAGCAGGACTGAACGGTAAGGTATTTTGCCCCAACAGCAAGGATTGCAGGATTATAGGATTGCAGGATTGTAGGATTGCTGGGTAGCAGGGAGTGCCAACTTTCAACCTTCAACTTTCAACTTTCAACTCACTTCACCCGGTTAAATCGCTTCCGCATGTGACCTTGCGTGGTGCACCTCATGATACACTTTAGCAGCTTGCACGAACGACACGAATAGCGGGTGTGGGTTCATCACGGTACTT